>CAYYXJ010000048.1:0-17975 GCA_964475455.1 uncultured Clostridiaceae bacterium | reverse complement strand
GGATACTATGTTGAGAACGGCAATATATGCATTCTTGCTGCAATATGTATACTTGGGAGCATTGAATATGATTTTACAACCCAGGCTGATGAAGATACTTTAGCAGCAATGATACCACCTGAAAATTTCAGACACCTGATGGATATCAGCAGTGAATTCAAGAATTATATCTTTTCTGAAATGGCAGAAAAACTTGTGTCGGCACTTACATTGGTTGAAGAAATAAAGTTTACAAGTGTTGAGGATAGAATAATATCTTATCTACATTCAAATAAGGACAAAGAAGGTATCGTCCATATAACCCAGGAAAATCTTGCAGTAAACATTGGCTCTGTAAGGGAAGTTGTCAGCCGTACCCTCAAGAAACTGGCAGGAGACAAAATCATTTTGCAACAACGCGGGAAAATAAAATTGTTAAAAGAGTGACAAAGTCACATACTAAAAAAACAACAGCATATAAAATACGCCTGTACTTTAGTTTTGAAAGGATTTTAAAAATGAGCGAAAAAGTAAAAAGCACAACAGTGGAAGTAACAAAAGACAATTTTAACAGTATAGTTGAAAGTGATAAACCAATTCTTCTTGATTTCTGGGCAGAATGGTGTATGCCTTGCAGAATGCTTGGACCAATAGTTGAAAAACTTGCGGAAAAATATGGTGAAGATGTTGTTATTGGAAAAGTCAATGTCGACAAAGAACAGGAACTGGGAGCATATTTTCAAGTCAGAAGCATTCCGAATGTTATGATTATTAAGGACAAAAAAGTTCTGCATAACATGGTCGGAGTCCAGCCTGAAAGTCAATATACTGAAATTCTTGATTCACTTGTTAATGAAAACAAATAATCTGTTGTATAATGGTATGGGTCTGATTTCAAATTAATGGAACAGACTCATATCAAGGAACGGGTCCAGTGAGCATGGGCGGATTAATAAGGAAAACAGGCAGGTGAATTATGGTTTATGACGTTATTATAGTGGGCGGCGGGCCCGCAGGATTTACAGCAGCATTGTATAGTGCAAGGGCAAACTTAAAAACTCTATTGATTGAAAGGATGTTTTCAGGAGGCCAGATGGCAACAACAGAGGTTATGGAAAACTATCCCGGATTTGAAGACCCAATCAATGGAATAGAGCTTGCAATGCGTATGGAAAACCAAGCTAAGAAATTCGGTGCAGAAGTTCTATATGATGAAGTTATTGAACTTGAACTCAAGGATAAGATAAAAACCATCACAACGAGAAAAACAGTTTTCAATTCAAAATCAGTGATTCTTGCTATGGGAGGTTCATCCAGAAGACTTGGACTTGACCAGGAAAACAGACTCATGGGCAGAGGTGTTTCATATTGTGCAACCTGTGACGGATCTTTTTACAGGGACATGACAGTTGCAGTCATAGGCGGTGGTGATACTGCGGTTGAAGATGCAAACTACCTTTCAAGGATGTGCAAAAAAGTTTATCTTGTCCACAGAAGAGACTCATTGAGAGCTGTAAAATCCCTGCAGGATGAAGTCATCAATAATCCAAAGGTAGAGATTATCTGGGATTCTGTAGTAGAGGACATTGAAGGAACCGAGGCAGTGGAAGCCCTGAAAATTAAAAACGTCAAGACGGATGAAATCAGTACTGTCAAAATTGAAGGTGTCTTTGTGGCTATAGGAATTAATCCGAATACCAAACTGGTAGAGGGTATGGTTAATTTGAGCCCATCAAGACATATAATAACAGATGAAAATATGAATACAAATATTCCACGGGTAATGGCTTGTGGAGATATACGCGAGAAAAACCTGCGGCAGGTTGTAACTGCTGCTGCTGATGGAGCAATAGCTGCATATTCTGCAGAACGCCAGGTTGATTCTTGTGATTGCTGATAAAAGAGAGGTAGTTATGCCAACAATCAGACAGGCAGGCTGTTCAGGATGCGGAGTATGTATGTTTTACTGTCCTGAGGAAGCAATAAGCATGAATGAAAACAGAACAGCTGAAATAGATCAAAATGTTTGTATAAATTGCGGAAAATGCATTGAAATATGCCCAAGGGGAGTCATTGAGGGAACCGGTGAATGATATGCTTGAAGAAATTATGCTTGAAAAGAAAGTCTGGGCGGTAATAGGAGCAAATGAAAATCCTGAAAAATACGGAAGCATGATTTACAGGAAACTTAAGTCCAGGGGATATAAGGTCTATGCAGTAAACCCGCTATATAATGAAATTGACGGAGATACCTGTTATAAAAGTCTTTCTCAACTGCCTGAAAAACCTGATGTTCTAAATTTTGTTGTTACACCTAAAAGATCGCTGTCATATGTCAATGAGGCCGGTGAACTTGGCATAAAATATCTTTGGTTTCAACCGGGAACATATGATGAAAGTGTTTTAAAAAAAGCAGCTGAATTGGGACTTGATCATGTGCAGGCATGCGCACTTGTTGCCACCAGATAAAAAAAAATTACGACTGCACCCGGATTTTTTTGAAAAATCCGGGTTTTTCTTTATATTTTTTTGACAAGGGGATAGAATATTAACATAAAAATCCGGGGGTGAATCATGGGGCAAACTAGAATCTATGAAGGTGAAAACCTAAGGCATATAGCTTTCCCGCTGGGTGGTATCGGTGCAGGAATGATATGCATCCAGGGAAGCGGGATGCTTGGAAACTTCTCAATTGAAAACAGCCCGGACATATATTTTGAACCAAATGTATTTTCAACGATTTACACAAAAAACGGTGATGATAAAAATGCCAGGGTTCTGGAGGGGCAGGTTCCGTATCATAAAATTTTCGGTCATCCTGTTGTTGGTGGAACCGGTCACAATGGTACAGGTAATGGTCTGGAAGGTAAAAATTTTGGATTGCCTCGTTTTAGAAATAATAACTTCAGTTCAATGTTTCCATTTGCATTGCTTGATTTATATGATGAAACAATGCCTGTTGATGTTTCAATAAAAGCCTGGAGTCCATTTATTCCTCTTGACGCAGATTCATCGTCACTTCCGGTTGCTATCATTGAATACACATTTAAAAGTACATGTAAATCCAATATTGATGCAGTTTACAGTTTCAATGCATTTAATTTTCTGACACCTGGTAAAAACAAAGAGAATTCCGGTGAAACAAGTGCGAAGGTTATACCCGGTAAAAATGAATTTACCCTGAATGGAAGCGGTGATTCATGTGATGGTGGAGCTTCCCGTTTCATGGTTTCTGTGGAAGAAGCCCATGTAAATACTGATTGGTATGATGGTGGTTGGTTTGATAAACTTACCATGCTCTGGAAAGATATAGAGTCAGGAATGGTTTTTGATAAACGGGATGAATTAAACAACAGCCCCGGAGGCTCCCTGACAGTTCCATTTGGTCTTGAACCCGGTGAATCAAAGACTATAATTTTAAAGTTGGCATGGTATAAACCGGGAAGCAACATAAGAAAAGGCCGCGAAACGGAAGATGGATGCGGATGTAAAGGAACCCACAGCCCATGGTACAGCGGCAAATTCAAATCAATTGATGAAATCATGGATTATTTAACTTCTAATATAAATCAACTTAGAATCAGAACATGGAAATTTACTGAGGCTTTATATAAAAGCACATGGCCGGATGAAGTTCTGGAGGCTGTGACTGCCAATCTAAGCATATTGAAGTCCCCGACTATATTACGTCAGATAGACGGGCGTTTATGGGCATGGGAGGGCTGTTGCGACACTGACGGGTGCTGTTATGGAAGCTGTACCCATGTATGGAATTATGCACAGGCAATTTGTCATCTGTTCCCGAGCCTTGAAAGAACATTTCGAAAGACGGAATTCAATGAATCACAGAATAAGGAGGGACATCAGACTTTCAGGTCATCAATTCCCATACGACCATCTGTACATGATTTTTATGCTGCTTCCGACGGTCAGCTTGGCGGAATAATGAAGATTTACCGGGAGTGGAGAATTTCAGGTGATACTGACTGGATGTCCTCTTACTGGGAAAAGACCAAAGCAAGCCTTGATTACTGCATTAGGACCTGGGATCCCGGCAGGGAAGGAGTTATCAAGGAACCTCATCATAATACATATGATATAGAGTTCTGGGGAGCTGACGGAATGTGTTCATCCTTTTATCTGGGAGCACTTATGGCTGCGATAAAAATGGGTGGGGAACTTGATTTAAATGTGGATGAGTATAAGGAACTATATAAAAAAGGTAAAACCTATATCGAGGACCGGCTGTACAACGGGGAATATTTTTTCCAGCAGACAGAATGGGACAACCTGAATGCAAAACTTGATTTGTCAAAAGAAAACCGACATTGCAGGCAATTGATTGAAATTGAAGGACCCAAGTATCAATATGGCAGCGGTTGTCTTTCGGACGGAGTTTTAGGGGCCTGGATGGCAGCGGTTTGCGGTCTTGATGAAATCCTTGATTCAAAAAAGGTAAAAAGTCATCTGCTGTCTGTATGGAAATATAATTTCAGGAGAACCCTGCTTGATCATGTAAATCCCCAGAGACCGGGTTACGCGCTTGGAGATGAAGGCGGATTGCTGCTGTGTACATGGCCGAGGGGAGGAAAGCCGTCTCTCCCGTTCCCTTACTGCAATGAAGTCTGGACAGGCTTTGAATATCAGGTGGCATCACATTTGATGAGATTCAAAGAAAATGACAAAGCTTTGGAAATCATAAAAACTGCCAGAAACAGGTATGATGGTAAAAAAAGAAATCCATATGATGAATATGAATGCGGCCATTGGTATGCAAGGGCACTATCATCATATTCATTGATTCAAGGATATACAGGAATAAGGTATGATTCTGTTGATAAAACCCTTGTCATTGAAAAACATCATAATGATTTAACATCATTTTTGTCTACTGCAGATGGATATGGACTTGTTCATATCAAGGATGGCGAAGTAACATTTGAAGCTATAGAAGGTGACGTTGAAATAAATAAAATCAAATCACCGGTACTGTCTTCTGATTGATGACAGTACCGGATGATTCAACTTTTCAATAATCTATGACAACCATTTGGTGGCACTCAAATTGATCTATTGTGTAATTTAATACACCATTGGTTTGTCGGAATGTTATATCCTTTTTCTGAGGAGCAAGATAAACATTCTTAACTTCTTTATCTATTTTGATGGTTATTTCTGTTCTGTAAACGGGAAGTATATCCTCTATTACTTCAAGTGTGGTTTTTTTACCCCGAAGTACAGGAGATGCATACAGACTATGCTGGATAAGCCTTTTTTTGTTCTGTTGTTCCTGGAGTGTAACAATGCCCTGGGCCGGAAGGTTGATGGTAAGTGTCTTTCTCTCCCCAAGTAACCTGTCAAGGGCATGAATAACCATATTTTTTACAATATAGCTTCCCATTTCGTTATATTCTGAAAAAACAGGCCATGCAATATAAATGCCTTCACGGCCTTCGGTCATTCCGGGTGAAAACCTTTTAGCTTCCGGAGGTGTATGCTGATGAGAACAGAATGTGAAGATATCCCTGTTGAAATATGAATTCCTGAATTCACCGTGTTCAATTCCCATATGCAGCTTAATTTCATGGCCGCTTCTATAGATTACAAAAGATGATATTTCCAGTGGTTTGGGTTCGAAACCGGGTTTGAAATATGATGGCTTGAATTTGCTTTCACCGACATATAAAGCCCCGAAATCAAATGCGAATTCATTATTATTCTTAAGTCCGGAAACTCCGGTAGCAAGAATCCTGCCACCGTCAGCAACAAATTCAGTCAGTTTTTCATCAAGTCTTTCGTCAATTCTTATAATGTCGGGAAGGATAAGAACCTTATAACCGGTTAAATCACTGTCAAGATCAATTACATCAAACAGATACTTACCTTCAAGAAGAATTTTGACGCAGCCCGCATCTTCACTTCCACTCTTTATCCCCATATCGTTTTGAATTACAGATTCAGTGCTAAGCACTGCGATATCCGCTATATTATCAGTATCAAAACACCATTCTTCCTTTTCTTCCACTTCCATGTAAGCACTGCCGATAAGTTTATAGGTTGCAAAATCCATCAGGCCTTCAGGGTGCAGTTGGTCTCCAATGGAACAGCAGGCTCCATTGGCAAGACAGAGGGCGGATTCCCACCTGAGGGCATTTGGATGCTTGAATCCACCGAATTCTCCCCACCATGTATGAAATTTGCCCGTCATTCCAAGGAATTCCATATCAAGTCCCTGTGCATATCTTGCAGAAATAGGAAAATGCTGATAACCCCAGTCACCTGTAGGAAGTGATTCCAATTCAAGGTGTGAATTCATTTGGGCGAGGTCTCTTCGCCCTCTTCTTATATGTCCGCCGTTATGAAATACAGGAGTGCCCGGTTTTATTTTATCAATCACTTTCCGGACACCTGAAGTATAGTTGGCATAGGTTTGTTCCCAGAGTTCCATCATCCGTTCATCATCCCTGGGGTCAAAACCTCTTTTCCTGATTTCTGCAACACAATTATTACAGTAACAATGCCTGACACCAACTATATCAAGGAAAATACCATCTGCATCATAGTTTTCCAGAACCTCACGTATTTGACCAAGCAGGTAATCCACATAAGGTGTATTGAAACAAAATTGGTGAAATCCCGGGGTCATGAAATCAGGCGCCCAGTTGGTTTTTCCTTCTTTATCTCTAATAAGCCATTCCGGATGGCGGACTGCCATTTTTTCATCAAGTCCTGCAGATATATAGACAGGAGTTTTGACTCCTATTTCATGAGCAGCTTCAATTTGTGCACCAAGAAGATCAAAATCAAGGTTAGGATGAATTTCATTAGCTTTGGAGGGATGGTAGGCCCATCCGTGATGGCACTTTGAAAATACGGTTATGGAATTAACATGACCGGCTTTTAACATATCCTGGAATTGTTTTTTACTAAATTCTTTTCCGATTCCTTCTATTGCTTCCGAAGTATGGAAATCAAGATGAACCTGTCTTGTTCTCATATTATGTTTCATTTAAACACCCCTTTGTTTTACTCGTATTTATTATATACATGCCTTGATGATTTTCAATTTTTATTTCATGATTTAACCGGGGAGAGTATAATTAAATAAAATAACCGGAGGTGAAGTATGTTAATCACTGATTTCAAGGTTACGGGATTTGATTCCAAGGGGGAAATATATTCAATTGATAATGCGGCATTTCTAGTTGATGCTGAAGGTGTTCCGGAAGTGTCATATGACTGCAGGGTGCAGGATGATAAAACTGTTTTTTCAGCATTACTTACCAACCGTAAAAAAACTGATATAAAATTAAATAGAATATATTTCATTTATAATGCCCGCATTAATATACCAAATGACAAACCGGATGGCTGCATTGCATTGATGCAAAAAGGTGAATGTGCAGGAAACAGAAACATGCGGATCAATGATATTGAGAAGAGGGATGTCTCTTCAGTTTTTACGGTTATTCACAATATCGGAAAAGGGGGACTTGCACTGGGATTCCTGACATTTGACCGTCTGACATGCAAGGTTGAATTCATTAGAGATACAGAACATTCCGGAACAGTAATCAACTCAAGCTGCAATTCCCATGATTCAGGAGTAAGAATATCTGTTTACTGTGATTTCAATGGATTTGCTCTGAAACCGGGTGAATCAATTGAATCTGAAAGGTTTTATTTTGAAGAGAACGGTGATTCCTACGGTTTACTTGAATCTTTTGCTGAATCAGTTGGGAAACATTATAGAATCAAGCCCTTCGGAAAAACGCCTGTCGGGTGGATCGGGGGATGGAATTTCAGGGATGGGTTTTATCGTGAAAACAGTGAAAAACTGATAAAGCAGAATATTAAGGCAATAGGTGAAAGGCTCAAGGGATTTGGAGTTGAATACATCTGGGTAAGCACAGTTAATACAAAAGATAATCTTCCAGGTAACTGGGATCTTGACAATCCTTATAATTTTCCTTCCGGCCTTGAAAAATTATCACAACAATGCAGGGATAATAAATTACAACTGGGACTGTGGTTTTCTCCATTTTGGATGAATGAAGCCTCTGAAAATCTTAAATATGTCCAAAATGCCATTGCAATGAAGAACGGTGAAAAGGTAATAACTGAAACCGGCAGGGTTACACATCAGCCTTTCAACGGGAAGAAACCGGAAGAACTGCCAAGGACATATTATCTTGATCCGACACATCCGGATTTTCATGTATTCCTGAAAAAAATATTCAACTATTACAACAGCATCGGAATTTCATATTATATGATTGATTTTCTTTTGCATGGCATAGACCCGGAATATGACCTCTATGATAAAAATGTTGTCAACGGTCCTGAATCATTCAGAACTGCAATGAAAGTTATCAGGGATACGGTTTCAGCCGGTACATATCTATTGTCATCCAGCGGACCGACATATTACAACATAGGCCTTGTGGATGGAGTAAGGGCAGCAAGGGATTTCGGTGAGGGCAGACCTGTTCAAAGGCATGGTGGGTTTTTCCCTGCAAATTATCTTGTAAATGATTATAACCTCATAAAGGAAGTAACCTTAGACTATGCCATTACTAATCCAAATAATAAAAAACTATATATAAATGACTCATTCAATATGATAACAATACAGAAGCCTGTTCCGAAGAATGAAGCAAGGATTGTTTGCAGTTTGTTCGGGTTGTCAGGCAACCCGGTAATGATGGGCGATGATATCCCGACAATCTGTGAAGAACGACTTACAATGCTTAAAAAAGTACTGCCCGTATACAATGGGAGTATGGTGCCGTGCAATCTGTTTGAATCAACTTATCCTGATGCACCATATATTTTCCGTCTGGAGATTCATAAGGAATACGGTGATTTCTCCATACTTGCAGTCTTCAATTTCAACAGGGAGCCCATGAGCGAAAAAATAGACATGAAAACCATGTTCGGTAAAGGTGAATTCGTCATATTTGATTTTTGGAATGAGCATGTTCTTGGTAAAGTATCAGATGAAATCACCGTGCATATTCCGCCCCGTGATGTCAGGGTACTGAGAATTTCCAAAGCCACCGAACATCCCTGGATAATTGGCAGCGACATGCACCTGACGCAGGGGGGCGTGGAAATAAGTCATGTCCATTGGGATCCGGAAGAATTGGTACTCAAGGGTGTTTGCCACAGACCTGAAGGAGAGACAGGGAGGCTGTTCATAATGATACCTGTCGGTTATGAGCCGGTGGATTTCAGGGAACTTTTCATTGTGCGCGAGGAATCACAGGATATCTATCCGGTAGGAAGTAAACTTATAATAGGAATGAAGACATTGGAATTTGATGTTGATACGGCTGATTTTTATATATCCTTCAGATATAACCAATGAAACTTATTTTTATATTATGCTAAAATACCAGTATAAGGGGGGGAAAATATGAAACAATTTTATAAAGTTTTTCTAATTTTGATGATTACAGGTTCATTGCTTTTTACTGCCTGTCAGACTCAGGGGGAGTTTTCAGAAACAGAAAACCCTGTTGTTACCAATGGTAACAGCCAGAAACCCGGGGACGTCACAAGTACTGTACCTTCACAGGAATCGGTAAATACCCCAAGTCCGGTACCTTCACCGGATACCACAACGGAACCTGATTCCTTGACAGGTATTGAAAAGGTTGTTTTAACAAACGGAGCAAACAGTACAGGTAACACAAGTTTTAATTCCGCACATTATGGTCTCCATATAACTTATACAGGAGAATATGTTACATTTATTAATTACACAACCCTGATGCAGCATGGAGCTGACCTTGAAAAAGAACCCATTGTTTTTCAAGGATTTGAGTATCAGGGAGAGGATGTCCAGGCTTACAGGGACAAACTGTATTTTCTGATGTATGACTATGAAAAAGGTGAATATTACCTCTATTCATATGATTATGAAAATCCCCCGGTAAAAGTGACAGAAAGCACTGTATATCATTATGAGTTTGCCGGAGATACCATTTACTATACAAAGGAATTTGTGCAGGGTCCAATATATTCAATGAACACTGACGGAAGCGGTGAAATGCAGTTGACACAGATGAGAGCCCATAGCTTTGTAATAGAAGAGGGTTCTATATATTTCTATGCGACTGATGCCGGAACAGCACCTGGTCTTGTTAAATATGACATTGCAACCAAAGAGGAAAGCATCCTAGTATTTCCTTTCTATTCACATAATTATCTGGTTTCGGGGGGGTATGCATATTATGTCAACGAAGGAACATACAGAAGCATACATAGGGTTAACCTGTCAAACCAGACTGTTGAAGACCTGTGGATGGAGATCCCTGATTATACAATATCAATGAATATGTCTGATGGAATACTATATATTCATACAGATTATGCAATATATAAATGTAATCCGGATGGCAGCAACAGAACCCTATTATATGAATCGGCTGAATACCTTAAAACCGGAATGTATATTTTTGGTGACAGAATATATGTGACAGATGAATATGACATCATTGTTGTCAATAAAAATGACGGTACCGTCTATTCATATCCATTGAATTAGGAAGAGAATATATGACAGCAAGTAAAAAGAGATATTATTTCAAGGACAGCAACACCATTAGGATCATTGATGGAATGAATAACGTTCTGGGTAAAAGGCAGACCAAGCTTATGAACAGCCTGGGTCTTTTGAAAAGGAATAGATTCATTGTACCCGTTGTTGTTTCAGGACGTTTTGATACGGATTCAATTGAAGTGATGGGTCATCGGTGCGTAACAATTCATCCCAGGGAGAAAAAAAGCAATCTTCATATTGTATATTACCATGGAGGGGCATATGTATCCCAGGGAAGGATAATCCATTGGATCCTCCTGTCCAGACTTGTATCAGAACTTGGCTGCCGGGCAACTTATGTAGATTATCCACTGGCCCCGGAGTTCAACTATAAAGACACAGTTGGCATGGCGGATGATTCATACAGACAATTGGTTTCAATTTACCCCGGGGATGATTTCGTTCTCGGCGGGGATTCCGCAGGGGGAGGTCTGGCACTTGTCATGGCGCAAAAATTAAAGGGTGACGGGTTCAAAGTTTTACCTTCCAAAATCATCATGATTTGCCCGTGGTTGGATCTGGCAATGGATAACAGGAGATTAAGGCCTATTGAAAAAAAGGATTTTATACTAAAGAAAAGCAGCCTGCTTGAATTTGCGAAGCAATATGCAGATGAAGGGAATTTGAAAAATCCAATGATTTCACCTTTGTATGGTGATATAGAGGGACTTGGTAAAATACTAATGACTTCCGGAACCCATGAAATTGTATATGCTGATTGTCATGAGCTATTTAAACAGGCAAAGAAAAAGAATGTGGATATGACTTTTCTTGTTTATGGGAAAATGCCCCATGTGTGGATTTTCTATCCGATCATGGAAGCAAAACATGTATTTAAAAAGATAGTTGATTTTCTGAAGAATCAAGGAGACAGTGCACGATGAATGCCCGTGAAAGGCTTAATAATACCCTTGCGGGAAAAAATACGGACAGAACCCCTGTTTTTACACTGATTCCATTTGGAATTGAAAACGGATGCTTCGTTCCTGCACCGTTTCATGGTTACGGTGACAATGATGACTGGCGGACAAAGGACCCCTTATATACAAAACTTGTGGCTAGAATGGAAAGGGAATGTGACAATTTTTTTCTATTCAAGCCAGCTTGTATAGATGAACAGAATATATTCATTGATTCCAAAGATCTACGGATTTTAGAAAAAACAGAAAAAGGAAATAAAACTACGATTAGATTTGGAGCAGGAAAGCTTCAGAAAACTGAAGTATATCAAAAGGGAAGCGGACACAAATGGGTAACTGAACATCTTTGTAAATCCATTGAGGATGCCCTGGTACTGGCAGAAGGAGAATATACTCATCTTAATTGCAATCTACAGGCAGAGGAAAGGAAAATTCATGAACTTGGTAATCGTGGGCTTTCATGGTGTACAATACCATCTCCCGTTATGTCTGTATGCAGATTGTTTGATCCACAGGATTTCCTAATGTTTTCAGCAATTCATAGAGGCAGTATTGTCAGACTGATGGATATCGCATATGAAAGAACAAAAAATATCCTGGGAGAAATCCTGGAAAAGACATCCAGTCCAATTATTCGTTTCGGTGGTGCTGAGCATGCAACTCCTCCGCTGATGTCCCCCTATGATTTTGACAGTCTTGTTTATGAGTACGATAAACCTCTAATGGATTTATGTCATTCCAAAGGTAAAATGGTTGCAGTACACTGCCATGGAAACATAAGGAATGCCCTGGTCAGATTCATGGAAATGGGTGTGGATCAGATTGACCCGGTTGAAGCGTCTCCCTGGGGTGATATAACATTAAAGGAAATCAGGCATATTACAAAAGAACAAATTACCTTAACAGGAAACATTCAATTCAGTGAAATAAGCAATCAATCATCAGAGCATATCAGAGAAAGGGTAAGGGATATTAAAAAGACAGCCGGCCCGGAGAGGCTCATAATTTCCACGACAGGTACTCCGCCGCAAGAAATTACTCAGCGGCAGTATGAAAATTACAATGCAATGATTGATGAAACCATTAAATACAAAATTTAAGGAAAATAATATGACTTATTACTCACCGGTTCCAAGGGAAACTTATAGTAAAATCTATAACGAACAGATAAATGAATTGCAAACATCAGGACTTTTGGAACGTTTTGCCAAATCAAGAGCGGAACTGGAAAAGGATCCCCACAGGCCACTGTATCATTTGACTTCTCCTGAATGCGGTATGCATGATGCCAACGGACTTTGTTTTTACAAGGGTTTCTGGCACCTTTTTTATCAGGCATATCCTCCGGAATATCCAAAACAACACTGGGGGCATGCCTTCAGCGAAGATCTCATCCAATGGAAGGACCTTCCATATGCCATTTATCCCGGACCCGAGCAAGCCTGTTTTTCCGGAGCTACATTTACAGAGGAAGACAGGGTAATCGCTATGTATCACGGAACAACAATAGGAAACATGGTGGCGTTTTCTGATGATGACCTTCTTTTAAATTGGGATAAGCTTACCGAAAATGCGGTTATTGAGCTGGACAACAAGGGTAAGGAATATCAAGTTTTTGACCCTTGTATCTGGAAAAAGGATGATTGCTACTATTCTCTGTCCGGCGGATATCTTTATTATGGAAATACACATAAGTACCGTGCAGCTGATTTTTTATTTAAATCAAAGGATTTGATAAACTGGGAATATCTGCATCCATTTGTTGAAGGAGATATATTTACTATGCCGGGCGATGATGGTGCCTGTCCGTATTTTTGGCCCATTGGCAGTGAAAAATACATCATGCTTTTCTTCAGTCATATGAGCGGAGGACAGGCTTTCATTGGGAAATATGATAAGAATCGGGATAAATTTATTGTTGAAGAGCACCTGAAGGCGAATCACGGAATTCTTCATGAGGGGGGAGTCCATGCACCTTCAGCAACACCGGATGGTAATGGTGGGGTTATTGTTATACATAATGTGAATGCCGGGAAAAAAGACGGTGTCATGAAAAGTACAATGACTCTTCCAAGAAGACTAAGCTATAAAAATGACGAAATAAGTATAGAACCGGCAGGAGACTTCAAGTCTCTGCGTTATAATCACAGGCATATTGATGAAATGAGGCTGGAAGCCGGAGAAATATATGAGTTGGAGAGAATATCAGGGAATTCTGTTGAAATCATTGCTGAGTTCGATGTCACAGGAGCTAATTTAATTGAGATTGATATATTAAAATCAGACACCGAAGTCACAAAACTGAGATATTATCATAAGCGAGGTTACAACCGTACATACAGGACAAAAGAAATAACCAGGGTGGACAGTGTCTTTGAAATTGATTCAATTAGAGCAACCACAAACAAAGATATTCTCACCAGACCGGTTGAGTCCATGCAGGTTCATCTTAAGGATGGGGAAACCCTTCAGCTGCATATATTCATAGACAAAAGCATAGTTGAGGCATTTGTAAATTACAAGGATTGTGCCTGTGTTCGTATATATCCCGAAAACCCACAAAGTACAGGGATATCAATCAGTGCAAAAGGAAAGCCAATAACACTTAATAGTCTTGATATCTGGGACATGAAAAAACTGGATTATAAAATCTAAAAAACAGCAAAAAGCCTTTTGGCAATTTTGCTGTTTTCGATTAAAAATACTTTAGCTTACCAAGGTACCTCATCGGGATTCCTGGGTGTTCCGCAGCAATTTGTAAGGCCGCTAATGATCCTTATGTCATCTTCTGAAATTTCAAAACCAAACACATCAGCATTGTCATGAATATACTTTGGTGTTACTGATTTGGGAAGTGGGAGAAAACCCATCTGAAGACTCCACCTTATACTTAAACGGGCAACACTTACATTATATTTCTCGGCAAGTTCAATTAATTGAGGAACCTTGAAGACCTTGCCGGTGCCCAAAGGGCTGTAAGCTTCAAGAAGAATACTGTTTTTCCTGCAGTATTCCACAAGTTCATCCTTTGTATCACCCGGACATAGCTTAACCTGATTGACCATCGGAAGAATTTTCGCGGTTTTTTTCAACTCTTCAAGATGGTGAATCATAAAGTTGCTGACTCCTATGGCTTTGATTTTTCCATCGGAATATAGTTCTTCAATTGCTTTCCATGTATTTGCATTACTGCCTTGCCAGTTGTCCCTGAATTTTACAGGGTTCGGCCAATGCATTAGATATAGGTCAAGATAGCTGGTTTTTAACAGATTTAGTGATTTGGCAAAAGCTTTTTTGGTTGAATCATAACCATAATCATCACCCCACAGTTTACTGGTGAGATAAATTTCATTTCTTGGAATACCACTGTCATGAATAGCAGCACCAACAGCCTCTTCATTGCCATAAATTGCAGCAGTATCTATATGCCGGTATCCGACTTCAATGGCTTCCCTTACTGCATTGTAACCTGTGTCATCATTTGGTGTCTGCCATGTTCCGAATCCTATACAAGGTATACATGACTCATTATTCAATTCATATGTGTCAGTTAATGATTTCATTTTGACTCCTTAAATTATTAATATGTATTATTTGCCCTGATTTGGTTCAAGGAAAACAAAATCAGGCAACATTGGATGTATAATAAATCTGATAAACCGGAGGTTATGAATATGTCAAGGATAGATATAAGGGTCAATGATTGTAATGGAAGTGAATATGTACTGTTTCCGGCATGTGTGTACAATGGAAATAGATTCAATGTACTGAAAAGAGAGTATCCGCCCATGTTTTCCCCGGGGGAAGCAATGATTGATATGCCCGTAACAATAACCGATGTTCCAAGACTTGAAAGAGACGGTGGCGGCAGGATCCAGGTAACGACAGGAGATGTTTCCATCCCGTGTGTTGGTGTTTATAACAAAAGGACAGGGAAGTCAGTCATAGTCTATACGGTACAGCATATCGATGGGGAAAATCTGGGACTTGCATATGAAAAAGGACTTATTTCGATTACTTATCCTGCTTTAAGGGAAAAGGTGTACCGGGCAAATCGAATGACAGTCAATGCAGATACATATAATGACATTGATTGTGATATTCCATATAAAGTCATCGAATTTGATTGTGAGAGCATGGAAAAATTCTATCACAATTATTTTATGAATCGTAAATGTATGGGAATGGATGACTCAAGGGCAGTTGTACTTCCGTACAAAACGCAATTTAGAATACTGAAGGATAAGTTCAACTCAATGAACTGGTGTGAAGAGGGTAAGTACTATGACATCAATACTAAAGGAATGTGGCAGCCGGGTTGGTGCGGTGGAGCAATGGCAGGCTATCCGTTGATGAAACTGGGAGGGAAACCGGAAAGGTACCGAGCTGTTAAAACTTTGGAACATCTGTTTGCAAACCAGGCACCAAGTGGGTTGTTCTATGGTTTCAGTAAGGACAGAAATGACGGATTCAGCGTTTCGGGCACTGAAAATTGGGTGCTCGTACGAAAATCTGCTGATTGCCTTTATTTTTTATTCAAATACTTTGAATTAATGGATTCTGTTCCGATTGAATTCATTGAAGGAACTCGAAGAACCGCCGACTGTTTTGTTAATCTATGGAACAAATATGGTCAGTTCGGTCAATTCATCGACTGTGACAGTGGTGATATAGTTGTGGGAGGTTCCACAAGCGGTGCAATAATACCTGCAGGCTTGTCAGCCGCATATAAATACTTCAATGATGAAAGATATCTGAGTGTTGCCATTGAAAGTGCCGGAATGATGTATGAGAGGGATGCCTTGAAAGGTTATACAACCGGAGGGCCGGGCGAAATTCTACAGTGTCCTGACAGTGAAAGTGCCTTTGCTCTTCTTGAGAGTCTGGTTGTTTTATATGAAGAGACCTGTGAGGATAAATGGCTGGAATATGCCAAGTTTATGGCACATCAATGCAGCAGCTGGGTTGTTGGATATAATTATAAGTTTCCTGAGACAAGTGAGTTTTCGAGATTGGGTATGAAAACAAACGGGAGTGTTTTTGCCAATGTACAGAATAAGCATTCAGCACCCGGAATCTGCACATTATCTGCAATCAGCCTCATGAAATTGCATGAATGGACTAAAAATGAGCTTTATTTAGAACTTTACAAGGATATTTCACTTACCATGGGTCAGTATATGTCAACAAATGAAAGACCGATATTTTCATGGGACAGGATTGATGAATCAATTGATGGAAAGGATACCGGGAAGCGGCCCGACAAATTCAGATTACCGCAGGGGTTTATAAATGAACGGGTAAACATGTCCGATTGGGAGGGGTATCACCGTGTAGGAGAAGTGTTTTATGGAAGCTGCTGGAGTGAGGTCAGCAATTTACTGACTTTGGCTGAAATCGAGTGAATTGGTGAAATGGGTTAAAAACATGAAATAACTGCATTTTTATCTCGAATTATGTAAAAGACGCTTCAGGAAATTACGAAGCGTCTTCTATAAAATAAATTCTACTTTGAATAATTACCTTGAAGCAAAAAATGCCCAGATTGGTATGGTAAGGAAAATCAACCAGGCATAAACCCAACCTCCCCAAATAAATCCTATTAAAAGAAAGATTGCTGTTGCCAGAACAGGGTAAGGGAATGAAAGCCAGGGATATCTTTTATCCTTTCCGTCTTTTTTCCTCTTTTTACCGGTGTAAAAATTAAAAATCGGAATAATCAGAAAGACAATCCATGCCGGATGCCAAAGACCAAATGCAAATCCCAGGACAAAAAAGATAATGGTAGCTAAAATAGCTATTGGAAAGCCTTTAAGAAAACTGGCATCATTGTTTTCAGTGTGGCTGTCATCATTTGAAAATTCGGCATCAATTGTGAAAGAAGCTTTCCCGGTATCGTCTGAAGTTTCTTCGAAGACATGACTTTCTTCTATATCTTTATTTAGCATTTCATCAATGGTTACACCATAAATCTTAGACAATGCAAGAAGGTTTTCTGTATCAGGTGAAGATTCCGATCTTTCCCATTTTGAAACAGCCTGCCGGCTGACTCCTATTTTTTCTGCAAGTTCCTCCTGTGAGAAACCGTATTTTTTTCTAAGGGTATATAATCTGTTTGCAATTTCAATATTCATTGGAACACCTCCGTTTATATACATTAAGTATAAGGTTGCGACCTCTGTTCAACTACCAACTCTAGTATAAAGCTTGTCAACTATAGGTTGCAAAAGTTATTTTAAAGGTGTTTTTATTAATAAATGGGATCCATTTTTCTATTTGCTAAAAATACAGAAACAATTCCCACAATAAGTTGTCCTATACAAATACCTGCAAGTATGCCGATATAACCACCGATGAACCGACCCAGGAAAGCAAGTGGAATTACTATTAGAAGGATTCCGCCGACATTCAGGACAACAGTCCAGCGAGGTCTGCCCAATGTAGTAAATATTCTGCTCATCCAATTGGTA
>CAYYXJ010000047.1:0-18006 GCA_964475455.1 uncultured Clostridiaceae bacterium | reverse complement strand
GGTCGGAGTTTTGGCATAATTCATATGTTTTGAGAATTGAAAAAGTAGAATTATAGCAGGGTGTTTGTTCCATGCTGAATCCTTTTACCAAATCCATGATTTCATATAATACAGCAGGTTGCTCACTATCGGGAAGACCGGCGTTGCGCATGCAGTTTACAGCCTGTCTTAAATAACAATATATACAGTCCGGGGTAGCTTTCATTATCTGACCTTTCTATTAATGTAAAGAATATATACAGAATTAGCAGAAATGGAGATATATACTGACATTACAAATATTATTTTTAAAATTACATCTATTAAATGATTACCGGCAATGAAATCCATTGTTCCGAGGATATAAATGCGATAGATTATTATGGCGGCAGGTATAGCTTTGAAAGTTGTGATTATCATCATTACTCCTGATGAGTAACTGGAAGATGTTCTTTTTTGATATAAAAAGAAAACCAGTAGAAAGATATTGTCAATAATCACTGTTGCAAAAATTCCGTTTATAAAAAAAGTTATGTTTTCGCTGCTGATGAAATATCCTGTAAGAAAAACAAAAGTAAAGACTGTAAGATGAGAAAGATGCAGCAAAAATTTAAAATCTGCCTTGATATCTGCTATCAGACCCAATCCGAGCATATAGGACAGAAATCCTGAAATCATCAGGACATATCCTATTGGTTCTATCAAAGTATCGTTTTTATTTAAAGAAAAGAGTTCAGTGAATTTATTTCCTGACGTTAAAAACATAAGTAATAAAACAGCCAGTCCGATCGTGGCTGCAATTCCGAATAAGGGAAATGGGAAATTTCGTTTCCTTCTATGTAAAGAAAAATCCAGGCTCATTGAAACTCCTTAAATATCATAAAGAATAGTATCACAAGCACGGGTATTCGTAAATAGATTTTGAGTTTGCACAACATACTTTATAGATTCATATGTTATAATTTCCTTATGGAAAAATTCGTTCATTTGCATCTTCACACAGAGTACAGTCTCCTTGACGGAGCAGTCAGAATAAATGATTTGGTATCAAAGGCCGCGGAAATGAAAATGCCGGCAGTAGCCATGACCGACCATGGAGTTATGTATGGTGCCGTGGATTTTTACAAAGCAGCTCGTGAAAAAGGTGTTAAACCTATTCTCGGATGTGAAATATATATGGCAAAACGTTCCAGGTTTGACAAGGAACATGTCTACGACACTGAACCAAGTCATCTTGTTTTGCTGGCAATGAATAATACCGGATATCGTAATTTGATTAAAATTGTAAGCAAGGCACATCTTGAAGGATTCTATTATAAGCCAAGGGCTGATTATGAATTACTTGAAGAGTTTTCAGAAGGGCTGATTGCCTTGAGCGCATGTCTTGCAGGTGCGGTACCAAGGGCAATACTTGAAGGGGATAGAAAAGGTGCATTAGAGATTGCGTTGAAATATAACGATATATTTGGCTCCGGAAATTTTTATCTTGAGTTGCAAAATAATGGTATAGAAAGCCAGAATATTGTAAACCAATCCCTCATGGAAATTTCCAGGGAAACAGGTATTCCTCTTGTTGCTACAAATGATGTACATTATCTCAATCAAAGAGATGCAGAAGCACATGATGTTTTGCTTTGTATACAAACCGGCAAAACAGTTGATGAACCTGACAGGATGAGATTTCCGAATGATGAATTCTATTTCAAAGGCAACTCGGAAATGATAGACCTGTTTCATGATATTCCTGAGGCTACTGCTAATACAATCAAAATTGCAAAAAGATGCAATGTTGAACTGGATCTCAACACCACACATCTTCCGTCATTCAACCTGGGCGAGGAAGTTGATCATTATGAATATCTTTGCAGCAAGGTAAAGGACGGGCTTTTAACCAGATACGGTTCGAACGCTGATAAATTCATCCTTGACAGAGCGGAATTTGAACTGGGAGTCATAAGACAAATGGAATATACAGATTATTTTCTCATTGTTTCAGATTTCATTAACTATGCAAAACTGAATAATATAATGGTCGGACCCGGAAGGGGATCGGCAGCAGGAAGTATTGTTTCGTATTGCCTCGGTATTACAAATATTGATCCTATAAAATATGAGTTGTTGTTTGAAAGATTTCTTAATCCTGAAAGAATATCAATGCCGGACATAGACATTGATTTTTGTTATGAAAACAGACACAGGGTTATAGAATATGTTACGGAAAAATATGGTAAAGACAAGGTGTGTCAGATTATAACCTTCGGTACCATGGCGGCGAGGGCAGCTATAAGGGATGTTGGGAGAGCTCTGAATGTCTCATATGCACAAACAGACATTGTTGCCAAGATGATACCACATAGTCCGGATATGACCATAATAAAGGCTATGAAGACCAACAGGGACCTTGCAAAAATTTATGATGATAACGAAACCGTGAGGAAATTGATTGACACGGCAATGCTGCTTGAAGGCATGGCAAGACACGCGTCTACTCATGCTGCCGGTGTTGTAATTACCGAAAAAAGTGTTGATGAATATATTCCGCTTCAAATGAATGAAGATTCTGTTGTAACTCAGTTTACCATGGAAAAACTTGAGGAACTTGGTCTTTTGAAAATGGATTTCCTTGGATTGAGAACACTCACCGTATTACAGGATTCAATAACATTGATAAAGGAAAGACATAAAATAACCATAGACATTGATAATATGAAATATGATGATCCCGGAGTTTTCAAAACCATATCCGATGGTTACACTTCTGGAATATTTCAATTGGAAAGTGCCGGAATGACTTCTTTTATGAAGGAACTGAAACCTGAAAGCCTTGAGGACATTATTGCGGGAATTTCACTTTTCAGACCGGGTCCTATGGAGCAAATCCCTCGATATATTGAATATAAGAACAACCCGGGTAAAGCTGTATACCATCATGAATTGCTTAAACCAATACTTGATGTAACTTATGGGTGTATGGTTTATCAGGAGCAGGTCATGAGAATTGTTCAGGATATTGGCGGTTATACATTGGCCGGTGCAGACCAGGTCCGAAGGATTATGTCCAAGAAGAAAGTAAAACAAATGGAAGAAGAAAGAGGCCGATTCATTGCAGGTGCCATAGAGAGGGATGTACCGCCTGAAACCGCATCGGTTATCTTTGATGAAATGATGGATTTTGCTTCTTATGCATTCAATAAATCTCATGCTGCGGCGTATGCTGTAATAGCATATCAAACAGCTTTCTTCAAAACATACTATCCAATGGAATTCATGGCAGCCACCCTAAACAGCTTCATGGGTTCCACAGAATATCACTTTATATACTTGAATGCAGAAGACTGGAAATCAAGGTTCTGGCTCCTGATATAAACTCCAGTCAGGTTAAATTCAGTGTCGATGGAAGTGATATAAGGTTTGGATTTGCTGCAATAAAAAATGTCGGTGGGAGAGCAGCCGAAGATATTGTAGCGGAAAGAGAAAAAGGGGGGACATTTATCTCCTTCATAGATTTTTCCAAGAGAGTTTCAGGCCTTGGAGTGAATAAGAAATGCATTGAAAGTCTAATTAAATGCGGAGCTTTTGACTCACTTGGAACTAACAGAAGGCAGCTGATATCTACTTTTGAAGGTATTCTGGATTCAATAAACAAGGAAAGAAGAAGCAATATAGCCGGACAGCTGAATCTATTCGAGACTTCAGCAATGTCATCAGGAGGAGAAAGTTATTCTTTCCCTGATGTTTCTGAATTTGACAAAGAACGTCTTTTGGCCATGGAAAAAGAACTTATGGGAATATATACATCAGGAAATCCATTGGATGAATTTGAAGAAGTTATAAGGAAGAATTCAACGTTTGTAAGTACTGATAAAATAATTGATCCGGATGAACCGGGAACAACATTCTATGATGGTAAATCAGTTACATGTGCAGGAATGTTCAGACAGATAACAAAAAAAGTTACAAAGAATAATAATATGATGGCATTTGTTGAACTGGAGGACCTTTTTGGAAGCCTGGAACTAATAGTTTTCCCAAATGTCTATGATAGATATTCAGATTTGATTACAGAAGATTCCAAGGTTCTTATAAGAGGCAAGCTCAGCATCAGGGAAGATGAGGAAATAAAGGTAATATGTGATGAAATTCATACCTTGAAATCTGAGACAGGAAAAACAGTCAAACAAGCAGCCAAACCTAAATCATTGACCCCAAGACCTGCGGCAGGAATATCGTGTATATATATTAATGCTGACAATGTTGATCTGGAGATGCTTATGAATGCCCTTGTTTTCTTTGGACCGGGAACGATACCCGTTATTCTTAGAAGAAGGGAAGACGGAAAGAAGCTTGAAAAGATCCTCGACAAATCGTATTATATTTCAGAAAACAGTGATATTATTTCAGAGATAACTGAAATAACCGGAGAAGGGAATATATATTTCAAAATAATTGAATGATAAATTTAGTATATAATATTACAGAAAGTTGGTGTATATATGAGTAATGGATTTACTGATGGAAATCCGATAATAGTTAAAGCCCTGGAGGACGGTGTTTCCATAATAGGATTGACCCGGGGAGAAAGCACAAAATTCCATCACATTGAAAAAATGGATAAAGGGGAAGTGCTTATAGTAGAATTTACTGAATTTACATCTGCAATTAAAATTAAGGGCAAAGCACAGATTATTTGCAGTTCAGGAGAAACGGTTTCAGGTTAAATAATTTCAGGAGAGTAGATGACAATGAAAGATAAAAGAAGAATCGGAGTTTTAACGAGCGGTGGAGATGCACCGGGAATGAATGCGGCTATCAGGGCGGTTGTCAGAACCGGCTATTATTATGACCATGAAGTTTATGGAATCTACAGAGGTTATGAAGGTTTGATAAACGGTGAAATTGAAAAGCTTCTTCCGCGTGATGTTTCAGGAATTCTTCAGGATGGCGGTACCTTTTTGAAAACAGCCAGGTCACCGCGGTTTCATGACGAACAAAATAAGAAGAAAGCAGCAGAAATCTGCCGCGCATTTGATATAGATATAGTTGTTGTAATAGGCGGAGACGGTTCTTACAAAGGAGCCCTTGATTTTTCAAAATACGGTGTGCCTGTTATATGCCTTCCGGGAACAATTGACAACGATATCGGCTGCACGGAATATACCATAGGATATGATACTGCCTTGAACACAGTAATGGATTCGATTGATAAACTAAGGGATACTGCTTATTCACATGAAAGATGTACTGTAATAGAAGTTATGGGAAGACAATCGGGGTTTATTGCAGTAAACGACGGAATTGCAGGTGGAGCAGATGTAATACTTGTGCCTGAAGCACCATATGATGTTGACAGGGATGTTATCAAACCAATACTTGAATGCAGAAACAGAGGAAAGAAGGATTTCTGTATTATCGTTGCAGAAGGCGTCGGCCACGCAACAAACCTGTGTGAAGAAATTACCGAAAAAACCGGTATTGTCAGCAGGGCCACAATTCTTGGATATGTTCAAAGGGGAGGTTCGCCAACAGCCTACGATAGAATCATGGCAAGCAGAATGGGTGCGAAGGCAGTTGAATTGATCAGGGACGGAAAAACAAACCGTGTTGTATCCCTTGTAGCCAACAAATTGGTTGATTATGACATTGAAGAAGCATTGGCAATGAAAAAAGACCTTGATGTAAATATTCTAAAACTTGCAAAAATAATATCAATATAGGAGGAAATGCTTGGAGAAATATATACCCAATATTATTACTTCCATAAGGATTGTTCTTGTTCCTTTATTTATTATACTTGTGTTGAATGACAGACTCCTTGCAGCATCATTTGTATTTTTAGCAGCATCCTTGTCAGATTTACTTGATGGATATCTTGCAAGGAAATGGAAAGTAGTATCAAATTTCGGTAAATTATTTGATCCTTTGGCAGACAAAGCCATTCAAATCTCCTCAATATTACTTTTGTGTATCATTGGAAGACTGCATTTTATCTTTATAATTATATTGGTAATAAAAGAGAGCCTTATGATACTTGGTTCTTACCTTTTATATAAGAAGAAAGTAGTGGTTTATTCTGTATGGTATGGGAAAGCAGCTGCATTTTTATTAAATGCAGTAATATTCTGGAGTTATGTACTTAGTATTCCGGTAATTTACTATAATATACTTATGGCTTTTGCCATTACTGCTGAAATTCTTGCACTTGTAATGTATACCATCAGATATTTTAAATTGAAAAAGTTGGCCGAAACGGAAAGTGCAACATTGAAATGATTGGATATATCAGAATTTTTAAACCTGAACTTAAATACCGGGAGTTTCTGGTATATAATTCATATTATTGCGGAATATGTAAAGCCCTTGGGGACAGGTACGGTCTAATGTACAGGAATTTCATTAATTATGACGCAGTATTTGTTGCAATTCTCCTGGATTCTGCTTATGGATATCAAGCTTCATTTGAAAAATTCAGATGTATTTTACATCCGACTAAAAAAAAATATAGATGTTCTGCATCAGACAGCATAAATTTTGCAGCAGACCTTACGGTTTTACTGACAAGGGCAAAGATGCAGGACAATATCATTGATGATAACGACTTAATATCAAAATTGGGTCAGTTTCTCCTTGCAAAAGGGTTGATAAAATCCACTGAAAGACTTGAAGGTATCATTGATGGTATTGAATCGGAACTAATTAAACTTCATGAATTTGAACAAGAGAAAAGCAGTAATATTGATCAGGTTTCTGGCTGCTATGGGAATATCATTCGTATAATACTGGAGCATGGTGCAATTGAGTCGGAAATATCAGAAGAACTGGGTTGGATTGGCTTTCAGCTCGGAAAGTGGGTGTATCTGGCAGATGCGTGGTCAGACATTGAAAAAGATGTCAAAAAAGGCAGCTATAATCCGCTTCTCCATAGATTCGGCTATAATAATGAAGATACTGAAGGTTTCAGAAAAAGTATAAAGGAACGTACAGGCTTTTTGATGTTTGCTTCACTTGACGAAATTGCCGCATCATTTGAACAAATTGATAAAAAGATAAATTCAGGTATAATTAAGAACATATTGTATGAGGGATTATTCAATATGACTAACAATATATTAAATGGAGTGACCGAAAAAAATGCCGCAAAAGAATCCATATGAGGTACTTGGTGTTCTGGAAACAGCATCAGAGGAAGAAATTAAAAAAGCTTACAGGGATCTTGTTAAAAAATATCATCCTGACAGATATGGTGACAATCCGCTTAAGGACCTTGCAGACGAAAAGCTGCGGGAAATAAATCTGGCTTATGACACCATTGTAAATAAAAGAAAAACCAGTGGATGGAGCAGCAGCCGGAGCAATGGTTATGATTCTTCGTACCGTTCAACAGAATTTCAGGATGTCAGGGATTATATAAACAAAAGGGACTTCAGGTCGGCTGATCAAATTTTACGTTCTTCGCTAAATAAAAATGCCGAGTGGTATTTTCTAAGAGGCATTGTTTTTATGAACACCGGGCAATACGACCAGGCTTACACCTACATTGAAACCGCAGTTTCAATGGATCCTTCTAATGCTGAATACTCAAATGTTTTTGAACAACTTAGAAACAGACAATCTAATTACACAAGAAATGTATATAACAGGGGTTATAATTCCGGTGGGGATGATCTTTGCCGGATTTGTTCCTGTCTTGCATGTACTGATTGTTGCTGTGAATGTTTTGGTGGTGATTGTATTGCATGTTGCTGATCGCAAAACCTTTGCAATAACCATCTCAGGGGTCCTGGCAGCCCTATGTCTGGCAATGTTATATCTGAAGTCCATAAGTCCGGTAATGGATTTGACATTATATTTCATTATTTCACTTTTCCCGGCAATAGTTTTGATTGAGGCTGACCACAGATATGCCTGGCTTTTTTTTATATCAACTTCAATACTTTCCCTGATATTACCTGTCAATAAACTTGAAATTTTATTTTATTATACATTCTTTGGGTTTTACGGAATAATAAAGTATTATGTTCAATGTTATATGAAAACTTTGACGGGTTATATTGCAAGGGTTGCTTTTTTTATTTTGATTCTAATTTTGAATTACTATGCTGCGGGTGTATTTATTCCTGCCGGAGCCTATGATTTATTCAGTCTGCCTGTTCTTTTATTGGTTGCAACTCCGTTGTTTTTTGTCTATGATTATATATATACTTTGGTAATTAACTATTATGAAGATAAAATCAGCAGAATGTTAAGGAGGCACTGATGTTTAAGACAGGTTTGGTTTCAATTAGTTTCCGTAATTTGTCAGTTGAAACCATTATTAATATGACTTCAAAAGCTAAACTTGATGCAATTGAATGGGGTGGAGATATACATGTTCCCCACGGAAATATGGATAAAGCATCCAGTGTCAGACACTTGTGCGATATAAACAATATTGTATGTCCCTCATATGGAAGCTATTATAAAGCAGGGGAGTACAAGGAACCGGAAAAGGAATTTCAGAAAGTTATGCAATGCGCCGAGGTACTTGGAAGCAAAACAATTAGAGTCTGGGCAGGTGTCAAATCAACAAAGGATTCAGATGAAATTCATTTCAAGGGAGTTTCTGATGAATTGAAAACCATTTGTAAAATGGCAGCTGAAAAAAATATAGGAATAGGGTTGGAGTTCCATGCAAACACTCTTACGGATAATGCAATTGATACCTTGAAATTAATGAATCATGTAAATGAAGAGAATTTGACAACATACTGGCAACCACCTGTTGACAGGGGACTTGATGACAATTTGTCTGATATAGATCTTCTAAAAGGAAAAATATCCAATATTCATACTTTTACCTGGAACGGCAGGGAACGGCTTGAACTGATGAGTGGTTATTCTAACTGGGTACAGTATTTTAAGAGATTGAACGATGGAATCGAGAGATATTGTATGCTGGAATTTATTAAGGATGACAGTGAAGAGGGATTTTTCAGGGATGCCATTACCCTTAGAACACTGGTTGATTTATTTTGAAATATGAATAAAAAGTATCTTGATACACTTGAATATTATAAAATTTTGGAAATACTGGCAGGTTTTGCACAATCTGAACCAACAGTAGACCTAATGAAATCTTTGATGCCTTTTGAAAATTTCAACGATGTTGTTGAAACACTGGAGGAGACCAAAGATGCTTTAGAATTATATCAAAGAAAAGGAAAACCTTCCCTTGGTGGTATCAAAAATATAAGTGGTATTTCTACAAGACTCAAGAAAAATGCTGATTTAAGTAACAGCGAATTAATCCGTATCAGGGAAAACCTGTATATAGCCCGGAATACCTTGAATTATTTATCGGAAAGTAATCCTGACATGGAGTCAAGCGGCAGCAGGGTTAAAGATAAATTGGTTGGTTTGTATCAAAACAGGGGACTGGAGAATGAGATTCAAAGGTGTATAATTTCCGATGAAGAAATGGCTGATGATGCCAGTACAGAATTGCGTAGTATAAGGAATGGCATAAGGAAAAAACAGGATCAAGTCCGTGATAGGTTAAATGAATATATTAGAAGTGCAAAATATTCTAAATTTATACAGGATAATGTAATTACGATAAGAAATGGAAGGTATGTCATTCCGGTAAAACAGGAATACAAAAGCAACATCAAGGGTTTGTTACATGACTCATCTTCAAGTGGATCCACATTGTATATTGAACCTATGGATATTGTAAATCTTAATAATGATATTCGTGAACTGGAAAATGCTGAAAATGACGAAATGGATAGAATAAGACGCCTGCTGTCTGATGAAGCCCGTCCTTTTTCATATGAATATAATTGTAATTACAACTTGCTTACAGACGCTGACGTGTTATTTGCAAAAGCAAGCATGGCTATGGAAAATAATTATATGATACCACGGGTTAACAATGATAAAAAGGTTAGAATAGTCAGTGGAAGACATCCTTTGATTGATCCTGCAACAGTGGTTCCGATAGATTTCAATATTGGTTATAACTTCGATACACTTGTTATTACAGGACCTAATACAGGAGGAAAAACTGTATCACTGAAAACTGTCGGACTTGTAATAGCAATGGCTCAGACGGGCATGCCTGTTCCGGCAGCTGAAGGTACTGAAATATGTGTTTTCAAGGATATTTTTGCTGATATTGGAGATGAACAAAGCATTGAACAAAGTTTATCTACTTTTTCATCACATATGACAAACATTATATCCATTATCAAGAATTGCAACAGTGATTCACTGGTGTTGCTGGATGAACTGGGAGCCGGAACCGATCCTGCTGAAGGCTCAGCACTTGCACTGGCAATTCTTGAAAGACTGATGGAGAAAAAATGTACAACTGTTGCTACTACACATTATCAACAGATTAAAATCTATGCTTCGGTTACAGAAGGCATAGAAAATGCTAGCTGTGAGTTTGATGTAAGCACTTTAAAACCAACCTTCAGGTTACTTATAGGTATTCCGGGGAAAAGTAATGCCCTTTATATTTCGAGAAGACTGGGTCTTGAAGAAAATATTATTTCCAAAGCCAAAAGCTTTATTAACAATGAAAACATTGATTACGAAGATGTAATTTTATCATTGGAAAAGAGCAGACAGAGAATAGAAAAGGAAAAAAACAAAGCTATTGCCAAAACCCGTGAAACAATATCGGTAAAAGCTGATCTGGAACGTAAACTGAAGGGGATTGAAGGGGAGAAAAAGAAAATACTTAATGATGCTCATAAGGAAGCAGAAAATATTCTTAAAGACGCCAGGAAGCGAGCCGATGAATTCATGGAAACACTAAAAGAAATGAAGAAGGACGGAAGTATTATAGGCGGTGCAAGAATTGAGGCGGAATTTAAAAATAAGTACAAGGATGCATTTGAAGATTATAACAACAATGAACATGTAAATACAACTAATGATATAGTTTATGACGATACATATATTCCTAAACCGGGAGATGAAGTAACAATAATTGATATGAATCAAAAAGCAACGGTACTTGAAAAACCGGATAAAAATAATGAAGTGTTATTATTGGCCGGTGTTATGAAAATCAAGGTTGCTGTAAGGAATTTAAAACATTTGTCCGCCAGGGAAACGGAAAAACGTCTGGTCAACAGCTTCAATCTGGATAAATCGAATAAAGTTCCTTCTATGGAACTGGATATTCGTGGTCTGGCATCAGATGAAGTGGATTTAAAGGTTGGTAAATTCATAGATGATTCAGCCATAATGTCAATCAACGAGGTTTATATTATACATGGAAAAGGCACCGGAGCATTAAGAAGTGCAGTCCATACATTTCTAAGAAAAAATCCTCATGTAAAATCATTTAGATTGGGTAATTTTGGTGAAGGTGAAAATGGTGTTACCGTTGTTTATTTAAAATAACAACTTGTAATATTTTTTTATTTGTTATAATATCTTAAAAGAGTTTAAAAAGGACGGTGAATTCGTGGAAGTTCCGTGTGACCGAAAAAATTTAATATTAACAATCCGGGACGCCACTTAAAATCCTACCGGCTGCGTCTCTGATTCTTTGGGAGGCAGTAATGGAAAATATAGAAATTATAATTAATCTGCTTGATGAAAAAAAGTATGCCAGTGTCAGAAGTATGCTTGTTGATGTCAATGCAATTGACATTGCAGAGTTCATGGAAGAACTCAAGGATGAGCATGTTCTAATTTTATACAGGCTTTTACCCAAGGATCTTGCTGCTGATGTTTTTTCTTATATGGACTCAGAGATGCAGGAGATAATCATTCAAAGCATAACTGATAAAGAAATCTCTGAACTTATAGAACTTTTGTTCATAGATGATACTGTTGACTTTATAGAAGAACTCCCTGCAAATGTTGTGAAAAGAGTTTTAAGCAGTACAAATCCTGAAAAGAGACGTCTGATCAATCAATTTCTGAATTATCCGGAAGATAGTGCCGGCAGTATCATGACCATAGAATTCATGGAATTGAAAAAAGATATGTCCGTAGGGGAGTCAATTGAACGAATTAGACGTATAGGAATCAACAAGGAAACTGTAAATACTTGCTATATAACTGGTCAGAATAGAATTCTTGAGGGAGAAATCACCCTGAAAAAGCTTGTTTTAGCTGATGATAATATAAAAATTGCAGATATTATGTCAACTCAGGATGATTTAATATATATTAGCACTGAAACTGATGTAGAGGATATATCAAATTTATTCAGAAAATATTCTATTCTTAGTATGCCGGTTGTTGACAGGGAAAAAAGACTGGTTGGTATAATAACTGTTGACGATATATTGGATGTTGTGCAGGAAGAAGTAAGTGAAGACATTGAAAAAATGGCTGCTATCTTACCACTTGAAGAAGAATACATGAAAGCTTCTTTGTTCAATATGGCTAGAAAAAGAATTGTGTGGTTGCTTGTTCTTATGATTACAGCTACATTTACACAGGCTATTATACGCGGTTATGATTCGTTGCTGGCTGCCAATGTTATGCTGGCGGCGTATATACCAATGCTCATGGGAACCGGCGGAAATGCCGGAAGCCAGGCCAGTACGCTGATTATTCGTGGATTGGCTCTTGGTGACATTGAACAAAAGGATTTTATCAAAATTATTTTAAAAGAAGCTAGAATTTCATTGATAGTTGGTTCAATACTGGCTGTAATAAATTTTGTAAAAATGTATTTTATTGACAGGCCAGACAACATATTCATAAGCGTTGCTGTAAGTATAAGTCTTATAGGAACTGTACTGATTGCCAAGATTGTCGGTGGTTCTTTGCCAATCATAGCAAAGAAATTAAAATTGGACCCGGCATTGATGGCAGCTCCGTTGATAACAACAATAGTTGATGCTGTAACAGTTCTGATTTATTTTAGTATTTCAATGGCGTTGCTGTCATCATAACAAATATTCAACTGTAATATAAAAGACCTGAATGTTTTAATGAATTCAGGTCTTTTGGTTTATAATGATGTTTTACATCCCCTAAACTAGACAAAAATTTTATTTTGTCTAGTTTAGCAATAAACTTATTTCTAAAAATATAGCTCTTCCCTTGCATGCTTGATGCATGAATCCACAGATTGCGGACGTCCCAGATGATAGCCCTGCATGTATTTAATCCCAATCTCTTTGAAAACTGTATACTGTGATTCTGTTTCAACGCCTTCGCAGAATAATTTTATATCCAGATAATCTGCAAGGGTTTTTAAATTCGTAATGATCTGTCGTTGAACTTCAAGGCTTTTTATCTTACTGTGCATTTTATTTATTTTGATGATATCAGGTTCAATTTTGTCTACAATTGACATGAGCGCATATTTGTAACCAAAATCGTGTATGGCAAGTTTAAATCCATGCTCACGAAGTTCCTTTAATCTCTCTATTTCAATATGAGAGATATTCTGAACCAATTCCTCTGACAGTTCAAAACAAATACGCTTTGCCTTTAAATCGTTTCTATTGACGTTTTTAAGAACATAATCGATGAATTCCGGATCGTCAAGTTGGAACAATGAAAGATTCAAGGAAAAATTGATTTTTCCAAGTCCTTTTTCCTTGAATTTTGCCATTACATCAGTGAGTTCATGTATTACCCACTTCCCTATCTCTATTATTAATCCCGTTTCTTCAGCCAAAGGAATGAATTCAAGTGGATAAAGGGTTCCTTTTTCAGGATGATTCCATCTAATGAATGTTTCAAAAAGTATAATATTGGAAATCTGAACATTGTAAATAGGTTGCAGATACAATTCAAATTCATTGTTTTCAAGGGCTCTTTCCAATTCAAGGTATAGATTATGCCTGTCTATCATATTGAACTTCATTTCATTGTTATAAAGGACAAATCTGGCTTTTCCCCTTGCCTTTGCCTTATACATTGCAATGTCTGCAGATGAAAGTATAGCAGTTCTGTTATTTCCATGTTCAGGATAAAAAGCAGTACCTATACTGGCGCTTAGATATAGAATGTTTTTATTAATGTTAAAAGGCATTTTAAGGGCATCAGTCAGTTTTTTTGCAAGTTTTATTCCTTCTTTGAAGCTTTCAATATCATTAAGAACAAGTATGAATTCATCACCGGATTGACGTCCGAGGATTGCATTTTCAGGAAGAACGCTCTTGATTCTTTCTGCTACTTTTTGTATGAGTTCATCTCCTATTTCATGACCGTAGATATCATTGACGCGTTTGAAATTATCAAGGTCAATGAACATAACAGAACCTTTTTCATATTTAAGCATTCTGTTGATGACCCGGTCCATTCCTTTTCTGTTTGGAAGTTCAGTCAGAGAATCATGTGTTACAGAATGAACCAGATTCTCTTCCATTTCTTTTCTGCTTTCAATATCATTTAGAAAAACACAGGCAAGCATTTCATCATCGTCAATGAAAAGGGTTTCCATTACCTCATAGTTTCTGGTTCTGCCTTCCAGTTGCATGATAAAAGCATCATATTTTCTTGAAGCATTTTTCACTAGGAAATTCCATTCTTCAAGCCATTTCTGACGAGTCAGTTCTATGAAGATATCAAAAATTGAAGTAGAACCGGATTCAAAATCATGATGAGAATGGAAGTAACTGTTACCATACACAATCTCGCCAGTCTTATTGACTAATATCATTTCGATGTTTGCATTATCCAAAGCCTTGTTCAACATGCATCAGTCCCCTATCAAAAAATATATTACCATAAACAAATTGCTTTTACAATTTAACCAAGTATAATATAATTGTATAAAAACAATGGAGTTCACTATGAAAAAACTGATCCTGACAGCAATGATAATAATGCTATTCCTTACAACATCATGTGATTTTGTAAAGGATCGGTTCCTTGACGGCGAACCTCTTTATGGTGGGGGTCACGTAAAAGGCACTGAATATTCTCCTTCACCGACCCCGACTGAAAACCCTGTTGACTAAATATTCCTTATCTTTGTAAACATTATCTCTGTATTTCTTGGCTTATAACTGGCAATATTATACTCTACAATTACACCTCTGCCGGTGATAAGCATACTCTCTACTGTTAAAATTTCTGAACCCACTGATAACTCCAGGATGTCTGCGGCTTTACTGCCTGCACTTGTCAGTCGCATAGTACACCTGGCACTTCGTGGTTCAAGGGGAATTTTACCGGACAGCAACTCATGGGAACGGGCATTTTTTTCAAGCAAGACAGTTGCTTCAGGAAAATACATCAAAGGTAAAAACGATTCACAATACAAACTTGAATCAGTATAGGTATATTCAACTTTAATAAAGCGTGAGCTGTACCCCTGTGCTGATTCAAGATTAAAGATATCTGTTATTTTCCTTAATCCGCTGTATTCACTTCCATCGACCTGATATACAGCTTTTATTACTCTGTTCTCATTGTCATTACAATCCAATATAGTATGTATGAACCCTTTTGTATGATCAAATTTCTGGGATGTCTTAAAATCAGAAACAAAAGTTCCCTTGCCCTTGACTTTTTTGAGAAGCCCTTTTGAAACCAATTCTGCGAAAGCCTGTCTGACAGTAGGTCTTGAAATACCTTTTTTCTCTGCAAATTCATTTTCTGAAGGAACCAGGTCGCCTGGCTTGTATTTACCGGATAAAATATCTTTTTCCAGCTCATCCCGCAATTTGGCATGAAATGGGAAATCATTTTGTGTGTATTTCATATATTTACTCCCTGTCAAGACATGTATGAATATATTATATCACTTATAAAGACAAATCATTCACTTATATTAACAGAAATTTCATTTATTTCTCTATTTTTCAGTTTGGGTTTTATAACTTTTTCAACAAAATTGGTGGTTTGCTGCGGACATAAGCCGATGTAGTTGGATGGTTCGGTGATATCTTTCAAGTCCTGGTTGGTGAGCTTGAAGGAATCGTCATTTTCTATCAATTCAAACAGATTGTTATGCAAGCCCTTTTCCTTGACATTTCGTCCTGCTTCTTGTGAATATTGCCTTATTTTCTCATGCAGCAGCTGGCGATCTCCTCCCCGTTTCACTGCATTCATCAGAATATTTTCTGTAGCCATGAAAGGAATTTCATCCATTATATGTCTTTCAATGACTTTTGGATAAACAACAAGACCTTCAGTTATATTTATGTATAGATTCAGTATGGAATCAACCGCAAGGAAAGCCCCTGATAGGGATAATCTACGGTTGGATGAATCATCAAGGGTTCTTTCAAACCATTGAATTGAGGCAGTAGAAGCACCGTTAAAAGCATTGGCAATGACATATCGTGCCAATCCGCATATTCTTTCACTTCGCATGGGATTCCTTTTATAAGCCATTGCAGAAGAACCCACCTGTTTGCTGCCGAAAGGTTCTTCGATTTCTTTTAGATTCTGAAGTAATCTTAAGTCTGTTGCAAATTTATGAGCACTTTGGGATATCATTGACAGTAAGTTAAGAATCCTTGAATCAAGTTTTCGGGGGTAAGTCTGACCGGTGATGTCAAAAGAATTCAAAAAGCCCATTTTTTTACAGATGATTTCATCAAGTTCAAGGACTTTTGCTGCATCACCTTCGAAAAGTTCCAGATAACTTGCCTGGGTTCCGGTAGTTCCCTTTGCTCCACGTGGTTTGATTGATTTCATAACAAAGTCATATTCATCCAAATCCATCAAAAGGTCCTGCAGCCATAAACATGCTCTCTTCCCTACTGTTACCAGTTGAGCAGGTTGATAATGGGTGAAGCCCATGGTGGGAATGGATTTATTCTCAAGTGCAAAAGCTGATAGGTTTTTCATCGTTTGTATCAATTTGCCTTCGATGAGTTTCATAGCTTCGTGCAAAATAAGAATATCTGTATTATCTCCGACAAAGCATGATGTTGCGCCTAAATGTATTATAGGTTTTGCAATCTTTGCCTGTTCCCCATATGCTAGAATATGGCTCATTACATCATGTCGAATTTCCTTTTCAATTTCAGATGCAGTATCCAGATTCAAATCTTCAGCATATTTCACCATCTCGGAAATTTGTTCTTCTGTAACAGGAAGACCAAGCTCATTCTGGGCTTGTGCAAGTATAATCCACATTTTTCTCCATTTTTTAAATTTATTGTCATCTGAAAATATATATCTCATTTCTGATGACGCCCATCTGGTTGAAAATGGACTTGTATACTCACTGCTCATATTATTCTCCGATCATTTTTTCTATTGATGCAAGTTTAACGCATTCTGCAAAAATCTCTGCAGCTGTTTTCATATCATCGTAGGATGGATATGTAGGTGCAATTCTTATATTGGAATCATCCGGATCCTTTTGATATGGAAATGGCGCTCCGGCAGGAGTGAGTTTAACTCCATGGAGTGCACACAGTTTTACTATTCTTGATGCAGTACCGGACATTCCATCAAAGTTTATGAAATATCCACCGCCGGGTCTGCTCCAGCTTGCAATACCTTTGTCAGATAATTCATTTTCAAGGATTTCAAGGGTAATTTCAAAATTAGGAGCAAGAATTTCTGCAATTCTTTTCATATGATTGATGACAGCTTCTTTTCCTGGAAAAGCAAGTGCATGACGAAGCATATTGAGTTTATCATAACCAATTGTCTGTATCTTCATCCTTGATAAAATATCATTGATATTTTTCCCGGATGCTCCTATTGCTGATATTCCGGAACCAGGAATTGAAACTTTTGAAGTTGAAGAAAACATATAAACTCTGTTTTCATTACCATATTCAGTACATAAATCCAGGATATTGGTAAGAGTATCACATGTTCCCGTAAACAAATGGTGGACGCTGTAGGCATTATCCCAGAAAATTCTGAAGTCTCCTGCAGCAGTTTTCATTGAAGCAAGTCTTTTTACTGTTTCATCTGAATAAGTTATACCGGTCGGATTACTGTATTGAGGGACACACCATATTCCCTTTATTGAGGAATCTTCTGCTACAAGTTTCTCAACCATTGTCATATCCGGTCCATCAGTTAGCAAAGGGACATTTATCATCTCTATTCCCATGTATTCACATATGGAAAAATGGCTGTCATAAC
>CAYYXJ010000046.1:11883-18634 GCA_964475455.1 uncultured Clostridiaceae bacterium | reverse complement strand
GAGATTCCTGTACAGGTTATTTTGGATGGGAGCAGGCCTTTTGATGGTTGTTGCTATGCTTCTGACGATGTCGAGAGGATGCTGGATCGGACTTGCGGTCGGAGTTTTTGTATATTTCTTAATTGCAGACAGGCGATTTTTATGGTTATTCCTTGCAGCTGTTGTCATTCTTCCGTTTGTGCTACCTGAATCAATAATGTTAAGGCTCTTGAGTATAGGTAATCTCGAGGATTCATCTTCCCTGTACAGATTGTTTATCTGGCTGGGTACATTCAGAATGCTTGGTGATTACTGGCTTACCGGTGTTGGTCTTGGCACAAAGGCTTTCAGTGGGATTTATTCTGCATATGCTTATAATGGAATCATTGCACCACATCCCCACAACCTGTATCTGAATATTTTGAGTGAAAGAGGTATTACAGGCTTCCTGTGTCTTGGTTTCATAACATTGAAGTCACTTAGATACAGCAGTTCTTCTGCTTTGATGAGTACATCTGAACAAAGGCATATGGGGGCAGCATTAACAGCAGCTTTTATCGGAATACTGGTTCAGGGGGTATTTGACAATGTCTTTTATAACTACAGGATTGTGCTGATTTTCTGGCTTTTTACAGCAATGGCATTTGTCTTTTATAATATAAACAGGAAACATATGGAGGCTTCAAATGAATAAAATCAGGGTTGTAAATATAATAACAGACTTAAATATTGGTGGAGCCGGCAAGGTTCTTCAGAATTTTTACTCAAATTGTGACTATCAAAGATTTGAGCACTGGGTTGTTTTGCCAAAGGGCAGCAGTCTTATAAAAGTGCTTAAGGATCTGGGTCCCAGAATAGTTGCATTTGAGCCTCTTGCCCCAAGGTCATTTTCATTTAAATCAATCAGACCGCTTTCCAGGCTGCTTAAAAAAATAAAACCGGATATTGTACATACTCATGCATGTCTTTCGGCACGCATTGCTGCTTCTTTTAAAAAGAACATTAAAGTTATTTATACAAGGCATTGCGTATTTGAACCAGGTAAGTTAGAGGGAAGTTTTATAGGAAGATTAATCGGGAAAATAGTTTTTTCACTTTTTGCAGACAGGGCTATAGCCATTTCACCGGCATCCATGAAAAATCTAACTGCAACAGGTGTTCCTGTCAATAAAATAGATGTTCTTATGAATGGCACTGAAGCTCTTGATAAAATGATGCCGAAAGAAATATCAAAGGCCAGACAGGAATTAGGCATTGATGAAAACGATTTTGTTTTTACCATGCTGGGTAGAATTGAAGAAATAAAGGGGCATAGATATTTTATCAAGGCAGCCAGAATTGTTCTTGAAAAATCTCATAATGTTAAATTTTTGATTGTCGGTGAAGGAACCATAGAAAATGAACTGAAAAAGATTGCCCTGGATCTAAGTGAAAATGTAATATTCACAGGATTCATGAATGATGTCAGCAGGGCTGTAAATATATCCGATGTAGTGGTAAATGCATCCTATGGAACAGAAGCATCAAGTCTGGCAATAATCGAAGCTATGAGTCTTGGAAAACCGGTTATTGCAAGTGATTATGGTGGGAATCCATATCAGGTGGAAGATAAATTTACCGGATTGATTGTTCCGGCAAGGGATGAGATTAAACTTGCTGAAGCTATGATATATTTGCGAAGTGACAGCACTACCTATAAGAGTATGTCCATGCATTCCATTGAGTCATATAGAAGTAAATTTACCGCAGCCATTATGGCAGATAATATTGAGGAAATTTACAGGAAGCTGGTAAAGATAGATGTTCAATAGATTTCTTGATGGTTATTGCAATCCTGAAAATGAACTTTTTAATCATGTTTGCAAAAAAGCTTTTGAGGGATTGACCAGAGAGGAGAAGGAAAAAGACCGAATAACGGATACTGCTGATTGGTTGAAAAAAGCTTCGGCTATCAGAAAAAGCTTTTTGGAATCAATAGGAGGACTTAACTTTGAAAAGACTGATTTAAAGCCTGACTTCAAGGGGGACATAGACAAAGGTGAGTACATTATCAGGAAGGTGGTTTTTCAAAGCCTTCCTGATTTTTATGTGACTGCTAACCTGTATATTCCTAAAAACATTAAGAAACCTGCCCCCGGTATTCTGTTTTCGTGCGGGCATAGCAAGCCGGCAAAAGCTGAGCCGAGGTATCAGCTGGCAGCCATTGAACTGGCTTTAAATAGAATGGTTGTTTTGGTCGTTGATCCTCCCGGACAGGGCGAAACAATTCAAATGCCGGAAAGACATGATATAGACTGGGGTGTAAAGGAACACTCATATATCGGACTTACCTGTACCCTTGCGGGTATGAATATTGCTAAGTACTTTGTTTGGAATCTTGTAAGATCAATTGATTTTCTGTGTTCATTGGAGTATGTAGATGAAAATAAAATAGGTGCTACCGGAAATTCCGGAGGAGGAACACAGACATCATACATATCGCTGGTTGATGATAGGATAAAGGCGGCAGCACCCGGGTGTTATATCAATGGAAGAAAACAATATATAACCAGGGGGCATGCCCATGATTCTGAACAGAATATTTTCGGTTGCATGAACTTTGGATTGGATTATGGTGAATTTATAAGTTGCTTTGCTCCAAAACCTTTCAGATTGCTTTGTCAACAGTATGATTTTTTCCCGATAGAAGGTTCACATTATTCATTTGAAAGAGCAAAAAGAGTCTATTCTCTTTTTAATGCAGAGTATAATGCAGATATGTTCATGGGTAAAGATATGCATGGTTTATCTGATGAACTGCGTTTCGGTCTGGTGGAATTTTTTACATATTGCTTTGCTGATTCAAAACCGAAGAAGGTGGATCCTTATCCATATTTAGAATCTGAGGATAATCTATTATGTACAAAAACAGGTTGTGTATTCGGAGAAATTAAAGGAGCCCGGCCGCTGGATGCAATAGTTCCTGAAGAATATCTAAAGACCATGAAAAGAGATGGAACACCTGAAAAAAGATTGAAGGAGGTTTTCAGTATTGATGGGATTGGAAAGAGACCGTTGGAAAAGAGAATCAATCCCATGGATTTTAACGGATACAAAGCAGAAAAGGTGTTTTGGCTCAATCAAGAACAAATAACCAATGCGGGGATATATATTCACGGTTTTGAAACTAAAAAAGTGAACTATATCCTGTTTGAAAATGGAACTGAAGAAATAAAATCAATGGAAATGGAAATTTTGAAGAACCTTGAAGAAGGGGATGTTTTTGTTCTTGATCTAAGTGGAATGGGTTCTGTAAAACCTGCAAAAATAAATAATGGGCCGTTTTATGGAATGTACGGAACAATTCATAAAATTTGCAACGATCTTCTGATGACAGGAAGTTCACTCATGGAGCTCTGGATCAAGGACATACTAATTGCTGAAAAGCTCACAGATAAGGAAATTATTATAACAGCTTATGGAAAACTTCAGCCGGCTTCAATTATCGCAGTCTTTATGAGTAAATTGGTGAAAAGGCTTATTCTGAGAGGGGATTCAGTTGATTGGGAAAAAATTATGAAATGCCGGGCGGGATTTACTCCTGAACTGGAGGTTTTTGGATTTTCAAAGTATTTGGATATAGATGAAATTTTGGTATCATTGACTGAACAGGGTAAAATCTGATAGAAATAAATGCCCTGTATTGATATAATAAAAGTTGAAAACTTGCATGGGGGGGAAGATGGCAAAGCTATATTTCAGATATGCGGTTATGAATGCGGGAAAATCCACGCAGCTGCTGCAGATAGCACATGATTATGAAGTAAATAACGGAGAAAAGATACTCGCAATAAAACCTGCAAGCGATACAAAGGCTGATAATTGTATAATTGCCAGAATCGGCCAGGACATGCTGAAAAGGAAATGTAATTTTCTAATTCAAAAAAGTGATAGCTGGTTGTTTGATGAAGTGAAAAAATATCCTGAAACAAGCGTGGTTCTTATAGATGAAGCGCAATTTCTAAGCAGGGAAAATGTTTTTGATTGCGCCAGGATAGTAACACAGCTGGGTATTCCGGTAATATGCTTTGGTCTTAAGTGTGATTTCAGGGGTGAACCATTTGAAGGCAGTACATATCTTTTTGCATTGGCCCAGGATATTGAGGAGGTCACTACAAGAGCTATTTGCAGAAGAAGTGAAAAACCTGTAAAGGCAACGGTTAATATGAGATTAGTGAATGGAGTCCCGGTCTTCAGAGGAGGTCAGCTGAGCATTGAGGGTGAAAACAATGTCATCTATGAACCAGTGTCTTTAAAAGTATTCATGGATATGTTTCTTTCTGAAGGTAATAAATACGGACATAACGAATAAAGATATTATTTTGTAGTATTAAGGGGGGATTTATATGTTTGGAAACAGTCTTGGGAATCTTCACAGGATGTCAAATGCCAGAACGCGGTCAATCTGTGCTGAAAACCCGACGGGTGAGCCCGGTAAAGGTGCAATGGTGGATCCTTTGGGAGAAGGTCCCGGAGCAAAATTAGGAAAAGGCTGGAAAATCAAACCGTGCATACAGGTTAAATCTGGTGAAACAGCAGTTCTTGCTGACTACAAAGGTTCAGGTATCATACGTCATATTTGGATGACTGCAGATGACAGGATGTCCAGGGCGGGAGTCCTCCGGTTCTATTGGGATGGTGAGGAGAAACCTTCTGTGGAAGTTCCATTTGCTGATTTTTTTGCCATGGGTCATGGAAAACGCTATGATGTAAATTCACTGCCCGTGGTTGTAAATCCAAACGGAGGAATGAACTGCTACTGGCCAATGCCTTTTAGAAAAGGTTTTAAAATAACATTTACAAATGATCATTTTGAAGAAGTCCGCGGTTTCTTCTTCCAGATAACATTCGATGAAACGGAAGTTGAAGAAGATGCTGCATATTTCCATGCCCAGTGGAGACAATCAATAACAACCAGGAAGTATCCTGAACATATAATAGTGGAGGATATAAAGGGTAAAGGGCAATATGTAGGTACATATATGGCATGGATGCAGTATTCTGACTGCTGGTGGGGTGAAGGTGAAATAAAGTTCTTCATGGATGGGGATGGCGATTATCCCACTATCTGCGGTACAGGAACTGAAGACTATTTCGGAGGAGCCTGGAATTTCGGAGGGGATTATAAAACAACATTTGGAAGAAACTATTCCACACCTTTCCTGGGATTCCCATATTCAGAAACAGGCGATGGCAAGGTGCCAAAACACAGCATGTACAGATGGCATATAATGGATCCGGTTCGCTTTGATTCCGAATTAAAAGTTACGATGCAGGCACTTGGGTGGTGGCCAGGAGGGAAATACCAACCTTTGACCGAGGATATCGCATCAGTTGCTTACTGGTATCAAACAGAACCACACAATAGTTTTCCGGTATTCCCGGAACTGGACGAACGCTGGCCGAGATAGGAGAATTTATGCTTCAGGTTTTACAGGTAGTTATCATTTTTTTGATACCATTGCTGATTTTATGGGCATCAAAAAAGCACAAGATAATAAGAACTCTCAGTCCGATATTGATTGCATATGCTGTTGGAATAGTCTGGGGAAATATCCCGGGATTGCCATTGGACAGAGGAATTTCAGATTTGCTGACGCAGGTGAGTGTTCCCATAGCAATTCCGCTTATTCTTTTTTCTGCAGATTTTATTAAATGGCTTAAATCAGCAAAAAAAACAGTCATATCATTTGTTTTAATGATTGTTTCAGCCTTCTTGGCAGCATTGCTTGCAGCATGGATATTCCGTGGAACAATCGATGAATTCGCTAAAATATCCGGCATGATGATTGGTGTTTATACAGGTGGAACTCCAAATCTTATGGCGGTTGGGCTGATGCTGGATGTCCAGAAGGACACCCTTGTTTTAGTAAGCACCTGTGACAGTATTCTTGGTGGAGCATACTTCCTGCTTTTGATATCCGTCATAAAGCCGCTGCTGTCAAAAATATTGAGGCCTTATGAAAGCTCATCCCGGGTTGAGGAGATAGAAGAAAAAACCCCTGATTTTTCAACACTTGATAAAAAAGGAAAAGTCATTGCTGTAAAAGGAGTTTCCCTGGCTGTTTTGATATGTATCATTGGACTTGGAGTCAGTGCAGGAATAGCATTACTCCTGACAGGCAATTTGGATGTAGCAATAGTAATGCTTGGTGTTACAAGTGTTGGTGTGGGATTATCATTTGTTAAAAAAATCAAGAATCTGAAATATACATTCAATGCAGGACAATATTTGATTTTGGTTTTCTCAATAGCTTTGGGATCAATGGTGAATATAAATGAAATGCTCAGTGCCTCACCGCAGGTGCTCGGCTTTGTAGCAATATCAATGTTCGGTGCAATTATATTCCATCTTATACTGGCAATAATATTCAAGATTGATGTAGATACAGCGATAATTACTTCAACCGCCGGAGTTTACGGACCTGCATTCATTGTTCCCGTTGCAGATGCAATCAAGAACAAGGAAGTAATCGTTGCCGGTCTGACTGCAGGTCTTGTAGGATACGCCGTCGGCAACTACCTCGGCCTTCTCGTATACGGCATCGCCTCATTGCTCTAAACCTTAAGAATCGAGTAAACACCCTTGAGGTATTTACTCGAAAATCAGGCAAATACCCTAGAGGTGTTTACTCGAAAATCAGGCAAATACCCTAGAGGTATTTACTCGAAAATCAAGCAAATACCCTAGAGGTGTTTACTCGAAAATCAGGCAAATACCCTAGAGGTGTTT
>CAYYXJ010000046.1:0-11783 GCA_964475455.1 uncultured Clostridiaceae bacterium | reverse complement strand
CGAAAATCAGGCAAATACCCTAGAGGTGTTTACTCGAAAATCAGGCAAATACCCTTGAGGTATTTACTCGAAAATCAGGCAAATACCCTTGAGGTATTTACTCGAAAATCAGGCAAATACCCTAGAGGTGTTTACTCGAAAATCAGGCAAATACCCTAGAGGTGTTTACTCGACAGATAAAAAAAGAGCCGCTCATGTGAGCGGCTCTTGTATTATATGTGTTTGTTATTCGGACAATTTTTTGTATCCTTCGTAACGTTCTTTTGCGTCTTTCTCGGTCTTGACAAATAGCTCCTTCGCTCTGTCCGGGAAGGATCTTGTGAGTGATGCATATCTGTTTTCACTCATGAGGAATTCCTGGAAATCTGCTGTAGGCTCCTTGGAGTCAAGTATGAATGGATTCTTTCCTTCTTCTTTGAGAACAGGATTGAACCTGTACATATGCCAGTAACCTGCTTCGACTGCTTTTTGTTCCTGAAGCTGTGCACAACCCATTCCTGCCCTGATACCATGATTGATACATGGAGCATACGCAATTATCAGTGAAGGACCATGGTAGCTTTCGGCTTCTTTGACAGCTTTTATGAACTGGGCCTGGTTGGCACCCTGGGCAACTTGTGCAACATATACATAGCCATAAGACATAGCCATCATACCGAGGTCTTTTTTCTTGATTGGTTTTCCTGCTGCAGCAAATTTGGCTACTGAACCTGTTGGTGTTGATTTCGAAGCCTGTCCACCGGTGTTGGAATAAACTTCTGTATCAAATACAAGAACATTTACATCTTCACCTGAAGCGAGTACATGATCAAGTCCGCCGTATCCAATATCATATGCCCAACCGTCACCGCCGACAATCCACTGTGAACGTTTGACCATGAACCCTTCTTTTTCAATGAGTTCATCAACGACAGCCTGTGTAGCTTCATCGTTTTTACAGTCGCCTCCACATGTTGTGAGGGCTGACATTAATTTATCCTTGGCTGCTCTTGTGGTTTCGCCGTCATATCTTGAGTCAAGCCATCCCTGTGCCGCTTCTTTGAGACATCCGCAAGCGGTTCCTTCAATCAATGAAGTACATAATTCAGCTATTCTGTCGCGCATTTGTTCAGCTGCAAGATGCATACCGAATCCATATTCTGCGTTATCTTCAAACAATGAATTTGCCCATGCAGGTCCGTTTCCATTATCATCTGTACAGAAAGGTGTGGCAGGTGCGCTTCCGCCCCATATTGAGGAGCAACCCGTTGCGTTTGCAATCATCATTCTGTCACCGTAAAGTTGTGTGACAAGTTTAAGATATGGTGTTTCACCACATCCGGGACATGCACCTGAAAATTCGAAATATGGTTTTTCGAATTGACTGCCCTTGACGGTGTATTTGTTCATTGGATTAGGTTTCTTGCTAACGGTCAGTGAGTAATTCCAGTTTTCAATCTGATCATGCTGTGATTCCTGTGGTTTCATTATAAGGGCTTTTTCCTTTGAAGGACAAACCTGAGCACAGTTTCCGCAACCTGTACAGTCAAGAGGTGAAATCTGGATTCTGAAGGTTGTTCCTTCAAGACCTTTGCCAATTGCTTTTTTAGTAGTAAAGCCTTCAGGAGCAGCAGCCAGTTCTTCATCACTTACAAGAACAGGTCTGATTACTGCATGAGGACAAACATAAGCACACTGATTACACTGAATACAGTTATCGATCTGCCATTCAGGAACATTAACTGCGATTCCGCGTTTTTCAAACTCAGTTGTACCTGCAGGGAAAGTTCCATCTTCTCTACCAACAAAGGTGCTGACAGGAAGAGTGTCCCCAAGCTGTGCGTTCATGATATTAGCAACGTTTTTAACAAAATCAGGAGTGTCGTCATTTGATATAACTTCATCAGTAACTGCTGTTTTCCAGCTTTCAGGTATTGCAACTTCTACAAGAGCCCCGATTCCCTGGTCAACTGCAGAATTATTCATACTGACAACTTTTTCTCCCTTTTTACCGTAGGAATAAACGATGGCATCTTTCATATACTTAATGGCATCATCCATAGGTATAACCTTTGAAAGCTTAAAGAATGCAGACATCATAACCATGTTGATTCTACCGCCGAGGCCTATGCTTTCAGCAATATGAACTGCATCGATGGTATAAAACTTAATATTATTATTGGCAATATACTGCTTCATATCAGCAGGAAGGTTTTCAGAAAGCTCTTCAATCCCCCAACCGGTATTAAGAAGGAACGTACCACCCGGTTTAACATCCTGTGCCATTTTATATTTGTCAACAAATGAAGGTTGATGGCAAGCTACAAAATCTGCTCTACTTATAAGGTATGTTGACTTTATAGGTTTCTTACCAAATCTCAAATGAGATACAGTAATTCCACCGGATTTCTTGGAGTCGTATGAGAAATATGCCTGAGCATACATATCTGTATGGTCACCTATTATCTTGATTGTATTCTTGTTTGCTCCGACTGTTCCGTCTGCACCAAGACCCCAGAATTTACAGCTAACTGTTCCCTTGGGTGAAGTATCGAAGTGATTTCCAAGAGGAAGTGAGAGATGGGTAACATCATCGTTGATTCCAATGGTAAATCCATTCTTGGGAGCTTTTTTATTAAGGTTTTCAAAAACTGCAACAATCTGTTCGGGAGTAGTGTCCTTTGAACCAAGTCCGTAACGACCTCCAACAATAAGCGGGCGTCTTTCTGAATCATAGAAAGCACTCTTTACATCAACATACAAAGGCTCACCTACTGAGCCGGCTTCCTTTGTTCGGTCAAGAACTGAAATTTTGGTTACTGTTTCAGGAATTGCTGCCATCATATGTTTAATTGAGAAAGGTCTGTAAAGTCTTACTTTAAGGAGACCAACTTTTTCGCCGTTTTCAACCATTCTATCAACGGTTTCTTCAATGGTGTCACATACGGAACCCATTGCAATTACAAGGCGTTCTGCATCAGGTGCGCCGATATAATCAAACAGGTTATATGTTCTTCCTGTGATTTTGCTGATTTCTTTCATATATTTTTCAACAACATCCGGAACTGCATCATAAAATTTATTGGAAGATTCCTTTGCCTGGAAGAATATATCCGGATTCTGTGCTGTACCCCTGAGTACCGGATGATCAGGATTCAATGATTTTGCCTTGAATTCTTTAATTGCTTCAAAATTTACCAGACCCTTTAAATCATCATAATCCATGACTTCAATTTTCTGGAATTCATGTGAAGTCCTGAAACCATCAAAGAAATGTACGAAAGGAACCTTTGATTCAATGGCTGCCAGATGTGCGATTCCACCAAGATCCATAACTTCCTGTACACCACCCGATGCTAAAAGAGCAAAACCTGTCTGCCTTGTAGCCATTACATCAGAATGATCTCCGAATATTGAAAGTGCGTGACCGGCAACAGCACGGGCACTTACATGGAATACACCGGGAAGAAGCTCACCGGATATTTTGTACATGTTCGGGATCATTAATAGAAGTCCCTGTGAAGCGGTAAATGTAGTTGTGAGTGCTCCGGCTTGAAGTGATCCGTGTACCGTACCTGCGGCTCCTGCCTCCGACTGCATTTCGACAACTTTGACCTTTTGACCGAATATGTTCTTCCGGCCATGGGCTGCCCATTCATCGACGAATTCAGCCATGTCGGATGAAGGTGTTATCGGATAGATGCCTGCTACTTCTGTAAACGCGTATGCTACATGGGAAGCGGCATTTTTTCCGTTCATGGTTTTAAAAACCTTGCTCATGTTATTTCTCCTTCTTGAATAATTTATCAAACGGTAAACAAACAAAATTTGAGTACCTTTTTATTGCCACGCAATATTGTATCACAATTATATAGTGTAGAATAGTATATTTCTATCTATTTTATACGTGTTTTATGCATCGTTAAGTATTATAAGCACGGGCATTCATTGTGAGTTTATACAATATGGTGTAATGAGTATATTTAAGTATTTCGAAGGGTGGTAACCAATTTGGTAACCACAAAACAGTTAGTCCATATGCAATATTGTGAATCTGGTGAAATTCACATACCATTCTATACAGCGTTTCAAATTAATCATTTTATCTGAGGGGGTATTACTGCTTTTCTGATATAAGGGAAGAAAGATCGGACCCCACTCACCCTATATCCCCCCCCTATTGTTTATATATATCTGGTATTTGGGACGAAAGGGTTTGCGGTCTTTCACATATCCCTTCCCTTATAATTGATATTAACTGTATGGTTTGATATATTAGTGCAATGAGTGGTTCAGCTTTTCAAGATTGGAGAGACTCAAATGAAAAAACTCTTAATACTCACTGCCCTAATAACTTTGATAGCTTTCGTACAAGCTTGTTCTGAGACAAATAAATATATAGTTGAGACTCCAACCCTGAATCCAGAGGAGACAACTTATGTACATAACTCTGCTCCAAGTATGGTTTTATATACAGTCGAGAGATTACTTGAAGAATCTGATGTTATAGCTGAGATTGAAATAGTGGAGAGTTTAGGGGAAACAGATTATCCATCTCCAATAACATACTTTCAAACTAATGTCATAACAGTAATTAAAGGAGATCAAAACCTACAATCACTAAAGTTAATGCAAGGTGTAAACTCAAGTTATCAATATCAAGGATACCCAATATTTATACCAGGACAGAAATTCATATTGTTCTTGGCAAAGGCTTCAGATGATCAATATGAAAATGACATGTATTGGATAATGGGAGGATATTTGACGGTTATAAGAATTGATACTGTCAATGACAAGGAGTATGCATATAAGCTATTCATGACTTTCAAGGACTTCATTTTCGATAATGAGGAAAATGCTTTTAAGAGTTTAGTATATGAGAAAGAAGAACTAATTGGAGAACTAAGAACTATAATTCCTGAGAACTGAAATGTATTTCGTATAAATAATGGACTGTTCCTATAAGGGATTTTTTTGTATCTGTTATGAGAGGAAATTGCATGGCGGCCTTCGGCCATATCCCTTCCCCTTATAATTGATATTAACTGTATGGTTTGATATATCTGATTATAAAAGGGGGGGCTTGGCTGCCTTCAGATCAATATACGATATAATAGTTATGAATAAGGAGAGCTCATAACATGGCAAATAACAAATCATTAAAAAGAGCGACCGAAATAAAGGATTTCTTTGTTTCCTCATTATTGGGTAAATTTGGCGAGAGTATTGAAGCCATTATTCTAGTGGGAAGTTTGTCAAATGGAAGTTATATTCCTGGTCCAGGCAGAGATATTGATCTAATTACTATCTTAAAAGAGAATACAAGCGAATCAATATTCAAACAAGTTCTGGAACATATTAGAGTAGTTGAAGAGAAATTTGATAATGATATTCTAATCTCAAGAACAGTATACTGGCTTGACGAGTTGGTAAGACCTTTCAAAAAGGACTTCGTACTCAACTTCGACAACAAGCGACTAATAGAAGCTGTTATCGAGCTGCAGCGGATTCATGAATCGGGAATTGTTTTATATGGAGAAAGTGACATTAAGGATAGGCTCTCAGTCCCTTCCAGGGAAGAGGTTATTCTCTTTGATAAATTAAGCAGGGAATGGAGTGAAAAGGTAAGGAAAGATAATCCAGAAGGGGTAAGGCCTATGGATAGTCTTCCAGACAGAATAATAATTCAATCTATTCTCACAAGGGCTATGAAGCATTATTATTATGCTACAGGAAAAACATGTTCTAATAAGCATACTATAGCTGCTCATATGAAACAGGATGTAGCTGGTTATAAGTACCAGAAAATATTGGACTTAGCTTCAAGATATAAAATCAATCCTGATATTCAGATGACTTCAGCTGAATCACATATATTAAGAGAAGGCTGTAAAGATATGAAGGAATGGATGGAGAGACATAAGGTGGACATTGTTCCAATCAAGTGAGAATTTCTCCCACTCCATGTTGCTTATAATAGTATTCCTGTAACAGGAGGAAAAAGGATAGATGGCAGCTTTCAGTAAAACCCTTCCTTATAGCTGTTATTAACTGTATGATTTAACATATTCAGACAGATTTAGGATTGAATTTAATGAAAAGTATTATTTAAATAAACAAAAGGATTTCACAAATGTATATTGGAAGGATTTTTGCTTTAATCTGGGGTGTCTTGATAATCACCACAATTCAAATAACAAGACTACGTAAATTAGAAAAGAAGAATGGTAGTATTGATTTGCAGATTGAGTTGTTTCAAACCTTCTTTTACGTTTACGGATTGCTTATTATAATAATTACACTTTTCCCGTTACAAGTTTATGGGTTTGTATTTGAAAGTGGCTATAAGTTTGCAATTAATCTTATTCCTTTTATAAATACTTACAAGGCAATTATGAGTCAGGTTTTATATGCTGGTAGTTATATGAAGACAGTTTGGCTAACGAATATATTAGGAAATCTGTTTCTTTTGTTTCCGTTGGGGGTTATGTTGCCAATTATTAATGAAAGATTTCTATCTGTAGGCAAAACTGTTTTGTTTGGGTTTATCCTGACAGTTTCAATAGAAAGCATACAGTTGCTTTCACAATTGGTGGGAAATGTCAGAGCCTTCGATATTGACGATATAATACTAAACACTCTTGGGTGTTTGCTTGGGATTATATTCTTTAAATGTATAGTTCAGAGAATTATAAGAAACAAGCAATATTTCCCTCCCCCCAATAATTGATATTAACTGTATGTCTGATATGAAGGGAAAGGGGATTCTCCCGCCCATTTGAGTTCAATCTTATCATTTAGTTTGATATCTAAAACCCCTTGATATAAAATTAATTAGAAATATATGTGACCATTTGCCATTTCTAAACGTTAATAAAGTGAAAGGTTTAATATATGGGGCTCCGACAAGCTGATGATAATGCATTCACAATCAAATATGATCAGTACAGCAGCATGATATATAAGATGACCTTGCTTTATCTGAACAACTCCATGGATTGCGAAGATGTGATGCAGGAGGTCTTTATAAAACTTCTGAAGAATGGCTCTGATTTCAAAGACCAGGAACATGAGAAAAGATGGGTACTGCGTATAACGGTTAACTGCTGCATAGACAGAATAAGGAAGAATGAGAGGTTGAAAATCTTGCCACTTGATGAAAGCATTCTCTTATCTGAATCAGAGGATAAACAACTAGCGGAATTAGTTGTCAATTTGCCCACTAATATTAAAGCCCCAATCCATCTCTTCTATTACGAGGGATATAAAGTGAAAGAAATTGCAGCTGTTCTTGGGATAAGTTCATCAGCTGTAAAGATGAGACTTAAGAGGGGACGAGAAATTTTAAAGGTACAAATAGAGGAAGGCTGGAATGAAGGAGAATAGGTATAAGAAGCTGTTTGATAAGGCTAGTCCCGATCCTTCTATTAAAAAGAAGATTGAGGAAAGCCTTCATATGGTTAATTTTAAAATAGAAGTAGGAACTGAGGAAAAACACATTGTTGAGTTTATCTTTAACCACTTGTGGTTTCATGTTGAAATCAAGGTGGATGGTCAATTATATAAACAGAAAACATTCCTATGGCTGGGGCAGACGACGACATTTAATATATCGGTAGGTTCAAACGAAACTCACAATGTTCGTATAGAACTTGTAAGATCAATATTTCTTATGGGCTCGCGGAGTGAATTTACAGCATGGGTATTTGTTGACGGTGAGAAGCATAGTGAATATTCAGGTAAACTGTCATTGAAAGATAAATTGTTTGCAGGGATAAACCGCCGTACAAAAACAATCATTATAATTCTAATGACGACATTTATATTACTTTTCAGTACTCTTGCAGTGTATAATCTACCAGTAAAAATAAACAAAGAGATAGAAGGTATTCTCTTTAGAGAGGGTACATCTGAGCCAGAATATAGTGAATCAATGACTATTGTCATCGACGGAGAATACCATAGAAAGTTTTTCCGCGATGCATATTTTATAGGCACGATGTATATAGAGGAACTACATCCTGAGTGGGGTATAGGGACAAGAAAACAATTAGTTGGATTGCTGTTTCATAATGGTGGGCCAGCTGATCTGACATATGATAAATTTAATTTTGCTACATATAGTGAAATTATTCATGTGGGTCTTGTTTACATGAAGCCTAATGCAAGCGAAATAATGATTATTGTGACAGAAACAGATGAACAAGGCGAAGTAATAGATACTGATGTTGAAAACATGCTTTACTTTGTTGCGCCATGCAAGACAAGAGACGAAGCAATTTTGATTGCAGATGACCTATATAAAAGAATCTGGGCCAAGAGTGCCATTCCATCGGAATAATGGTTATCTCTATATATAATTGCTTAGGAGGAGGGTTATTTGCCACCATCGGCCCCATCGTTGATTGATAATAATAGCATTCCTGTAATGAACTAATGCGGGATTGTGGAAGTTTACATAGGGAGTATTCCTGTTATGAAGGAAATTAGCTTAGCGGCCTTCGGCATATCATTCCTTATAATTGATATTAACTGTATGGTTTGATATATTAGGTATGACAAGTTCTATAATACGAAAAAATTCCACGGGAGAATAAATGAGGAAAAATCTGATTCTGATAATATATTTGTTTGCATTTATTCTTTTTTCGTCGTGCAGTGGAGAGAATGTTCAAAACACACCTTTGCAAACAATAATTGAGAGTGAAAAAAACGAATTTACCATTTTTGAATTAACCAGTATAAGTCCATACTTTGATTCATATTGCGGAGGGGAATATGGTGATAAGGAAGAAGCCGCAGACTGGGTTTCAATAATTGAGTCAGAGTACAATATAAGTTTGAAAATATCCTCAGAATACTCTTCTCGAAAGGCAGGTGTTTTATTTAATTTCTCATATCAAAGCAGTGAATATGAGTACATAAAAAAGGGAATTAATAGAGGGTTTATTTCAGGTTTGTTCTATGTATATGATTCTCAACTTCTTAAAAAACTAATTGAAGATGAGCTTGTTATTCCAATTGACCAGCTATTGGCAGACAATAAGAACTGGAAGGAATTCCCAGCTGATTGGAAGCATGCATATTCACTTGATGGTTCAATCTGGGCTTTACCAACCAGATATGAAAGAAAAACCAATTTACGGGAAATCAGATTGGATTGGCTGGATGCACTGAATATGGATATGCCTGAAACAATTACAGATTTTTATAATGTAATGCAGGTATTTACATATAAAGATCCCAACAAAGACACAATAGATAACACAAGTGGTGCTGCACACGCAGGTCTTCGTGGAGTTGAGGATATCTTCAATTCTTTTGATGCTAGACTGAGTATATCGGGAAACCCAGGACCAGTTTGGAATCCAAATATAAACATATGGGAAGATAGTGTCACAAAACCTGAATTCAGGGAATGTTTGGAGTTTATCATTCAATGTGACTCTGAGGGGATTTTTGTAAATAAAGAAATCGGAGACTACAGTAACGATTTCTATTCTGGCTATTCTGGAAGTTATTATAATGTGTTCAAATTTGGTAATCCGAATGAATCAATAATAAGTTCAAGGCCTGAAACAGAAAATGTTGATGTTGGTTATATATATGGATTGTCTCATGTTATTGACAAAAATATTACCAGTATATATACCAATTATTCTGTTCCGGCATTCCTGACAAGTAATAGTATTAACCCAAAAGATACGATAAATATATATGTCAATATTTTCTTGTCAGATTTTGATGCTTATATAATGGGAAGATATGGTAGTCCTGAAAATATTACGGTGATTGATGAGGACATCATCGCTTATAAAGCTAGAAATCCAGAAGGTGAAATTAATGTTTGGCCGGGGATAGTTTCACAATCCCCTAAATTCCATTATAATCAGGTCCCGGACTACAATACTGAGATACCGGTGAATGATTATATCAAACAGGGTATTATTGAAGACCAACTAGGGAGAAATCAGTTGTTTTACCAATATCCTTGGAATGACAACTTCCTGAATCTATCTTTTAATAAAGAAAGGTTTCTAGGTAGTTTTGAAAACACTGCACATCGAATAGTGTCAGATATTATCAATAGAAAAACAAGTATTAATGATGGCATCCTGGAATATGAAAAATATGTTAGTCAATACAATATTGAGGAATATATTTCTGAATTGAATAGAAAAGTGAATGCTGATTAAATCTGAACAAAATGATATAAATGAAGGGTTGATGTGTCCTCGCCATATCCTTCCCCCTATAATTGATATTAACTGTATGGTTTGATATATCTAATATGAAAGAATGGTTTCTGCGTTCCGGTTACAGAAATTGTTTGTTGGCATTTGGCAAATATTCCTCATGAATTGATTGTTTTAGTAAGAATTCACTTCATATTTGTGACAATATAATAGGTGAAATAGACATTTTAATAAAATGAAGCCATTACATTTCAAACATGTGATATGCTTGATATAGGTAATTAAATCCTTTGTAAAATAGAACGAAGGGGGTTTATGTGAATAAAAAGTATATATTATTAATAGTTTGCATGAGCTTAATAATTAGCCTGTGTTCTTGTGCAACGGAAAATAGTAAATGGAATTCAAACAATGACTTAAACATTATTGTATTTGATGCCACTGATCCTTTGAGTCCTGCTGAAGCGCTGGGAAAATATGAATTATGGGAGACAAAATTTAATAATACTTTTAATGAGAGTATTAACCTGGAAGCTAAATTAATTAAACCTTGGGATTTTGGTGATATTGGAGAACGTGATTTTAAAACAGAAGTTCAGGATTTCATTTCAGGGGGTATTATCTTAATGCCGACTTCTACTTATGATACACTTTTTCAGGATAGAGTGGAGTATTTTGAACCACTCGATAAATATCTTGTAAATAGTGATTTGTATACATTATGGCCTGAATCGCTTTTAGAATTTGGTACTTTTCCCGGAGATGGGAAGACATGGTGTATACCAACTCAATACTCAGCAACTATTATGTTGAGGGCCTACAATAAAAAGGCACTTAGTGATATGGGACTTGCTGTACCGACAACAATTGAAGACTTAGAATTGGCTTTAGGGCAATACTATTTAGATTATGGAAAACCCCCAATACTCATTAATCCGGAATCAAAAGATTCAATGAATCAAACAACAGCATTTGATCAATTTGCAGATATATTCGCACTTGGAGGAATAAAAAACATTGATACAATAGTCTATGACTATAGCGCAAATCAATTTCGGAATATTATGGATCTTAAAAATACTGAAGCTGTTTTAAATATGTTGAAGGATTTGTTTTTTGCAGGATTAATCAGAATAGACAATACAATTAGTTTCAATATGCATAGCACCTTATTATCAGATGGAGACATTTTTACAACTCTTGTTCGTGGCCCGGTCATAATGAGTAATAACAAAATTGAATACAGCAATATTAATTATGAAAATAGTAGTCTGGCATATATTTTAGGGGAACAGGTTACGCATCTAGCTGTAGTAATGAAGGAAACAAAAAATGCTGATGAAGTACTCAACAAGTTTATTAACACATTTTTGGTGGGTGGAGACAAGTATATAGCAGCGTCCAAAGGATTTGAGGGTACACACTATGAATACAAGGAAGGAATATTAGTTCCCAAAAAGTACCCTCAGTATAAACTTGGCACAATAAGCCAGTTTTCCGATTATGATCTAGATCAGTATATTAAGGATAAAGAAAGAGACGTATACAAAGAATACAAGGAAGTGTACATGGCCAGTCAACATAAAATTGATCCATATTATTTGT
>CAYYXJ010000045.1:0-18697 GCA_964475455.1 uncultured Clostridiaceae bacterium | reverse complement strand
GCTAAAACACTTCAGGTTCTTTATACACTTGGTTCGAACATAGAGGATTCAACTGCCGAGATTGTTGAACTGGGCAGGGATATTCCCCCGCTAAAAAAGATGCTCGTAAATATCAGTATCCTTTTTGGATCAATCCTCGGCGGGATGTTGATAGCAATCAATATCGTTGAAGAAAAGGGTGACAATACAATAAGTGCGATAAATGTAACCCCTGTTTCGAGAATTGGCTTTATATTGGGGAAAAGTATGATGGGGTTGCTGCTTCCGCTGTATGGTTCCCTGGCTGTGCTGTTAATAACAGGCTTCAGTTATGTCAATATCGGACAAATGCTTCTTGTCGTTCTTTCAGCAACCCTACTAAGTCTTCTTATTGGATTTATAGAAGGTCTGGCAAATGATGATATGATGACAGCGGTAGCAAGTTTTAAAATGATCTTTTTCCCTGTTGCCGGAGCTGTTGCAGTAGCCGAAGCAGTTGCTGAAAAATGGCATTGGACAGTCTGGTGGATTCCATATTACTGGACATATAAAGGCACAGGCGAAGTGCTGTCTGAAACATCCACATGGCCCGGGATGTTGCTTTATACAGGAATAATACTTGCATTATGCGGGATTGTATTCCTTGTAATGATTCCAAAGGTCAGAAGCGGGCTTGAAAAAAGTTGATTAAATGGGTAACCATTTTATATTGAAAGGAGAATAATTATGAGTGGATGGGTAATTGGAGGAATTGCGTGCATGATTTATGCGCTGGGAGTTGGTTTTGCGGCTTATAAGAAATCACCGGGTCTCATCAAACTGATAAAGATGAAGATGAGCAAAAAGATGACAGATAAAGGCGCCATCACAACCGCATGGATTGCAGTCGGTGTAGTATTTGCCTTTGGAATTGTTTGTTTCATTCTCGCATAAAAGATATAAATGCAGGGGTATCCAATGGGATACCCTTTTTTTATAAGTAATTTATTAACAGAGGAAGTAGAATGGCCGTCATTATGCCGACGATTCCCAGGGTTGTGCTGGCTACAGCCCCTGCTTCTTCTCCGCTGTGCTCATGTATTGTCATAGACCCAACAAGGTGAGAAAAAGCACCCATTCCAAGACCTTTTGCCATGGTGCTTTTGATTTTGAACAATTTAATTATTAATCCTCCGGTCAGACCTCCGGTAATTCCTGCAAAAGACACAAGTAAAATGGCCAGACTGGGATCAGCATTTAGTGTTTCGTTCAAAGCCATAGCCATGGCTCCTGTAATGGATTTTGTATATATGGCAGTTTTTAAAACATCATCCACTGCAAAGAATTTTAAAGTCAGGAATAATAACCCAAAGTTCAATGCCACTGCAAAAAGGCAACCGGCAATAAAAATAAACTTGTGCGAATTAATAGCATGGAAATTTCTATAAAGTGGTATTGCTAGAATTACAACCATTGGTGAGAGAAAAAAGGTTATAAAGTCTCCCCCGGGTTTATATGTTTCATAAGGGATTTTGAAAATCAGCATTAAAGCTATTCCTATGACTGCCGCTATCAAATATTTGTTTACATATTGAATTCCAATTTTACTTTTTATATAACTTGAAACAAGGTATAAAAAGAAGGTTATAAGAAGGCCCGGCAGAAGTTGGTTCATTTCTTTGCCTCCCTCTTTTTATTACAAATAGAAATAAGAATATCCACAAATTTCATTGTTAAAACCATTGAAACGATTGTGACAACCACTCCTGTCAGGAGTATTGGAACTATGCTATCCCCTATGACCTTGAAATAGCTGATAAATGAGATAGCTATAGGAATAAGTAACAAAGTCATGTGACCGAGGAAAAAATCAGCCATTTCTTCAAGCAATTCAACTTTCAGAAGTTTTGATTGCAGCAGAAAAAATAAAATTATAAAACCAAGTATAGAACCCGGAACAGTTATTATATTTTTCAATAAATCGCTCAATAATTCTCCGATAAACCATATGAGAAGAACTATTGCGAAGGCCTTTATATTTTTCATAGTCTATATATTACCATTCAACACCTTTCTTTCATATAACAACTTGTTTTAATTACTGTGATATAATTTCAATGAATACTGGTTTGTAAAATGGAGAAACAAAATGAATAATTCTAAACAGGGTTGCTCTGCAGCTTCTATAATCTTTTTAATAATTGCCGTAGCCGCGTTTATACTTTTTAAAAACCTGTTCTGGTGGGTTCTTGGTTTTGTTGTGCTGGCAGTTGTTGTTATTGGCATTGCTCTTCTTGTATATAATTCAAGACAAAAGGGGAAACGGGAAGAACTGGTTGCAGACGGAATTACAGCCGGTGAAGTAGAAGATTATTTCAAAAATGCCGACCAGCGTATTCAGGCTGTAAGAAGAAACTTCTTTAAGCTCAAGGATGATAAAATGAGAGCTGAGCTCGATTTGATAACAGATAAATTTAAGAAAATCAGTGGAATAGTCAAGGATGATTTGTCTGACTTCAAACAAGCCCGAAGATATCTTAACACCATGCTCTCGTCTTTAGAAACTATCATTGATCAATCCGTAAAGCTGTTTAATGTGCCTGAAAAAAGCGAAGAAATAATTCTATCACTTGAAAAAGCTTTGGAGGGTATGGTTTTACTAAGACAGTCCGCAGATAAACAAATAGACAAGTTACATGAAAACAACCTGCTGGAGTTGGATGTCGAAATTGAGGTTTTAAAGAAAACCCTTGCATCAAGAGGTTTGATTGAAACAGATAATGGAAATAATGAATTATAAAATGAGAGGGGAATATTATGGGAAAAGATTCACAAGTAATAGTAGTAGGACAAGATTTCAGTCTTGAAAACTTGTCAGAAACAGAAATAGTCAAAGCCAGGGAAATTGCTGGTGGAATAGATGTAACCGATTCACAGGCAGTAATTGAATTCGGTGTGGGAGCACAAACAGATATCGCCGATTTTTCTGACACCGTACTTGACCAGGTTCGAAGCAAGGATGCAGGATTTGCAGGAGAAGCTTTAAATGAACTGATGGTTAATGTTAAGGAAATTGATGTTGATGGTATATCAAATAGTAATTCGAGGGGCATTTTAAAGAGAGTTTCCAGGAAAATTAAAAAATTCATAGGCAGATACAATACTCTTTCCGTACAAATAGATTCAATTGTTGTAAAGCTTGAAGATACCCGTGATTCATTATTTAGAGATATTGAACTGTTGGATCAGCTTTATGAAAAAAACGGTGAGTACCTGAAACAACTCGATTTATATATTGCAGCCGGAGAAATCAAGCTGAAAGAACTTAACGAAATTACACTGCCTGCATTAAGAGCAGAAGCAGAAGCTTCTGATGATCCTGTAAAAGCGCAGGCACTCAGGGACATGCAGGCAATGATCAATCGTTTTGAAAAAAGAGTTCACGATCTTAAACTTTCGAGAATGGTATCTATACAAGCCATGCCTCAGATAAGGCTTGTCCAGAATAACGACCAGGTTCTTGTCGAAAGAATACAGTCTTCAATCCTAAATACTATTCCCCTTTGGAAAAATCAGATTGTTATTGCTATTACATTATTCCGACAAAAGTCCGCACTTAAAATCCAAAAGGATGTTACCGACACAACAAATGAACTGCTGAAGAAAAATTCTGAAATGCTTAAAACCGGTACCATTGAGACAGCCAAGGAAGCCGAGCGTGGAATAGTTGAAATTGAAACACTTCGCCAGGTAAATACTGATCTCATTGAAACCATTACCGAAAGCCTTCGCATTCAACAAGAAGGAAAAGCTGCACGTGCCGCTGCTGAAAAAGAACTTGTTGTACTTGAAAGTGAATTAAAACAGAAATTAATGGAAGCACAAAAATAGACTTCATGATTATATAAAAGTTACCGTGCTTTATAATTTAATTAAAGTACGGTTTTTTTTATTGTTTTTTATATTAATGCAATATTTTTGCTGTTCAATCGTCTAATAAACAGAACGGTAATAAATTGGAAGGAAGGTTTACATACATTGGGGAATTCGATAGGTGACTTCATCCTTGATAATTTCAACAAACTCAAGAGATATCTGCAGTACACTTTTGAGGAGTTAAGCGAAGCTGATGCCGAAGATATAATACAGGCAACTGCGGTGAAACTTCTCGGCAGCAACAGAAGCAGGGTAGATTACCTCTCATCCTATGTATATAAATCAGTTGCAAACGGAGCAAAGGACTATTTCAAAAAAAGCAACAGGGTGGTGCTGACAGATTCCTTTGATGATGTGGGAGAAACTGCCGAAGCAGAAGAAGACATACTGAACAATGAACTTAGTGAACAAATAAAATCAGCATTGTACAAAATCGATGAAAAATCAAGGTATGTCTTCATTGAAACCGAACTCAGGGGAAGAAGCTACGAAGAACTCTCTGCTGAAACCGGAGAACCAATAGGTACACTCCTTTCAAGAAAGAACCGGGCTAAAAAGAAACTAAAAATATTATTGGAAAGTTATGTAAAAGACGGAGGTATAAAATGACGAACGCATGTGGAAATTTTTTCAAGAAAAAGAGTCCCCTTAAAACAATAGGAATGGTATTCGGAGGAATAATACTGGCAGGGCTTTTGGCATTCCTGTTCGGGTGGATCATAATGCTGCTGTGGAACTGGTTGATGCCCGAGATTTTCGGACCGGGAACAATAACCTACTGGCAGGGATTTGGAATATTCTTTCTGGCAAAGATAATCTTTGGCTTCGGTGGTGAACATACAAGCGAGAGTAATAAAAGCAAGAAGAAGGATCGGCCAATAAGAGACGAAATCAGTAAAGAAATCCGAAAGGAAATCCGAAAAGAATTCGCAAAAGAAAACGGTCACGTCTTTAATGACGAGTATGACGACAAGTACGAAGCCTGGTGGTCTGGCGAAGGCAAAGAAGCCTTTGAAAACTACATGAACAAAGATAACAAGGAAGAAGAAACAGAACTATAAAACCTGTCTTCCATACAAATTTGTATTTCCCATATAAAAGGGGCTGAATAATTCAGCCCCTTTCCTAATAATCAGGTCGGGATTAATTATTGGTGTCAGTGGTTTTTAAGCCATTGGATTGCTGAGTTTGCGTATATTGCAGTACCTGTTGCCAGGATGGATTCGTCAAAGACTACCTTGGGATGGTGCTGTGGGTAGGCCATGCCATTGACTCTAACAGAAGCTGCTACACCAAGAAACAATGAAGGAACTCTTTCACTAACAAATGCAAAATCTTCAGACCCACTCATCCTCTGGGTTTTACCCGTCATTGCATAAATATCCAGGACCTTTTCTTTTCCGAGTAATTCTGTGGTATATGCAGGAATGCTTTTAGACAACTCCTCATCATTAATAACCGATGGACAAGCATTTGACAATTCAACATTTACTTCACACCTAAATGTCTTTCCTATTCCTTCTGATATTTCTATTAGTCTTTTTTTAGTAAATTCCCTGACTTCGTCATTGAATGTTCTTATTGTTCCCTGAAGATAAGCCGTATCCGGAATAATATTACCCGTGGACCCTCCGTGCATTTCACCGACAGTTACAACTACCGTTCTTTCAGGGTCAATTTCCCTGGCATTGATTTCTTGCAGTGCAATGTGTATATGTGCAGCAACATTAAGTGGATCAATAGTAGCATGTGGCATTGCGCCATGGCCACCTTTTCCTTTGATATTTATCTTGAACCAGTCTGAAGTAGCGCTTACAGCTCCGGGTCCTGAAAAAGCAGCAACACCATCAGGCAGCGGCATCCCGGAAAATATATGAATCATCATGGCGGCATCAACTTTTGGATTTTCAAGTATTCCGGCTTCTACCATTGCCTTTGCACCTGCAAGGGTCTCTTCAGCCGGTTGGAACATTAATTTAACTGTGCCATTAATTTCCTCTTCGTTTTCTTTTAGGATTTTCGCAGCACCAAGCATCATTGCAGTATGAAAATCATGTCCGCAGGCATGCATGTTGCCTGTTTTTGATTTAAAAGACAAATCAGTTTCCTCTTCTATTGGAAGGGCATCCATGTCGCCCCTTATCAAAAAAGTTTTTCCGGGTTTTTTACCTCCCGCTATTGCAAGTACTCCGGATTGACATATTTCAATGGGTTCATAGCCGAATTCCCTGAGCTTACTCATTACAAACGCTGTTGTTTTTGGTAAATTCATGTGAGTTTCTGCATTTTCATGAAAATATCTTCTCCATGAAATGATTTCATCATTTATTTTATATGCTTGCTCAAGTATTTTGTTCATTCTAGTTCTCCTTTGTCTCCAAGGTACGATACTTTTATTATTCCCTTTTTATGAAGTATTTTAGCGAAAAGTATTGTCAATGGAATCATAAGCAACAAAGCAACACCCTCAAGACCGACAAGTGAATATATAAACAGATTGATAACCAAAATCAATACAAATGGAACTATCCCGGCCATCCAAACATTCTTCACCTGAACTTCACCTGTACTTCTGAGTAAGGAAAGTGCCAATGCCCCAAATAATGAAGGAAGCATATAATCAGTGGCAGTTTTTACTGCCGGCAGTTCCAATATCGGCCTTAAAGGTACAAGTAACAGAACCCCCGCGGCTATAACCAAAATTGTAAGCATGGAAGAAATACCTACCGAAAGCGTCGCAATTACATCAGCTTTTTCCGTTCCGGGTGTAACCCCTGCAACATCCATGGCACCCTTTGCACATGGAAACTTCAGGTTCATTATATTTCCGGTAATGAATGTTATATATGCAGCTGAACCAAGCAAAGGAGTAAAGCTTATAACCTCTGAAATTGTAAGAGGTACAAATATCGCAAGAAGTCCGCTTGCACTTAGCATAAATTGCTTGAATGTTGGAAAAATATCATAAATCGAGCAAATAATTATCGGTACTGCAAAAAGAATAATTATTGTAATCAAAAGGCCTATTCTTCCTGTCCTGTGTATTTCTCTTTTATATTGTTCACTTGTTCTCATAATTACCCCCTAACCTATCACTGCTGTCCAGAGTATGGATGAAGCCATACCAATGACAAGCGAAAATGAAAGTACAAAGTCCTTTAGCCAGCTTACTTTGAACTTTTGGATGATAACAGCCTGAACAGCAGTTACTGCCAGGCTTGTTGCAAATGTAAGTATGTAAATAACTCCCTTTGCCAGTATTCCCGGTACAAATACAGCTGCAAGCGCAACCATGAAACATGCCATTACTACGTGCGCAAAATCAGATTTGCTCTGTGAGAGCTTGTTTACTTTATTCATAATGCCTTTACCAAAGAAAAGGAGCATTATCATTCCCGCCATAATACCGACAGTCATGACAATCATTATATTCCCCAGAGCTTCCGGTCCGCCTGAAGCTGCCTGCGCCAAAGTCATATTCATACCGGATGCAGCCATATCTGCAGCCATAAGTTCATAACTTACCGAACCTATTACTGATAATCGAAGCCACGGCCATGGAATTCCCAAAGCAGGCGCAAGAGCAAAAAGTCCTATTACTATTGCAATAGACGGTACCAAAGTAAATACAAGAGATTGTTTGACAACTCTTCGCAGAAGGTCTTTTTCGAAGCCAACCTCAATTCCCCGTTTCCATGCTTTTATTGTAAATATTGCAGATAACACAAATACAAAAACAATAACAGCAATTACCAGCAGGTATACAATACCGCTGTTTGCTACATCAAAATATGTCATAGAACCCCCCAATGAATATTATTATGTCAATTTTATATAATATATAGGTCATATGCAATAAACTTAACCCGCAAAACCTAATATATTAGGGTGAACATGTATTATAATGTAAATATAAATTAATTAAGGATTAAGAAATGAAATTGATCAGAAAATGGTTTTTATCAGGCATAGCAATATTGTTACCTGTGGGTTTGACGGCTTTTGTTCTTGTATGGCTTTTTAATCTTCTGGATGGCATACTCAAGGGAATTGTTTCAAGAATCTTTGGGAAGGACATCCCCGGTCTTGGTCTTTTAATCCTTCTTATTGCAATCTTTATCGTAGGCATGTTAACTTCAAATTTTGTCGGCAGTAAAATCGCTGGTTGGTTTGAAAAAATTGTTGGTAAAATCCCATTAATAAAAACAGTATATAACCCTATCAGAAAAATCACTTCCGGACTTTCCAGTGATAAAAATGAAAGCTTTAAAAAAGTGGTTCTAATAGAATTTCCAAGGGAGGGTACACAAAGCATAGGATTTATAACAAACAATGACTTTTCCGTTAAAGGAGAAGAAAAAATAAGTGTTTTTATTCCAACCACACCAAATCCCACAAATGGGTTTTTAGTAATGGTTGACAAATGTAATGTGGAGATTTTGGACGTCACTGTAAATGAAGGATTGAATATGGTAGTTTCCATGGGAAGCGCAATTGAAGGAGACCTCAAAACAAAGAATAAGCTTGGCACAGACTGATATTTATTTAATTTTTACATGTCATTACTTGGATTTTCTTATATAATGAATACAGGGGGTAGGATATTGGGGTTATTTCATTCTCCCTAAAAAATCTTTTCAGGAGGAATTATGAACGAAGTAAACAGTAATGTAGAAAAAAGTTATCAGGTTATGACAATGGGTGATTGGTTTGTAACTTTATTGATCCTTGCAATTCCAATTGTCAATTTCATTATGCTTTTTGTATGGGGATTTGGCAGCAATGACAAACCAAGCAGATCAAATTATTGCAAACTAGCACTTCTTTTAATGCTGATTGGTATTGTTATAACAATTATATTGTTGATAGCAGGGGTATCTGTTTTTAGTTTCTGGGGTCGTTGGTAAAATGAAGAAAACCCGCTGATATCCAGCGGGTTTTTTATTGTTTCAAATACATAGAAAATAGTATTTTATACTTGCTTTTCTTTGTATATTTTTATATAATCAATAATAGTAATCATTACTATTAAGGTGGATATGGAAGAACGTAGAATTTTCAGGTACAGTCAGCAGCGGGAAAGAATTCTTGATTATGTAAAAAACAGTATTAATCATCCTACTGCAGATATGGTTTATGAAAAAATGAGGGAAGAATTTCCCTCAATCAGTCTTGGTACTGTTTATAGAAATCTTCAGATGCTTTCTGAACAGGGTATAATTAATAAGCTTATTACAGGTTCCAGTTCTGATCGTTTTGACGGGGATATCAAAGGTCATACACATTTTCAATGTGATAACTGTGGTAAAATATTTGATATAAGTGACGAACAAAGTAAACCATTTCCAAAAACAAACCATAAAATAACAAGAAAACATGTTACTTACAGCGGAATATGCCAGAACTGCTTAAATGAAAACCAATAGCCAATGGCTATTAAAATAGAAAGGGAGATAACTGATTATGGAATTAAAAGGTTCAAAAACAGAGAAAAATCTTTTGGAAGCATTTGCCGGAGAATCAATGGCAAGAAACAAGTACACCTATTTTGCATCTGTTGCAAAAAAGGCAGGATATGAGCAGATAGCTGCAATTTTCCTCGAAACAGCCGGTAATGAAATGGAACATGCAAAACTTTGGTTCAAAGCACTTGATGAACTCGGCGATACAGCTGAAAATCTCAAGGCTGCTGCCGCAGGCGAATACGGAGAGTGGACTGATATGTATCCCCGCATGGCAAAAGAAGCCCGTGAAGAAGGTTTTGATAAAATTGCTGCACTTTTTGATGGCGTTACTGCAATTGAGAAAGAACATGAAGGAAGATATAAGACACTTCTTGCAAATGTTGAAGGCGAAACTGTATTCAAAAAACCAGAAAAAGTCCAGTGGATCTGCAGAAACTGCGGACACATTCATGAAGGCGAAAAAGCACCCAAGGTTTGCCCTGTTTGCTCACATCCCCTTGCATATTTTGAAGTAAGATCAACAAATTATTAAGCAATAAACAAAAAACCCCGGAACACCGGGGTTTTTTGTCATGTTTTCAATTATGTAATATCATAATATAATGTACCCACTAGAACGTTTGGGAGAATATCTATGAAAGCATTGGTAAAAAAATATTCAAAACCCGGCATTTGGCTGGAAGATGTGCCTGAACCTGAAATAGGTATGCATGATGTGCTTATTAAAGTTAAGAAAACTGCAATTTGCGGTACCGATGTGCACATATACAACTGGGATGAATGGTCTCAAAAAACTATTCCTGTTCCATTGGTTACAGGTCATGAATTTGTAGGTGAAGTTGCTGCAATCGGCAGTGATGTTCACGATGTCGAAATAGGTGACTTGGTTTCTGCGGAAGGTCATATCGTTTGTGGAAAATGCAGGAACTGTCTTGCCGGCAGACGTCATTTGTGCAAAGACACCAGTGGAATTGGTGTCAACAGACCCGGCGCTTTTGCTGAATATATCAGTGTTCCCCGTGGAAATATCTGGAAATGCGACCCAAAAATACCATTGGATGTACTCAGTTGTTTTGATCCCCTTGGTAATGCAGTACACACAGCTTTAAAATTCAGTGTTCTTGGCGAAGATGTTCTAATTACAGGAGCCGGCCCCATTGGAATCATGGCTGCAGCAATTGCCAGGCATGCAGGTGCGCGAAATGTAGTCATTACAGATGTAAATCCCTATAGACTTAGCCTTGCTGAAAAAATGGGTGCAACTGTGGCAGTGGATGTCAGACATAAATCATTAGCACAGGTAATGACGGATTTAGGTATGCGGGAGGGATTTGACGTTGGCCTGGAAATGTCCGGAAATGGAAAAGCTTTTTCTGACATGCTTGGAAACATGTTTCACGGAGGCAAGATTGCACTTCTTGGAATTCACGGCCCCGGTACAACCATAGACTGGAACAATGTTGTATTCAATGGAATCACAATTACAGGAATTTATGGCCGGGAAATGTTTGAAACCTGGTATCTAATGACATCCCTTGTGCAATCCGGCCTTGATATATCGCCGCTTATTACACACCGTTTCCATTATACGGACTATATTGAAGCTTTTGAAACTATGAAAAGCGGCCAATCAGGTAAAGTTATATTGAACTGGGAGTAGCATATAAGTCATTTATCCGGTGTGTTGAAAACAGTAAAATAGTGTGATAGTATGATTTTGCGAGGAAACTCCTTAAAACTGAATACTTGTTAGTAAAATAGAGGAGCGGATATGAGGGTAACCCATGGATGTTAAGTCCCGACGGACTGATGCTGTGGACCAAGGCTTTATCCGCCGAAAGTGCAGGATGTGTCGGCATTTTGTGACTTGGCTGGCTGAAGGAACTTCGGCCGACTGTTGCTTTATGATTGCAATGAGCTATTTCAATATGGTAATTGAAATAGCTTTTTTATTTGTAAAATATATTTTTGGATGGTCAAACATGGAAAAAGTAATATTGACCGCCGCAATTTGCGGAGCAGAGGTAACCAAGGAAAACAATCCCAACGTCCCTTATACTGTTAAAGAAATTGCAGACGAAGCAAGGCGTGCCTGCGATGCAGGCGCTGCAATTATACATCTTCATGTAAGATATGACGATGGAACTCCAACGCAAAGTTCTGAAAGATTCAAGGATTGCATCGATGCAATACATGCAAAGTGTCCTGATGTAATAATTCAGCCATCAACCGGAGGAGCTGCCGGAATGAGTAATGACGAGCGACTGCAACCCCTCGAACTTGTTCCTGAGATGGCTACCCTTGACTGCGGTACATTGAATTTCGGCGAAGAAGACATTTTTGTAAATTCCATCGCAACAATCAAATACTTTGCACAAAAGATGAAGGAAAAGCACATCATGCCCGAACTTGAAGTCTTTGACAGAAGCATGATAAACACAGCTCTTTATCTATATAAGAAAGAGTATCTTTCCTATCCCATGCATTTCAATCTTGTCATGGGAGTTAAGGGTGGAATTGGAGCATCCCTGGGAGAGTTTTCGTTTTTGAAAGACAGTCTTCCTCCTGACGCTACTTTCACCGCAACAGGTATAGGAAAAAACCAATTCAATGTTGCAGCCATGGCTGCAGTTACCGGAGGTCATATAAGGGTTGGTTTTGAAGACAATATCTATATCAGTCCCGGAGAATTAGCGATATCAAACGGAAAATTAGTTGAAAAGGCTGTAAGGATTGCCAAAGAACTCGGAAGAGTTCCGGCAACTCCTGAAGAAGCCCGAAATATATTAAAAATCAAAAGAGGTGCAAAATGAAAAAAGGTTGTAAGTACGGAACCCACAGGGTTATTGAGCCAAAGGGAGTCTTGCCTCAGCCGGCAAGGAAAATAGACAATGACATGACCATCTATGACAACGAAATATTGATAGATGTAAAAGCCCTGAACATTGATTCTGCAAGTTTCACCCAATTGAAGAATGCAAACAATAAAAATCCTGAATTGATTGCTAAAAACATTCTTGAAATAGTAAACGAACGGGGCAAAATGCAAAATCCCATAACAGGCTCCGGTGGTGTTCTTATGGGTAAAGTTTCACAGATTGGACCAGCCCTTGAAGGTAAAACAACTTTGAAGGTTGGTGATGACGTAGTTACCCTTGTTTCTCTTTCTCTGACTCCCCTTAAAATCGATAAAATAGGAAAAATTCATATGGATATAGATAAAGTCGAAGTAAAAGGTCAGGCAATTCTATTTGAAAGCGGTATCTATGCAAAAATGCCTGATGATATGAATGAAAATCTGGCCCTAGCCGCCCTTGATGTTGCAGGAGCTCCGGCACAGGCTGCAAAACTTGTAAGGCCCGGCGATAGTGTTCTTATTCTAGGCGCAAGCGGTAAATCAGGAATTCTTTGCTGCTATGAAGCCATGAAAAGAGTTGGTCCAACAGGAAATGTAGTAGGTGTTGCAAGCCGGGAAAAATCCAGGCAACAACTTGAAGATCTGGGTGTTAGTCATAAACAATTCATAGCAGATGCAACACAGGTAATGGATGTATATGAAAAAGCCCTTGAAGCTAACAATAGCAAAGAGTATGACATCTGCATAAATTGTGTAAATATCCCTGATACAGAAATGGCCAGTATATTACCGGTAAAAGACAACGGAACAGTATATTTCTTCTCCATGGCAACAAGCTTTACAAAGGCAGCTCTAGGAGCAGAAGGTGTCGGCAAGGATCTGAACATGATCATAGGCAATGGTTATACAAAAGATCATGCCGAGATAACCCTGGAAGAACTGAGGGAAAATAAAAAAATCCGTGATTTATTTGAAAAAATCTATTGTTGAACCGGGAGGAAAACCATGAATTACTCAAGAAAAGATATATTTTATCCTGATGTTTCCACGGAAGACTGGAACAGCTGGCACTGGCAGATAAAAAACCGCATTACTACCGTTGGAGACCTTAGAAAAAAAACACCTATATCCCTGGGTGAAGAAGAAGCAATAACAAGGTGCCTGGAAGAGCTTCGGATGGCCATAACACCATACTATCTTTCGCTTATGGACCCAGAAAATCCTGAAGATGCACTAAGAAAGCAGGCCATTCCAACACTTCGTGAGCTTATAAAAGGCGAAGATGATATTGAAGATCCCCTTCACGAGGATTCCGACTCCCCTGTTCCCGGCCTTACCCACCGTTACCCCGACCGTGTTCTGTTACTTGTAACAGACCAGTGTTCCATGTACTGCAGATATTGTACAAGAAGACGTTTTGCAGGCCATAATGACTGCCCGCTCTCTAAACCTGCAATTGATAATGCAATTGAATACATTAAAAACACGCCTGTAATAAGAGATGTTTTAATTTCAGGCGGAGACCCATTTACATTGTCAGATAGCAGACTTGAGGACATAATATCAAAGCTTCGGGCAATCCCACATGTTGAGATAATTCGAATCGGTACCAGAGCACCCGTAGTAATGCCTCAGAGAATTACCCCTGAACTTGTAAATATGCTTTCAAAGTATCATCCATTATGGGTAAATGTACACTTCAGTCACCCTGACGAAATTACCGAAGAATCAAAGAAAGCCTGTTCTCTGCTTGCGGATGCCGGTATTCCTCTTGGAAACCAGTCTGTTTTGCTTGCAGGAATCAATGACAAGATATCGATCATGAAAAAACTGGTTCACGAGCTCGTAAAAATAAGAGTCAGGCCATATTATCTCTATCAATGTGATTTATCCAGTGGAATCGGGCATTTTAGAACACCTGTTGCAGTTGGAATTGAAATCATTGAAGGGCTCAGAGGTCATACATCCGGTTTTTGTGTGCCTACTTTTGTGGTAGATGCACCCGGAGGCGGAGGAAAAATTCCTGTTATGCCAAATTATATAATTTCTCAAGGTTATGAACGTATTATTCTTAGAAACTTTGAGGGAATGATTACAACATACAGCGAACCCGAAGATTACACATTCAATAGAACACATGATGAGAAGGATATTCATCTGGATGGTATTGCAGGACTATTGAACGGACAGAAAATCACCATAGAACCAAAGGACTTAAAAAGACACAATGGAGAGGGCAAGAAATAGTATGAAAAGACTGATTGACTGCATCAATGGCTATAAGACAATCGCTGTTACGGGCATGTGCAAGAATGCCGGTAAAACAACTGCGGTCAATTATTTAGTAAACAATCTGTATACTAAACACAGGCTTGCCCTTACTTCAATCGGATACGACGGTGAGGAAACCGATGAGATAACCAGGCTGAAAAAACCCCGTATTCCTGTCTTTGCAGGAATGCTGGTTGCAACCTGTGAAAGTTGCCTTGATGTTTCTACCGCAGGACACAAAATTCTCGTTAGAACAGGATTACTAACAGTTTTAGGAGAAATACTGGTTGTTGAAATTAAATCTACCGGAATTATGGAAATTTCGGGCCCTTCAGTAGTTACTCAATTGGTCGCAGTCTGCAATATTTTCTCTGAACTGGGGTGTGACAAGATTATAATAGATGGTTCTGCAGAACGTCAGTCATTTGCTTCATATATGGATTGTACAATACTGGCTTCCGGAGCCGCAGTTTCATCAGATATGAATAAAGTCATCAATATGACTGAATTTCAATGCTTTCTTTTTGAACTTCCCCGCTGTTTTGATATTCCGGAGTGTCACTTCAATGAAGATCGACCTTATGAAACCATTAAACAACCAGATGAAACTATTTTTATCTTCAGAGGTCCCCTGGTAGATGAGGATTTAATGGATATTATAAAAAAACATAAAGGCATCAGAAAACGAGCAATAGTAAATGATACCGCTTCACTTTTTATTATTAAGAAGACCTTCAGAAAGTTCATTAATGACGATGGCCATATATGTGTAAAGAAGAATACAAACCTTGTAGCTGTAACCATTAACCCAATGTCACCTTATGGAAGCTGGTTTGACAAGGAAATATTCCTCGAGAAAATGACTAAATGCCTGGATGTACCGGTATTCAACATTTTGGAAGAAAAGGTATAAATTATGTACAACAAACTTGAAATTGACATAAAAACAGTGAACTCCTGCAGGAAAAATGCAGGAAAAATAGCAAAAAATGTACAAAAATACATTTCTGTGCATTCAACAGTAGCCGTTGAACGAACTGTATGCAGGCTTTTGGGCGTGGATGGTGTAGACGATATCGAAGTTCCTTATCCCAATATTGTTGTTGATGCTTTAGCTGATTATGGAATTCTGGGAAATGGAGCAGCAGACTTCTTCGCACGGGCTTATCTTCATACCGGCTTGTCAGCCATGGAAACTGCTGTGCAAATATCAAATTACCGGTTTGATTTTGAATCACTTCCTCTCTTTACTGCAGAGGAGAAAGCGCTATATCTTGAAAATCAGGTCAAAGAAGCCCTTGGTAAAATCAGAATTCAGCGAAAACAAAGGGATCTTTATCTGGAGGAATACAAAGACAAGGATGGTCCCCTCCTATATGTTATTGTTGCAACCGGTGATATTCGTGAAGATGTAACACAGGCTGTTGCCGCAGCAAAACAGGGTGCCGATATAATAGCAGTTATTCGCACAACGGGTCAAAGTCTTCTTGATTATGTACCTTATGGTGAAACCCACGAAGGATTCGGTGGAACCTATGCAACCCAGGAAAATTTCAGGATAATGCGTGAAGCCCTTGATGCAGCCGGTAAAAGACTTGGAAAATACATACGGCTTTGCAACTATTGCTCAGGACTTTGTATGCCTGAGATAGCAGCAATGGGAGCCATTGAGCGGCTTGATATGATGCTGAATGATGCACTTTATGGAATCCTTTTCCGTAATATAAATATGAAGAGAACACTTGTCGATCAATATTTTTCAAGGGTAATAAACGCCTTTGCCGGTATTATTATAAACACAGGAGAAGACAACTATCTGACAACTTCCGATGCATATAAAGAAGCTCACACCGTTCTTGCCTCTCAGTTTATAAATGAGCAGTTTGCTCTTTTAGCCGGATTGCCCAGAAATCAAATCGGCCTGGGTCATGCATTTGAAATATCGCCTGCCATGGAAAACAGTTTTGTATATGAACTGGCGCAGGCACAGATGATAAGAGAAATCTTTCCTGAGTCACCTCTAAAATATATGCCGCCCACAAAACATAAAACAGGCGATATTTTCATGGCAAATGTGCAGGATGCACTTTTCAATATAGTAACTATACTTACAGGACAGAAAATACATCTGCTTGGAATGCCAACGGAAGCAATTCATACACCCTTTATGTCAGACCGGGCCCTTTCATTGGAAAATACAGGTTATATTTTTTCAGCAATGAAAGACCTGGGTGCTGAAGTTTCATTTAAAAAGGATGGAATAATGGCAGCGCGAGCTGATGAAGTTCTGAATAATGCACATTCCCTGATTAAAAAAATAGCAGAAAAAGGTCTTTTCCACTCTTTAGGTGAAGGCGTATTTGCTGATATATGCAGAGGTGAGGACGAAGGAAGAGGTCTTGAAGGTGTTTTTGTTAAATCAAAACACTATCGGAACCCTTTTATGGATGAGATGGTCCGGGAATTAAAGGAGCAGGCATGAGCGGATATTCAATTGACAAAAAGAAATTTGACCAAAAACTCGATTTAACATCGTTACGTCCCTATGGCGATACAATGAATGACGGAAGGGTTCAGCTCAGTTTCACCCTTCCTGTCGGAAACTGCGAAAAATCAACAGAAGCAGCAAAGGAAACGGCCGTTAAAATGGGACTTTCGGATATTGTAGTGGCAAGTGTCAAACCACTAGATGAGAACTTTACTTTATACATTCTTTACGGCACATTCAGCGGCAGTATAGATTATGAAAAAATTGACGCACCCGACAAAGTGGACAAAGCCATGACAATGCATGAAACGGATGAATTTATAAAAGAGAATTTAGGCAGAAAAATTGTCGTCGCAGGGGCATCTACCGGAACAGATGCACATACGGTCGGTATTGACGCAATAATGAACATGAAAGGTTATGCCGGTCATTACGGGCTGGAACGGTATGAAATGCTGGAAGCCCACAACCTTGGTGCCCAGGTATCTAACATAGACCTTGTTCGCTTCGCAGTTTCAAAAAATGCTGATGTTCTTCTTGTTTCACAGACTGTAACCCAAAAGGATGTGCACATAAAGAACCTTACACAACTGGTTGAAATGGTCGAAGCTGAAGGAATAAGGGAAAAAGTCTTGCTTATATGCGGGGGTGCAAGGATATCCAACAGACTTGCAAAAGAACTTGGATATGATGCCGGATTTGGAAGCGGAAAGTTTGCAGATGATGTTGCAACATATATTGCAAAAGAACTTTTGTATAGAAAGAAAATGAGGAGGAATGAAAATGAGCAGTTTTGAGAAGCTCCCACTGGAAAAATCCATGGAACTTTTAAAGGAATCGCTGGAACTGACACCCGGCGGCATGCTGGGAATAAGGCGACCTTACAACTTCATTGAAGGCGAATATCCTGTTTTCATAGAAAGTGGTTATGACGGTCATATTGTGGATGTGGACGGAAATGATTATATAGACATGCTTTGTTCCTACGGACCCATTATTCTCGGACATATTGAAGATGAAATAAATGATGCAGTAAAGGAACAGATGGATAAAGGTTTCTGTTTTTCCCTGGTTCAGGAAATTCAGAATCGACTTGAAGCAAAGCTGATAGAACTAATACCCTGTGCCGAAATGGCAGTTATAGCCAAGACCGGTTCCGATGTAACAACTATGGCCGTAAGGGTCGCACGCGGTTTCACGGGTAAAAGCAAGATTCTGCGCTGTGGATATCATGGATGGCATGACTGGTGTGTCGAAAACCACAACGGGGTACCCCAGTCAATAACTGACTTAACTATTGAATTTGAATACGCAGACCTTGATGACTTGAAAAGCAAGCTGGAAGCCAACAAAGACCAGGTCGCCTGCATAATCATAACCCCTGTAGGACACCCTTTGGCAAAGGATGTAGTTATTCCTCCGGAAGGTTATCTGAACGGAGTTCGTGCACTTGCCGATGAATACAGTACAGTGCTTGTATTTGATGAAATCAGAACCGGATTCAGAGCTTCCATGGGTGGTGCAGGACAGTTATATGGGGTTGTACCTGATCTTGCCTGTTTTGGAAAGGCCATGGCAAACGGTTATCCCATAAGTGCCCTTGTCGGAAAAAAAGACGTCATGAAAGTAATGGAAAAAGATGTTTTTATCAGTTCAACATTCTTTCCAAACAGCCTTGAAATGGCTGCAGCACTGAAATGTATAGAAATTCTCGAAAGAGAC
>CAYYXJ010000044.1:16702-18766 GCA_964475455.1 uncultured Clostridiaceae bacterium | reverse complement strand
ATTGCTCCGGGCTCCCATGATGTCGACAAGTGCCCGCGCGGCCTCTTCAAAAAGCAAGATTATGCTCAATTATTACAACTGTATTGCCGCTTTCAACCAATCTGTCGATTATATCCAGCAGTTTATGCACATCAGCAGTATGAAGACCTGTGGTGGGTTCATCAAGAATATACATTGTATTTCCGGTACTTCTTTTAGAAAGCTCAGCTGACAATTTAATTCTCTGGGCTTCTCCGCCTGAAAGAGTTGTTGAAGGTTGACCTACTTTTATGTACCCCAGCCCTACTTCATAAAGTAAATTCAATTTTCGATAAATCTTCGGTATGCTCTGAAAGAATTCCATCGCAGTCTCAACTGTCATTTCCAATACATCTGAAATATTTTTCCCTTTAAACTTAATCTCAAGGGTTTCACGGTTGAATCGTTTGCCCTTGCAAACTTCACACGGAACATACACATCCGGAAGAAAATGCATTTCAATTTTTTTAATTCCATCACCTTTGCATGATTCACAACGCCCGCCGGTAACATTGAAACTGAAACGCCCTTTCTTGTATCCCCGGCTCCTGGCATCCCTGGTCATTGCAAAGACATTTCTGATTTCATCAAATACCTTTGTATATGTTGCAGGATTTGACCTTGGAGTTCTACCTATCGGTGACTGGTCAATATCAATTACCTTGTCAATATATTCAAGGCCTTCAATCCTTTTATGTTTTCCTGACTTTAACTTTGCCCTGTTCAATTTACCTGCAAGTTCCTTATACAGAATTTCTGTAATAAGGGAACTCTTTCCTGAACCTGATACTCCTGTCACACATGTGAAAATTCCAAGTGGAAAATCAACATCTATGTTTTTTAAGTTGTTTTGCTGTGCACCTTTTATAATAAGGTGTTTCCCGTTGGATTTTCTTCTTTCTTCGGGAACCTTGATTTCCTTTTTGCCGGACATATACAAGCCTGTTTCAGATTTATCACACATCAGGATATCTTCCGGTGTTCCCTGACAAACGACTTCTCCACCGTGTACACCTGCGCCCGGACCCATGTCTATGATATAGTCTGCTTCTGATATTGTTTCATTGTCATGTTCTACTACAATCAGTGTATTCCCAAGATCTCTCATTCTTTTAAGTGTTTCCAGAAGCTTTCTATTGTCTCTTTGATGAAGTCCTATGCTTGGTTCGTCAAGAATATAAAGTACACCCATGAGTCCTGAACCAATCTGAGTTGCCAATCTTATCCGTTGTGCCTCCCCACCTGAAAGTGTTGAAGCTGTCCTGGAAAGAGTGAGGTAATCAAGGCCTACATTTACGAGGAAGTTCAGTCTTTCCTTGACTTCCTTGACTACCAGATCAGCAATCAGGGCCCTCGTTTTATCCAATTTCAAGTTTTCGAAGAACCCCAGGCAATCGTCTATTGCCATCTTTGATATTTCAAAAATATTCAAACCTCCGACTGTAACAGCCAGAACTTCAGGCTTGAACCTTGAACCATTGCATACATTGCAAGGATTTGCGCTCATAAACCCTTCATAGTATCTTTTCATGTGATTTGACTTGGTTTGCATATATCTTCTTTTTACAACATTTACAATACCTTCCGTTCTTTCATCAGAACTGTAGGACAGTCTGGAATTACTGTATTTGATTTTAAACTTTAAATTTCCCGAACCAAATAGAATGACATTTTGAACTTCCTCCGGCAGGTTTTCAAACGGCAGATCCATATCAACCTTGAAATGCTTTCCTATGGCATCAAGGAAAGATCGGCTCCAACTGTCCTCATTATATGAAAACCCAGCAACCTTGACTGCACCTTTTGTAAGTGAAACAGTTTTATCGGGTATTATAAGGTCAGGGTCCATCTCAAGATGAACTCCGAGTCCGCTGCACTCCGGACATGCTCCGAATGGACTGTTGAAAGAAAACATCCTTGGTGAAAGTTCCCCGATACTAAAATCGTGTTCCGGGCAGGAAAGGCATTGTGAATATAATTTTTCGCTTCCATCCTCCAGGATTATCTTTACAAGGCCTTCAGATCGATTGAGAGCAGTTTCCAGAG
>CAYYXJ010000044.1:0-16646 GCA_964475455.1 uncultured Clostridiaceae bacterium | reverse complement strand
TATCAATCCCGTCCTTGACAACCAATCTGTCGACTACAATGGCTATATCATGTTTTATTTGTTTTTCCAGCTTTATTTCATCTGAAGATATGTCGTATGTTTTTCCATCAATTATTACCCTTGTAAAACCATCCTTCAATATTTGTTTGAGAAATTTATCGTATTCACCTTTTCTTGCCCGGACTACAGGTGAAACCACCAGTATCTTCGTTCCCTCATCAAGCTGCATGACTGAATCAGTTATCTGGTCAACACTTGTGCTGGCAATTTCTTTTCCGCACACTGTGCAATGAGGAATCCCTATCCGGGCAAATAGAAGTCTCAGATAATCGTGGATCTCTGTTACTGTTCCTACAGTTGACCTGGGATTACGGCTGGTTGTTTTCTGGTCTATTGAAATAGCCGGAGACAGACCTTCTATGAATTCCACATCAGGTTTATTCATCTGACCCAGAAATTGTCTTGCATAAGCAGAAAGACTTTCTACATATCGTCTCTGTCCTTCTGCATAGATGGTATCAAATGCCAGTGATGATTTACCTGATCCGCTTATGCCTGTGACAACCACGAATTTATCCCTTGGAATTGTGACATCTATATTTTTTAAATTGTGTTCTTTTGCGCCTTTTACATGTATGTAATCATTTTTCATATATTTCTTCTACCCAATAATAATATTGCCGCCCCATTATAACATAAAAGGACGGCAATGTGAACAAATGTTCTTGTTTTTAAAATTCAGACTTATCCTTGAGAATAACATCATGGGCACCACCCTCTACCAGGCTTGTTGAAGATACCAGTGCTATCCTTGATTTTTCCCGTAATTCATTTATATCCAATGAACCGCAGCTGCACATGGTGGATTTTATTTTACTCAGTGTTTTACCCAGGTTATCCTTTAGTTTTCCTGCATAAGGGACATAACTGTCAACACCTTCCTCAAACTTGAGGGTACTGTCTTCCTCTGCATCATATCTCTGCCAGTTCCGGGCTCTGTTCGAGCCTTCACCCCAGTATTCCTTGACATAATTGTTACCAAGTTTAATGACTTTTGTTGGGCTTTCATCAAAACGGGCAAAATATCTTCCCATCATTATAAAATCAGCCCCCATTGCAAGTGCCAGTACTATATGGTAATCATGAACTATACCCCCATCTGAACATATGGGTATATATACTCCGGTTTCCCTGTAATATTCATCCCGTGCCTTTGCAACTTCAACAACCGCAGTAGCCTGTCCCCGACCAATTCCTTTTTGCTCCCTGGTGATACAAATTGACCCGCCGCCGATTCCCACTTTTATGAAATCTGCTCCTGCATCAGCCAGAAATCTGAATCCTTCAGCATCAACAACATTTCCTGCTCCGATTTTGACTTTCTCACCGTACATTGATCTTACCCATTTTACTGTATCGTCCTGCCATTGGGAAAATCCATCGGAAGAATCTATGCAAAGGATATCAGCACCTGCTTCAATCAGGGCCGGAACCCTTTCACGGTAGTCCCTGGTATTTATACCTGCACCTACCAGATATCTTTTTTCATCATCCAGAAGTTCTTCAGGGTTGTCCTTGTGATCATCATAGTCCTTCCTGAAAACGAAATATACAAGATTGCCGGCTTCATCTATAATCGGAAGACTGTTGAGCTTGTTGTCCCAGATTTTATCATTGGCTTCTTTCAAAGTAATACCGGTTTTCCCTGTTATGAGTTTGTCCATCGGAGTCATGAACTCAGATACCTTTTTATCAACAGTATCCCTTGAAAGTCTGTAATCCCTGCCGGTTACAACACCCATCAATTTACCTGCAGGAGTCCCGTCGGAAGTTACTGCCATCGTTGAATGACCCGATTTGTTCTTAAGCGCTATTACTGCCTCCAGGGTATCATCAGGTTTCAGGTTTGAATCACTTATGACAAAGCCTGCCTTGAATTTCTTTACCCTGCTTACCATTTCACATTGTGAAGATATCGGTTGTGAGCAGAAAATAAAGCTTATTCCCCCGGATTTCGCAAGAGCTATTGCCAGGGTATCATTGGATACTGATTGCATTATTGCAGATGCAAAAGGAACATTAAGTGAGAGTGCAGGTTTTTCTCCACTCTTATACTTAACCAAGGGTGTCTTCAATTTCACATTATCCGTAAAGCACTCCTTGGTCGTTAGATTAGGTATCATTATATATTCACTGAATGTCCTCGAAACAGATTCATAGAAATATGCCATTTTTAACCCCCATATCTTTTAAGGAATTATAGTATAAGGGCAAATAAGTGTCAAGAATTCAACATGTCAATAGATATATTTGGCCGTATAATCATCCGGATCCTTTTCCATTTCGTATCCCATGTTCCAATTATAATATGATGAGTCAACTGTAATATCTATTACCACCCAGTTTCCTGTATCCGGATTATAAACCTCATTCCAGGCATGATATCCGTTTACATAAGTGGAATAACCTTTTACAAGTTTAACCGGAATATCAAGGCTTCTCAGCATGCCTGCAAATAAAACGGAGTAATCATAACAAATTAGTTTCAAGTCATGGAAAACAACTTCAATGCTTGGTACATAACCAGGTACCAATCCGGTAACAGCTGAAATTTTATCGTAATCGTATTTATAGTTTCTAACCATATATTCATATAGATCAACAACCATATCCCAATCATACTCATCATCATTGGTTCTCTCATAGGCAAATATTATGGCAGCCATTTCAGGTGTCCAGAAAATTTCAGAAATCGAATTTGTAAATACTATTCTATCATCAGGAATGTCCAATGCAACATTCCTGGAATATATAACCGAGTATTTTCCTGTATTGTTTATTTCCTTTACAACACGGACTTTATAGATTCCATTTCCCAGTTGCAAAGGGAAATATGTCAGTCTTTTGGGTATTATGTCATACCATAAGGCCTGACTGTCTTTTGTTACATAAATTTTCAAACGGTCACTTGTATCAAAATTATATGAAACGCCGAAAACGCCATTGTTGATATTTGTCAAATCGATGGAAATTTCCTCTTCAGGATTTATAACTGATGAACCGGGTGGAGTCGCCGTTGGTTCAGGGGTCGGTTCCGGAACAGGTGATGGAGTTGGTTCAGGTGTGGTTACCGGTGTTGAGGTCGGCTCCGGAGTCGGTGCTGCCGTTGGTGCAGGAGTTACCACAGGAGTTGGTGAAGTTGTTGGTGATGATGTTACTGCAGGATCAGGTGTAGGTGAAGGTGTCGATGTTACTGCAGGTATAGGCGTAGGTGAAGGTGTCGATGTTGCTGTAGGTTTAGGCTCAGGTGTTGGCGTTGGTTCCGTTGTAGCTGATGGTGAAGGCGAAGGTGTAGAAACAGGGGTTGGAGTAGAAGTAGGACCAACTGTTACAGTGGTGTTGGGTCCCGGAGTTGTTGTTGGAGTTATGGAAGCTGTTGAAGATTCAACAGGATTTTCAGTCATGATGATATCGTTTACTTCACAGGAAACAAAAACAAAAATTAAAACCAGTGAAACTGATACTGCAATTAATTTATTCATGATCTGATTTTAATATATAATAAGTAGGTAAGCAAATTTTCTGAAAAGGTTTTTTTATGACAGATTTTATTCCGAACCGTCCGAATATTGTTTTCATCATGGCAGATGACATGGGTTATGGCGATGCAGGTTGCTACGGAGCGAAAAAAATACGGACACCTAATATTGATGATCTTGCTTCTTCAGGCATGCTGTTTACAGATGCCCATTCTTCTTCGGCTGTTTGTACCCCATCAAGGTATAGTGTTCTTACAGGAAGATATGCCTGGAGATCACGTTTGAAAGACAATGTACAATGCGGACATGGCCTTCCCTTGATTGAGGAAGGAAGAACTACTGTTGCATCTATGCTGAAATCCCTTGGTTATGCAACCGGGGCTTTTGGAAAATGGCATCTTGGATTCACTTATACAAAAAAGGACGGAAGTTTATTCACAAAAGAACAGTCAGTGAATGATTCTATTGACAATGCAGATTTTCATATAGATGAAATAGATTACACAAAACCTTTATATGGCGGTCCACTGGACCATGGTTTTGATCGTTTTTTTGGAATTTCAGGATCCCTTGACATGCCCCCCTACTGCTTTATAAAAGACAGAAATACTGTTGGCATTCCAACAATCAAGAAGGAAATAATAACCCAGCAGCGCGCAGGGCTCAGAGTTGAAACCTGGGATGATACTGAAGTTGACCTTAGATTTACAGAAGAAGCATGTAAATTCATTTCAAGCTCTGTAGAATATAATGTACCATTCTTTGCTTATATTCCATTATCATCCCCTCACCGTCCCTGTGTTCCTCCCGCTTTCATAAGGGGAAAGAGTGATGCAGGACTAAGAGGTGATTCAGTCATGCTTGCTGACTGGTGTCTTGGTAAGATTGTTGACAATCTGAAGAGTCTTGATGTCCTGGAAAATACTTTAATTGTATTTACAAGTGATAACGGAGCAAATCCATGTGACTATTACGGACGCACCTATGGTCATAAACCCAATGGCGATTTAAGGGGATTTAAGGCTGATATCTACGAAGGTGGTCATCGAGTTCCAATGGTTGTTTCCTGGCCAGGCAATATTCCGGCTGGGACTGTAAGTGATTCCCTGGGAGGGTTGATTGATTTCATGGCTACAGTTGCCAAAATAACCGGTTATGAACTAAAGTCTGATGAATCCCCTGACGGCTTCTCACTATTAAATGTTTTCTTAAATCCTCATGCCACTTCAAGGGAGCTTATTATAAATCATTCATTCCATGGGATGTTTGCCATTCGTTCCAAGGACTGGAAATTAATAGATGGTCTTGGTTCAGGCGGTTTTTCCGCACCATCCTTTTATAAGTCGGAACGTGAAGGACTTGATGGACAGCTATACTCCATGAAAGACGATTTTTGGGAACAGGTCAATTCATTCCTGCGTGAATCTGAAATTGTCGGTAAAATGCTTGATGATCTGGAAGATATAAAAAACAGTGAAGTTTAATCCCAGTTAATCTTGTCCCTGAACTTTGAATCAGCCAGTGAATAAACACATCCGCAATATTTTTGTCTGTACAAACCTTCTTCCCTGGCAATGTTCTGTCCTTCCCTGAACATAACCCTGAAATCTTCATAATAGAATCCAACCCCGGATTTCCTGGCTTCCTCAGTGCAAATTTCCTTTATAAGATTATGATTTTGATAAGGGCTTATCAGAAGGGTTGTTGTGAAATGGGAAAATCCCTGTGAAGCAGCAAATCTTGAGGCTGCCCCTATCCGAATCCTGTAACATAAACCGCATCTTTCGGAGGCTGGTATATCAGCAAATTCGTTTTCCCATTTATGTTGCATGAAACTCTCATCAATAAACAAAGCAACTCCGGTTTTCAGGGAATAATCCTCAAGGGTTTTCCTTCTCCTCAAGTATTCTTTATAAGGTTGAATATTGGGATTGTAAAAGTACGCAGAGTAATCTATGCCTTTTTCAATAAAAAATTCATTGAAAGCAGTCATGCAAGGTCCGCAGCAAGTATGTAACAGCAATTTCATTCCTTCACCCTCGGTTCAAATCCCATATGTTTATATGCAGCATCCGTTGCACATCGTCCCCTCGGAGTTTTGTTTAAAAATCCAAGTTGAAGTAAAAAAGGTTCATATACATCTTCTATCGTATCTTTTTCTTCACTTATCGTTGAGGACAGCGTCTCAAGGCCTACAGGCCCTCCTGAGAACTTTGTTATTATTGCATGAAGTAATTTCCTGTCTATGGCATCAAGTCCTATATGGTCCACCTCAAGGGCTGTAAGGCTTCTGTCTGCAATGCCTTTTTCAATGACATCCAGATTTTCAACCTGTGCAAAATCTCTTACGCGTTTTAGAAGTCTGTTTGCTATCCTCGGCGTTCCCCTGGATCTTCTGGCAATTTCATGTGCGCCTTCATTTGAGATGCTTATGTTCAATATTCCGGCACTTCTTTTTACGATTGTCTGAAGTTCTTTGATGCTATACATTTCAAGTCTGTTAATTATTCCGAATCTATCCCTTAAGGGTGAGGTTAACATTCCTGCCCTTGTTGTGGCTCCTATCAGGGTGAATTTAGGAAGTTCAAGCCTTATGCTTCTTGCACTTGGTCCTTTTCCAATAATAATATCCAAGGCAAAATCCTCCATTGCCGGATAAAGGATTTCTTCAACTGTTCTGTTCAATCTATGTATTTCATCAATGAATAGAACTGAATTTTCAGGAAGATTTGTAAGTATTGCAGCCAGGTCACCTGCCTTTTCTATAGCCGGTCCGCTTGTAATCCTGATATTCACATTCATCTCTGATGCGATTATATTTGCGAGGGTTGTTTTTCCAAGGCCCGGAGGACCGTAAAGTAAAACATGGTCGAGTGGTTCAGACCTCTGTCTTGCTGCCTCAATATATATCTTGAGATTTTCCTTGGCTTTTTTCTGACCGAAATATTCCTCAAAGTTTTTAGGCCTGAGGGTGTTTTCGCTGTTATCCTGATTCAAAAAACTGCTGTTCGTTATTTTATCCTCTTCCATTTTCCCTCCGTCAGCCATTCATTTTTCTCAAACATTTAATTATAAGACCTTCCACGGTCAAACCTTCCTCATAATTTTCGCCCGCTGCTTTCAGGGCTTCCCCTGCCTTGAAGCCGAGAACCATGAGTGCTGTCTTGGTTTCTTCCACTACTCCATTTGAACCTTCATCAGATTCCATTATCATTTCTTCCTTTTCCAAAGCCTTGAATTTATCTTTAAGTTCAAGAATTATACGCATGGCTGTTTTTTTACCAATCCCCTTGGCTTTGGAAAGTTCTGCCGGGTTATCTGAAGCTATGGAAATAGCTACTGCCTGCGGAGAAAATGTTGATAGTACCCCCAGTGCAACTTTGGGACCTATGCCTGATATCCCTATCAGCATTTCAAATATTGAAAGTTCCTCTCTGTCGGAAAATCCGTACAGCATCATCGCATCTTCCCTGACATGCAGATGTGTAAAAAGCGTTGTATCTTTATCACCGGTAATGATCCTGGACAGTGTATTGGCGGAAGTAAATATTTTGTAACCAATACCATTGTTTTCGATTACTGCATATTCACGGGCTGTTGAAGTGACGGTTCCCTTTATAAAATCATACATATTAGCTCCATCCGGATTCTTTAAGATTATTCAAATTATATGAATGTCCGTGACAAATGGCAACTGCAAGGGCATCAGCAGTGTCATCCGGTTTGGGTATTTCCTTTAAACCCAGTATCATCTTTACCATTTGCTGTACCTGGTTTTTATCTGCCCTTCCATAACCGCATACTGCCTGTTTGACTTGTAAAGGCGTATACTCAAAGACTTCAACATCGTTCAAGGCTCCTGAAAGAAGAATTACACCCCTGCCATGGCTTACTTTCATAGCTGTCTTGGTGTTTTTGTTGAAAAACAGGTCTTCAACGGCAACTGCATCTGGTTTGTAGTTTTCTATAAGTTCCTTCATTCCCAGATATATTTTTTTCAGTCTTTCGGGGAAATCAGTCCCGGCAGCAGTTTCAATTGACCCGTAGTCAAGAATTTTGAAGTGGTTGCCTTCAAATTTCAAAATACCGTATCCAATTATTGCATAACCCGGATCTATTCCTAAAATAACCACTTTTCCACCTGTAAATGTATATTTAAATATTCTATTGCATATTTATACAATTTTATGTATAATACCCGTAATTATTTTAACACACCTTGGAGGATATATTAATGTCAGTAAAAGAAAAGTTTCTGTTAGCATATTCAGGAGGACTGGATACATCCATCATAATCCCCTGGCTCAAGGAAAATTATAACTGCGATGTTGTTGCCATGGCGGCTGATGTAGGTCAGGGTGAAGAACTTGACCCACTTTATGAAAAGGCAACAAAGTCAGGCGCTGTAAAACTCTATATAGAGGATTTAAGGGAAGAGTTTGTAAATGATTATGTGTTCCCTACCTTGAAGGCAGGTGCCGTTTATGAAAAAAAATATCTCCTCGGAACATCGTTCGCAAGACCAATAATTGCAAAGAGACTTGTTGAAATAGCAAAAATTGAAAATTGCACCGCAATAGTTCACGGTTGTACAGGCAAGGGAAATGACCAGGTGCGCTTTGAATTAACAATTAAAGCCCTTGCTCCGCATATGAAAATTATTGCTCCCTGGAGAATGTGGAATATAAAATCAAGGGATGACGCCATAGATTATGCACTTGAAAGAGATATTCCCATACCTGTTACAAAAAAAGACAACTACAGCCGTGACAGGAATATATGGCACTTGAGTCATGAAGGCTCCGATCTGGAAAGCCCTGCTGATGCACCTGAATATGATAAGCTGTTAAAACTCAGTATTACACCTCAAAAAGCAACTGATATACCTGAATTTGTTGAAATCGGCTTTGAAAAAGGAATCCCAGTTTCATTGAACGGAAAAGTTATGAACGGCCTAAAACTTCTTGAAGCACTCAATGAAATCGGTGGTAAGCACGGGATCGGAATCATTGATATCACTGAAAATAGATTGGTTGGAATGAAATCCAGGGGCGTATACGAAACTCCGGGCGGATCAATACTTTACGCTGCCCATAATGAACTTGAATACCTATGTCTTGATAGAGAAACTTTTCACTATAAAGAACTTGTTGCAAATAAATTTGCAGATCTTGTCTACAATGGTCAATGGTTTACACCTCTTAGGGAATCACTGTCTGCTTTTGTAGATAAAACACAGGAAAATGTAACCGGAACAGTTAAATTACAGCTTTATAAAGGTAATATTATTCCTGCAGGTTCTAAATCGCCCTACTCCCTGCATGATGAAGATTTGTCGACATTTGGTGAGGATGAGATATATAATCAGAGTGATGCCGAAGGTTTTATTAATCTGTTTGGGCTCCCTCTTAAGGTCAAGGCATTGATGGATGAAAAAAACAAGGAGTAATATATGAAACTCTGGGCCGGTCGTTTTACTAAGGATACTGATGAATCTGCAAATGATTTTAATTCTTCATTGAGTTTTGACATTCGATTTTACAAGCATGACATACAGGGCAGTATTGCCCATGCCAAAATGCTTCGTAAAATAGAATTACTGGATGAAACCGAGGTTGAACTTATAATAACCGGCCTTGAAAAGATTTTAACAGGCCTTGAAAATAACAGCTTGGAATTAAGCCCCGATGCCGAGGACATCCATATGGCTGTAGAAGAACTGCTTACAAAATTAATCGGTGAAACCGGGAAAAAACTACATACAGCACGCAGTCGGAATGATCAGGTTGCCTTGGATACAAGAATGTATATGAGAGATCAATGCAGGGATATATCAAAACTTCTTATGGATTTATGCAAGTTGATTATAAACATTTCATCACAACATATTGATACCATAATGCCTGGTTTCACACACATGCAACCTGCACAACCCATAACTCTTGCACATCATCTCATGGCTTATTTTGAAATGTTCAGTCGGGATTTATCCCGTCTTTCAGATTCATACAAAAGAATCAACGTCCTTCCTCTTGGCGCATGTGCCCTGGCCGGAACAGGTTTTCCCATTGATCGGGCTTATGTTGCAGAACTTCTTGGATTTGATCAAATATCTGCAAATTCCATTGATGCAGTAAGTGACCGTGACTTTGTTCTGGAGTTTTTATCCAACCTTTCAATTATATCCATGCATCTGTCCCGTTTCTGCGAGGAACTGATAATCTGGAACACTTTTCAGTTTTCATTTGTTCAGCAGGATGATGCATTCAGCACAGGCAGTTCCATAATGCCGCAGAAAAAAAATCCGGACATTGCTGAATTAATAAGAGGAAAGACCGGTCGTGTCTATGGAAACCTTATGACTGTAATGACCGTTATGAAAGGTCTTCCCCTTGCCTACAACAAAGATATGCAGGAGGATAAACCGGCTTTGTTCGATTCAATTGATACGGTAAAATTATGCATTTCGCTATTTACCAGGATGTTTGCAGGGCTTGCTTTTTCAAAGGAGAATATGTATGCATCAGCCGGTTCAGGATTTACAAATGCAACCGATTTAGCTGATTATTTGGTTTTAAAAGGTATACCTTTTCGTTCAGCTCATGAAATAACCGGGAAAATAGTTTCATACTGTCTTGTTTCTAAAAAAAATATTGATGAATTATCCATTGATGAGTTCCATTCATTTTCTAAAGAAATCGATGATGATATCTATTCGTTCATATCCCTGGAATCCTGTGTAAACCGGCGCAATACCATCGGTGGCCCTTCAGAAACAGCAGTAATGGAAAGCATTAAAAACGGGACAGAGGTCCTTTCTCAATTTTCCTGGTATACTGAATAATCGCCCTTTTTGGAGCTTTTAACCTTATCCAGTTCCATGTCTGCCATGGACATGAGATCTGATTGTGACCTTGAATTTACCGGGAACAAAGCCACACCCATGCTTGCACTGTAATTAATACCGAATTCATCGGTGAATTTTATTTTTTTCAATATCTTCTTACATATATTTTTTAGCTGTTTATCATTTTCATAAGGGAAACACACTAAAAATTCATCGCCTGAAAGCCTTGCAGCAATGGAATCAGCAGGTAAAGCATCATTGATTTTCAAGGAAATATCAGAAAGAATCTTATTGCCATATTCATGTCCCCTCTTTTCATTTGTCTTCCTGAAGTTATCAAGATCCATTATACAAACCGCATGAGGTTTGTTCTTGGCCAGAATTGAAGGCAATTCCTGTGCAAGGCCTCTTCTGTTAAGTAAATTGGTAAGAGTGTCATGACACAGCTGAAACTCTATTTCTTTTTCGTACTCCTTGTATCTTTCAATATTTATATTGACAGCAACAGCAGTAAGGGGGGTTCTGCCTTTGTAACTTGATATATGAAAGCTGGTTTTAGTCCATGTCCATTGATTAACCCATGGCAGTTTTAAGCGGTAGTCGATAATAAAGATATTATTCTTATCATAAGGTTTGTTGATATTTTCAAGCATGTATGACAGAAATTTCTCCCTGAATATCTTCTTGTCTTCCGGATATATCATTTCAAAATAATCTTCTATTGCAAATTTCTCAGTCTTTCTACCTGTTTCAACGCTATGCCAATTTATCTTCAATTCTCTTTTAGCAATGTCATATTCCCATATATCGGTTTGACCCAGGTGAAGTGCTACATCAAGTAAACCTGAAGTCTCCTCATAAACCGCCTTGACTTTAAGAAGATTGTTTTGAATTTCACTGCTTGCACTTTCCTTGGAGAAAATCATGGCAAACATGTCTGAACCAGCAGGCATGATTGTGAGGTCATAAACCTTTTTGCTGTTTTTACAGTAATACATTGGAAATCTGATCGTTCTATTATCGCACATGGCATCAGCTATTCTGTTAATCCTTATATTGTTCAGGTCCGGATACACTTTTTCTGAGGTTTTTCCTTCAACCAGTTCACCGCTTATACAAAATTCCTTCTTATAGCTCTCGTTTATTTTTGACAGGACTATATCGTAGGTATTTTCTCCTTTGGCAATCAACTTATTTAAAGTAACCGGCATAGGGCAACCGAAAAAGAATCTATTGTAAACAGCTTCAGATTCGTCGGATTTAAAATGCTCTTCAGGTGATTCCACAAGCTTTTCAACCATCGTTCCATCGTTTTTACCTGCTAAACTGCTGTGAATCTTTTGTATCAAACTTAAAATATCCACGGCTTGTGAATAGTAGAATCCTTGTATAGTATTACAACCATACTCTTTAAGTTTTTCGAGTTGATCCAGGGAATCAACACCTTCTGCAACAAGCTGTTTTCCTGTTATTGCAGTAAGTGAAACCAGCATTCTAATTATCTCAATGCAAACCAGGTCATTCGGAATCCCAAGAATGAATTTTCTGTCTATTTTTACAACATCAAAATTCAGGTCGTTAAGCTTTGAAAGAGTTGAATACTGGATACCAAAATCATCAAATGCGATTTTGCAACCCAATTCCTTTATGGACCTGAGCAACTCATTTACCCTGAGAGTTTCCTGAATATAAACCTGTTCAGTGATTTCCAGCACAACATTTTCAGGGTTCATATTATATTCAAGTATATATTTTTCCAGGGTGTCAAAGAAATTCTTATCCTCAAGCTGACTGGGCGATACATTGACAGATAATCTGATATTTTTTGCTTCTCCTGAGGTGAAGCTGTTCAATATCTTGTTGAAATCCCTGAAAGCTCTTTCTATGACCCAATATCCTATTTCAATAATCATATTGTTCTTCTCAGCTTCAACAATGAAGTAGTCCGGTTTGAGCATCCCCTTTTCAGGATGATTCCAGCGTATCAGTGCTTCGATGCCATATACACTTCCATCACAACTGTTGTAAATTGGTTGATAATATAATTCAAATTCATTGTTATCGAGGGCTCTTCCCATCTCTTTTTTGATTTCATCCTCTTTGATGAATTTCTCATCAATCTCCGTTGAATAAACCGAGTAAAAATTTTCGCCCTGTCGCTTTGAATACCACATAGCCAGAACAGCTCTTCTCATAAGCTCCTTGTGGATACTGCCCTGACCCTCCATAGAGGCAATGCCTATATTGAAATTACTTGTCAGCCTGATATCTTTGATTGTTATGGGTGCCTTGATTAGATTGAAAATCTCAACGGTGTAATCTGCAACTTCTTTTTGCGGTTTTTTTTCGGCAGTATATACAATGAATTCACTGAGGGATATTCTTCCATAATAATATCCCCCTCTGATATTTTCTGATAATTTCTGGGAAACGGCAAGTATATATTCTTCTATGTTTACACTTCCGTAAAGCTCATTCAGGAATTCAAAATTGTTTAATTTGATTATAAAGACGGTTCCGTGACCGGTTTCATTAACTAATTTTTGATATCTTGACAATACTTTTTTAAATTTAAAAAGTTTGTTGAATTGTTCTTCACCTACGATTTCCTTCACCTTATTTGTTCTGTTTCTATAAAAGATATAAAACAGAATCCCGAAGGAAAACACAAGAACAACCACCAGCAACAAAACCGAATTCAAGGATTCCATCAATTCACTGTAAAGTGAAAATGTATATTCTGAAGCATTTTCCATTTGTAAACTTATAATCGTCCCGACAAATGAAACAACAGAACAACAGATACATGCCAAAGCAGTGCCTAACATCCCAATCCCTCTTTTCTCTGTTTTATGTATCTAAATTTGCTTCTTAGCTTTTTTATCCAGAGCCTTGCCGAAACTGATCCAGGAATCCCTAAGTTTATATCTGAGCGAAACATCAAAAATACAATCAATCCTGTTATTTAGCTTTCGCCTCATTTCATAATAATCATGTACATTGAAATCTTTTTCATCTTTTTCAAGAAGTTTGTCCATATCATTAAACCAGGTATCGAATTCATGTGCTTCGTCTCCTGCTTCCTCGAGCTTTTTTTTGATATGCAAAACTACAAGTTTAACTGCCTTTTTCTTTGCATGTTCATCTGTTTGTGCCATTTTAGACATATATCCCACCTCTTAAATCACTGTTTCACTGAAATTCAACTTGTAATCTTATTGAAATTTTATCATATACCGACAGAGCATGTAAAGAACCACCCCTTTATGATACTATATAAAAAAATTCAGGAGCAAAAATGGAAGATATTATTCAAATCTACAGTAAAATATACGGATATCTGGAAAATACCACACCTATGCTGTTTGACTGCGGTCTTCTTTGTGAAAATTCCTGCTGTTCTGAAAACGGTATGGGTATGTTTCTTTTCCCCGGAGAAGATAAATACATTGATTCACTTGAGAACGATTTCAAAATTGTAGATTCAACTTTTAAAGTCAATGGCCGCACAACCAAACTTTTGATATGCAATGGCTGCTGCAATAGAAATTTCAGACCTATCTCCTGCAGAATTTTTCCACTCTTTCCTTTTTATCGAAACGGACGTATAAGCATAGATTTCGACCCCAGGGCAAAGGGAACATGTCCCCTTTTGTTTAAAGATATTGAGGAAATCTATGTTAGGGGTTTGTTCAGACTAAAGGTGCTCCAAACTGCGTACGAAATGATATCTCATGAACAAATTCGTATTTTTCTTGAACAATACACCAAAGAGGTTGATGAAATTTCAAGATTTAGGTTTTAGTCTTATCTTCTTTGGTTTTCCCGGTAAAACACCGGTCAAATAAATTCCGATTCCCAATAAAAGATAAAAAACAGTTCCAACGCCCACTGAGCTGTCAACAAATAATGAAGCAGCGAGAAATCCGGTTATTCCTGAGATTATTCCTCCCGCAAGAAGTTCATTGAATTCTTTCTTTCGCCTGACTCCGATTTTTCTTAAGGTTGTTATAAAATAAATTCCCAGTAATGACAGCCATGCCATCAAGGAAACAACACCTGTTTGTGAAGCAATCTGGAGATAAATATTGTGAGGTTTATCTGCTATAGCTACCGCCTGATGCGTCATATTTACCTTACCAAGGATATCATGTTGTTCAAACCAATACAGATAATTGTCAGGGCCTGCGCCGATAAAGAAAACCTCATCCAGTCTGCTTATAGTAACAAACCAAAGATAACCCCTTAGTGAAAAAGTTGACTCCAGTCCCCTGAATTTTTCAGGCATTTGATTTTCAAGCACTTCTTTGACAACATTGTTTCCGGTACTTCTTATTCCCAGAAATTTTTCACTGTCAAAAACGACCTCAACTCTTGCATCATAGGGATTCCTTTTAAATGTAATCCCCAGTGAATTTGAGGTACTGATTTGTATTCTGAGCATTTTATCATATGGCGGATCGGTAAATTTTATAGAGGTACCGTTTTGTTCAAAGTTCAACGGTGTCATTTCCTCATCCATCATTATCATTCCGGTTTCAAGATAAACAAAATTGAATTTACCATGATTTGTATCAAACTGAATAATATCATCATCTACACTAATATCATTGATATATACATCATCTTCATTGCTGCTAAACGCCTGAATTTCATTTTGTATGGATGAGATTTCCATGATTTTATCAAAAAATACCACTCCGGCAGTAATAACTGAAATCAAAATAAGAGCTGTAACACCAAGGAATATTCTCTTTTTCCCGACATCCTTGGGAATGATATTGCTGAAGAAAACAATGGTGAACATCAGCATGCCTGCGACCAGCCCAACTAAAGCATTATCTGAGGCACTGCCGAAAACCATTATAAAGGTAAGAATTGCTGTCAATGCTGTAAAAATTCTCCATTTTATATCCTTGAGTGCAAAAACAAGTATAAGCAGAACAGGGAAAACCAAAGTTGTGAACTGACCTGCGTTGTTGGGGTTATACAGTGTTGAATATGCCGAATTCCCAAAATGAGTCAAAAGATTGTCTGCTTCTGTCAATCCCAGCAAAGATTGGAATATTTTAACTTCAAAGATATTTGCTCCCAGAGTTTGAAGAACGCCAATGGAAGATATTATAAAATTCATGACAATAAATGCTTTCATTATATATTTTATATCAGTTTCACTTCGTATGACTTCAATTGCATAAACCATCATCAATAAATATGAAAGCAGCACCAGTGCTCCTTCATATCGTTCATACACTCCGAAGACTGCAATTTTAGGATAGATTGAAAAAACAGTAGATAATACTATAAATATTGTGTAAATGAGAAGAGGTATATAGTATTTTATTCTGTCTTTCTTTAGTTCAATGTCTCTTTTTTTTGTATAAAGAAAATAAAATATTATTGAAAGAACAGAAATTATATATAGAGCTATTGATTTGTAAAAATTAAAAAGATCTACATAGGAGTCTTTGATTATCAAATCAGGACTGGTCAAAATATTATCATAAACGATATATTGAGAGAACATCACCAATGGAACAACCATAAGCAGCATCAAAGGTGCAATTTTTTTATTGAATTTTTCCTTGTTCTTGTATTTCCCCATAATTCCTCCGGATAATTAACAATCCCCAGTTTTAACCGAGCATATTAATAGATGATATTTTTTATACTTTTAATAATATCATCTTTCCCCATTCCTATTCCATTGAGAATTTCCACAGATGTTCCACTTGAATCAAAATTCTCAGGTACTGTCATATATTCAACTTTTGCAGATATATCACATCTGCATTTGGATATAAAGCGTTGAGCGCAGCTGCCTTCAAAAACAACATCTTCAATAAATAGCAATTTGCTGAAGCTTTCGCCCAGCTTTTCAAGACTTTCAATATCCAGAGGGTAAATATTTTCAATGTTTGCTATTGAATATCCATCTGAAATGTCCGATTCTTTCAAAGCACTGTAAATGTCCCCGAGAATCCTGCCGTATGACAACACCAAAACTTTCCGGCCCTGTTCAAATAAATGGAATCCATTCTTGAATTCTGATACCTGCATAAATTCAGAGCACCCGCAACCTTTGGGGTATCTTATTGCCACAGGACCATTTTCTTTCAAAATCGCGTTTCGGAGGTTTTCCTTGAGCCTGTCACCATCAATTGGTGCAATTATCTTGATCCCGGGCATAGTTGATAAATAAGCCAGATCATAAACACCCTGATGTGTTTCGCCATCGAAATCTACAATTCCAGCCCTGT
>CAYYXJ010000043.1:9840-18856 GCA_964475455.1 uncultured Clostridiaceae bacterium | reverse complement strand
GGGAATGTAACATTGCGCACATATGATTCATCCAGTTCAACTCCGTTAATAAACAGTATTGAAGGAAAGGCATCATTTATAATCTGGCCACCGTCTAAATGGGCCTCCCTTGATGCGGAATACTATAAATTTGATTAAAAAAGTTGATTCATATCACATATGAGGTATAATTCTCATAGTTATTTTTGCGAGGTTTGAGTTATGTCATTAGGACTTGGTATAGACACAGGTGGAACTTATACAGATGCTGTTATTTATGATTTCAAGGAAAAGCAAATCAAGGCTGTTGCCAAATCTCTTACTACAAAACACAATCTTGAAGGCTGCATAAGCAGGACACTTGACGGATTGCCCGGTGATTTACTGCCATATGTGAAGGCAGTTTCTCTTTCTACGACTCTTGCAACCAATGCCTGCATAGAAGGAAGAGGTGAAAGGGCAAAATTAATTCTTATTGGTTGTGACAGAAAAGTTGCTGTTTCATATGGCAGTGAATATGGATTGCCACCTGCTGATGAAATAATTTTTCTTGATGGCGGCCATGATAGAAAGGGTAATATCCTGGCAGAACCCGACTGGGAATATCTTAAGCAAGAAATTGAAAGATCCGACAGTGAATACAATGCCTATGCCGTGGTTGAAATCTGGGGAATGAATAATTGTGATTTTGAAATTCAGACCAAAAAATTCATATCACTTTGGACCGGTAAAAGAATAGTTTGCGGACATGAACTTACAGCAAAGCTTAATTTGTTCAAGAGAGCCGCAAGTGCATTACTAAATGCTCAGCTTATTCCGCTGGTCAGTGAGTTCATGGATTCGATAAAAGTCAATCTGGATGCCAGGGGTATTATTGCACCTTTGACCATAATGAGGGGGGATGGCAGCCTGATGAGTGAAGATTTTGCCCGCCAAAAGCCTGTAGAGACACTTTTGTGCGGCCCTGCTGCAAGCATCGAGGGCGGTCTGAACCTGACTGATGAGACAAATTGTGTTGTAATTGATATGGGCGGCACAACAAGTGATATGGCTATAATTAAAAACAGCATTCCCGGAATCGCTGAAGATGGGGCTGTTGTCGGCAAATGGAGAACGGGCACTCATTCAATTCTAATTGAAACCACAGGATTGGGTGGAGACAGCAGAATCAGCTTTGACAGTGATTATTCAATTTGCCTTGGTCCTGAGAGGGTAGAGCCGATTTCTCATGCTGCAACCAAATGGCCTGAAATCATCGGTAAAGCAGAGGAAATCTTCAAGCTTGGACGAAAATATTTATTTCCATTGTGTGAATTTGTATACAGTACCCAGAAAATTGATGACAGGAAAATATATTCTGAAAGAGAAAAAGAAATAGCCCGAATTGTATTCAATAAGCCGATGAGCATTGCCGAACTTTCTGATGAACTGGGTGTTTCAATGACTTCAAATGAAACCGAGCGATTGGAAAAAGCAGGTATCATTACAAGAATCGGCCTTACTCCAACAGATATCATGCATCTGACGGGAGACTACGGTGAATGGGATAAAAAGGCAGCAGAGTTCGGCGCAGGTGCTTTCGCAAAGCAGATAGAAACTGATGTTGGTGCATTGTCCGAAGAGGTTTATTCAAAGATCAAGGAAAGGCTGTTCCTGGGAATTTCAAAATTACTCATTGAAGACGAGGACAAAACCCTTTTAAGTGACGGAATGTCGGGACAGTTGGAAGAAGTACTTCTCAACGGGTTTAGAAAGGCTATTTCACAAAAAAACAACAAAGGGCTTAAACATACATTTGAAGCTACTTTAAGGACAGGATTCACTCTGGTAGGCATCGGGGCACCTATTCATGTGTTCCTCCGGGATGTTGCCAATGCCATGCATACCAAATGTGTAATTCCGGAAGAAGCTGCCGTTGCAAATGCCATCGGTGCAATTACAGGGAAAATAAGAACAGAAAAAACTGCTGTAATAACACCTGAATTCACAAGCAGCGGAGTTGCCGGATATACAGTGAATATATGGGGAACAGGCAGAAAATTCAAAGTATATGAAGATGCCATTGAATATGCCCGAAAGGCTGCCTTTGAAGAAGCCCTTGAAACAAATGATAATAAAGGTGCTTATGATACAGAAATCCATTTGAATGTTGTTGAAAGCAAAGCCAGACCCAATGCAACCCAGGGCCCGGGTTACAATGAGTGCGGAACAAGAGAAAAATGCAAGGATTGCATCGGTAACAGCAAGAATTGTCAGGCGGAATCATCTGAAATAATTTTGGAAACCGCAGTAACGGCCATAGCTACGGGAAATCCATTCCGTTGGGAAATGACTAAAGTGTCAGGTTGTTAAGTCCTGCATTTAACTGGATTTCACCTGTATTTCCTACTGTATTGCAAAATACTGCAGAAACCCCGGGGGGGATTATAATATTCACAAGGATTTTGTCTGCAACTCTTTTCCATTCAACGGACAATTCTCCAAAACCTGTATAATATGAAGCTGATGCTTCAAGAAGCTTTTCGGGAAAGTATGGTTCTATTTTTACTGATGCAAAACAAGGCGATGTTGGCTTGATACCGCACAAATACTCAAAGAACCAGGAATCCACTGAGCCGAACATATGATGATTTCTGGAGCGGGTATCAAGTTCCCAGCTCTCATAAAGTGAAGATGCACCGTTTTTAAACCAGTATCCCCAGGAAGGATATGTTTCACATTCAATAAGTGAAAAAGCAAGGTCTGCATATCCATTGTCGGTAAGAACATCAAGAATATATCTGGTCCCTATTATTCCGGTCCATAGATGACCGTTTCTTGTGGTTTCTATATCGTATGCAAGGGCTTTTGCTGTTTTTACTACCAAATCCCGGGGGACAAGGCCAAATGCAAGGGCAATAATATTGGGTGTTTGCCTATAGGGGAGATTATTTCCGGAACTGTAGATGCCAGTTCTTGCATCCAGATATTTTTCATTGAAGGCTTTTTTGATATTTTCAGCAATTCTTCTGTATTTGTCGGATTTGTCATTTTCACCTAGTATTTCGGAAAGTCTGGCAATGATATCAGTCATCCTGAAATAATATGCTGTAGATGAGAGATGGTTTTCCTCTGGTTGTAAAAGCTCCCCTGAATGATCTTCACCGTTTGGAGCCAACCAGTCGCCCAATCCAGTTTTTACGATATAATCTTCGGCGCAGGAACCTAAATATTCCAGATATTTCATAAGATTGTAAAAATGTGATTCAATTAAATCGTTAGAACCGTAAAATGTATAAAGATTGTTAATTATTTCAAAGTATGCACCATCCCATGCAGGCAGGGCAGGCTTGGCAGCTTCCCAGCCAAAATCAGATGATGTATAACCCCAGTTTGGTGATGGAACAATCGGCGGGATTTCGCCATTTTGCATTTGGGAGTCTGCGAAATCGCTCATCCAGGTACTGTAAAGGGAATTCATGTCAAAGTTGTACATAGCCGCAAGGGAAGTCAGCTGTGCATCGCCGGTCCATCCGTTTTTCTCATATATAGGTGTATCGGTTGGTGTATGGTGAAGATTTGACAACAAAGCCCGTTTGAAATTTTCATGTAATTTGTTTGCAATAGGAGAGGAACACCTGAAGTTACCCCGTTCTTCCAGTAAATTGTGATAAACAAAACCTGTTATATCTGTGATTTGTGTATGGTTGTCTTTTATAATCTCGACATATCTGTAGCCCTTGTAGGTGAATATGGGAAGATAATCAATTGCGTTATCATCCTTGAAAACATAAGTATCTTCCTGCAGTGGTGAGTAAACATTCACATAGTCTGAATTTACCGTCAGGTCTTCGTTGATTTTCTCTCCATATCTAATAACAAGTACGGAATCCTTTTTCCCACTGGCACTTATAAGGACGTTTCCAGCAATATTTTCTTCGAATTCATAAAGAGTGGAACCTTTCTCAGTCAGTTTGATACTTGACGGAAATATCTTTCTTACAGGAATGATAGGTGGGGATTTCTGAAGGACAATTTTACCTTCCGGGTCATTGACAACTATTGCATTATGCCAACCTGAATCATCAAAGTCGACTTTATCCCATCCGTCAATTTCATAATTTGCATCATATTTTTCACCGGCATAAAGGCAGTCGAAACGTACCGGTCCATATGCATATTTCCAGGTTTCATCTGACCTTATACATGCGAAGGTTCCGTTTTCATAATATATGTCAATCTGGACAATCAATTGCCTTGCAGTATTCCAGGGAGGATTGTGCCAGCCCCAGGTATTTTTTGTAAGCATAGAACGCCGGGATCTTCCCAGGGTTACACCGATGGTATGCCTTCCGGGTTTCAGTGCGGGGAGTTCGATTTCATTGTAATATATTGTTTTATTGTAATTTGAGAAACGGGGTTCCAGTATTGAATCACCTATTCTTTTTCCGTCAATAGTAAGAATATAAGAACCTAGACCGCTTATCTTGCAAACTATTTTTGAAGCCGGCTTTGCAGTCTCAAATTCTTTTCTGATAAGAGGTGCAGCTGTTTTATCATCAGCCATTGTTATCCATTGGGCCCTGCAGTTGAATATTTTCAAATTCATAATGTCCTCACAGTAAAAAAGGTTTAAATATAGTATACTTTATTATATCTGTATTTGTAATAAGCGGGCGTTTAATTATCCAATGATTCGCAGAAAAAGTTCAGCGATTTCATGGAAATGAAAGGAGAATGATATGGGTAAATGTGTATACTATTTTTCAAGGACCGGAAATTCCCAAAGGATTGCCAAAAAGATTTCTGACAAATTAGGATGTCCGATGAACAGGATTACAGATGATGTTTCCTGGAAAGGCATCATAGGCTGGTTCAGGGGAGGCTTTTATTCCAGCACCGGCAGGAGGACCAATATCACCATAGAGGGGAATCAACAGATTGCAGATTTTGATAAAATCATTTTGGTATTGCCTTTGTGGGCGGGAAACACAGCTCCGGCTGGATATTCATTCCTTGAAGATACAAAGAATGACATCAAGGAACTGTATGTGGTAATATGCAATGACGGAAGTTCAACCGATTCAGCCTTTGAAAAGCTGGAAAAAAGGGTAGGACAGATTAAAAACAAATATGGCATCACAAAGAAAATAGATAATGAAGAAGATGTGATAGCCGGATTGTTAAATGATGTCGGCGTCTGATAACACCGACGGAACGGAGAAACAAATGATTCCCGGAAAATATTATTTGATGAAAATAAAAAGAATGACACCGCAGGGTGCCTACCTGAATGACAAGGACGGGGACCCGGCTGAAGATGTTCTTCTACCTAAGAAACAGATACCTGAAAATGCTGTAACCGGTGATGAAATCAATGTCTTTGTATATCGTGATTCAAGGGATAGATTGATTTGCACGGTCAACAAACCTGCAATAACCCTGGGAGAGTTTGCAGTATTGGAAGTTGTTGACACAACCAAGATCGGTGCTTTTCTGGACTGGGGACTTGAAAAGGACCTTTTTCTCCCGTTTGATGAGCAAAACAGAAAAATACATAAAGGGGACAAACTTTTTGTCGGTATGAAACTGGACAGGTCCCAGAGGTTGGTTGCGACCATGAAAATATATGACATGCTTGAAATCAATCATCCATATGAACTCAATGCAAGGGTCAAGGCTACAGTCATAAGTATAAATGACAGAATGGGAGCATTTGTTGCGGTTGAAAACAAATACCATGGATTGATTCCACAAAAAGAAATGACAGAAAGCCTGAATGTGGGAGATGTTTTAAATGCACGGGTCAATCAGATCAGACGGGACGGCAAGCTTGTTCTTAGTATCCGGAAAAAAGCATATGGCCAGATGGATGTTGATTCGGAAAAATTGATTGAAGAATTAAAAAAGAACAAAGGGCATCTGCCTTACAATGATAAAACCAATCCAAATGTAATAAAGGGGCGTCTCGGTTTTAGTAAAGCGGCCTTTAAGAGGGCTGTCGGCAGACTTTTAAAGAGAAAAGTCATCAAATTCGAAGACGACGGTATTACCCTGGTGGAAAAAAAGTAAAATGAAAAACATTCCGGATTTAGCATCGTAAACCCTGTTAAGCATACAGAATCCCCGTTTTGCAATAATTGCAATATGAATATTTACAGTTGATTCCAATCATGGATGCATAAACGATGATTCCGGAAAATTATACTATAGAAGTCCCGATGTTAATCAGGGCGTTATTGAAAAATTGTCCGGTCGGTCATTGAAAAAAAGAAATTTCATAAAAAGAAAAATGGGATTCTTGGAACCGGGGTTCATTTTGAACCGTATAACTAATATGAATCCCGGTTAATGGAGGCGATGAAGGGTTTGTTTTTACTGTACAAGTATGGTTTTATTGTCATAGAATGTACAAAGAGTTATTTATAACACAGGAATATGGATTTTATGGGGAAAATATCATGGATTGTCAGATATGGATGTTTGAACGATGAAGTGATGGATATAAAATCATGTATAGGATAAAGATAATATAGCAGGAGCATCGGACAGGGTCACTTACAGACAGATATAAATGCTTTGATAAACATAACCGCCCGATGATATATATAGAATGATAGAGAAAGCAATCTCCCGAAATAATTTCTCCAAAAGGATACTCACAATTTTACTGTCAGTAACTGTGCTTTTGACATGTTTAAATCCGGTTGTATTTGCAGTGGAGGATACATCATATCTGCTTGAAGCTGAAAAACTGAAAACCCTGGGTTTATTCAAAGGGACCGACATCGGGTTTGAGCTTGACAGGGTGCCTAATCGTGCTGAAGCCGGTGTAATGCTCGTAAGGCTTCTGGGAAAAGAGTCTGAAGCACTTGGAGAAGATTTTCCCCATGATTTTACTGATGTGCCGGAATGGGCTGACCGATTTATCGGGTTTATGTGGGAAAACGGACTGACCAAGGGTATAGGGGAAAATCGTTATGCGCCATATTCTCCCGTGGATGCCAGGTCTTATCTGACATTTATTCTTAGGGCACTTGGATATTCCGACGATGAAGGTGATTTCAGTTGGGATGAGGCAGTGGAATTTTCATACGAAATAGGTTTGATAAACGGCAGGGAATACGATGAATTAAAAGAGGAGGTTTTTACCAGAGGTCATATGGCATCGGTTTCCTACAATGCAATGAATTTCGAGCTAAAGGAAAGTGACCATACCCTGGCATCAATTCTTTCAGAAACAGGGGCAATAGATGAAGCGGTTGCCTTTAAGGAGAACTTTCTTTTCAGAAAACCGGATTGGGAGAGGTATCTTAGATATCTGGAAGCAGGATACTTCAAACCTTATGTTGTGGGAAAGGACATAGACACCGCCTTGATAGAGCTTCGCAAGTCGGGGGCTTCCGGTATTGAAGTCATTTATTCATACAACGAGCTTGTGCCCGATGGATTTGTTGTTTCCCAGGATTTCCCGGCTTATATGGCCAGCGGTGATTCCTATGATTGCACAATTGAAGTCAGTATAGGACCGACTATACTTTATCAGGCTCAGCTTCAAAGTTTGATTGAAGAAAAAGGATGGAGTGACGAAGTAGCACCATATGTAATTTATGCAGCGAAATTTCTAATAAAGGAAACGGTTCTTACAAGATATGATGTAATGAAAAGGCTGAGGGAAAATATCAATGATATTCTTGTAGTTGATAATGAAACATCAGCAAAGATGTCATTCGGTGCAGTATATGATACTTATAGCAAAAATCTTTATATAAACAGATTTATCATGGATGAGGAACTTATACTCCATGAGATAACCCATGCACTGAGCTATTCCCCGGTTTCCGGTAAAGTGGGTTTTCCTGTTACCGGCAGCAATACCAGGGCTGTAACCGAGGCATTTACACATTATACCGCAGGTAAAATCAACGGGGTTTCAACAGGCAATCTTAATGTATTCTTTTCAGGAACGGAAAACATAGTATTTTCGGGTGGCGAATACAGCGGAGAAGGCAGGAACAACTTTGTATTGGGAGTATTCAGCCCTTTGTTTACCCTTGCAGGACGACAATCCATAGAAAAGATGTACTTTTATGATGTGGATAAATACAGTGCTGAGGTTCTTGATTTCAACCTGGTATATGGAGAACAGCGATTTGAAACATTGTGGAGCCTTGCTGATGGATTTATTTCAAATCCGTCTGTATTAACCAATGCGAAGAGAAGCGAAATGGCTCTTTTATATAGCGAGTATCTTGATGGCATAATTGAATGTCTGTACCTGGACTTGGAAAATGCCTTGGAATCAGAGAATAAACTTATCATTTTGAATAATAAGATTGATACCATAAGGATGCAATTCCCTTTGAACTACAGTGATTACAGAGGCAGGCTTATGACCTTGAAAAATGAGGTCACAAGGCAACTTTCTCAGTTTCGGGATATGCCGCCACTTGAAAAAACAGGAACATGGACTGTCCCTGATATTTCAAATATGAGTGCCTTGGAAATATATAATATGCTTACTCTTCTTGGAAGAGCCGCAGATATTGGCTATAAAATAATTGAAACTGATGAAACTGAGGATCAGGGCATAAAGGTTTCATATTTAAAAGCCCTTTTAGAAAATGATGAGGGTGTTGCAGTGACTCCGGGGGATATAATTGATCTTGATGGTGTGTATATAATTGGGATTCCCGCTTTTCTGAATGGTTATGAAGGCTATGTAGAGATGCGTAATATTGTAGATGACTTTGGAGCTTATCAGGCTGATTTTTCCAATCTCCAATCATATATTGTCGGAAGGACACTGGAAGCCGAAGGATTTGCATTTAAATATGATTTCATTTATTTTGATGATGTTTCACCACAGATGAATGGAAGAATAGTTGGCCAGTACCCTGAACCGGGTACAGCAGTTATACCGGGTGAAACCACTATAATTGTCAGGTTGGTTAGAAAAAGACCTGATTGATTCAAGGCATAAGGAAGGTAATTATGATTACAGCGCAGTTCAATGATTCATTTGCTCCTATAACAGACGGGGTTGCAGGAGGTGTAA
>CAYYXJ010000043.1:0-9799 GCA_964475455.1 uncultured Clostridiaceae bacterium | reverse complement strand
TGGCTCAATAAAAAATACGGAAGGGCATATGTAGTAACTCCGGAATTTCCCGGATATACAGATAATGAAGAGTTTGAGGTTATAAGATATACATCAATACCATATCTTGCCAGAAAACCATACAGAATAGGATTGCATAACATTAGTTTTGAAGCCCGAGAAAGACTTAGAAGCATTCCAATTGATATAATTCATGCCAGATCTCCTTTTTCATCCGGAGCTTTTGCAAGGCAAATAGCCAAAGAAAGGAATATACCTCTTGTCGCTTCATTTCACTCTCAATACTATTATGACATAAAGGAACAAATTCCTTCGGAAACAATTACACGGGGCCTGCTTTCTCTGATTGCAGATTTTTATATGAAGGCTGACGCAGTATGGACAGTCAGCAACAAAACTGCCGAGACGTTAAGAAGCTACGGCTATGAAGGGGATATATCTGTCATAAATAATGGAACTGATATGGTGATGCCTGAAAATTATGAAGAACTAAGGCAAAAGACTGGTGAAGAAATGGGTATAGGACCTGATGAGTTTGTATTCTGTTATGTGGGGCAAATGGTGTGGCATAAGAATCTCAGACTAATTGCCCAAAGTCTGGGTGAACTTAGAAAAACAGGGCGAAAATTCAAAATGATATTCGTTGGTACCGGCGATGCTGAAAATGAATTGGAGCACATGCTTCTTAGCATGGACCTTGATGAGAATGTCATCATGACAGGACAGATTCGTGACAGGGAAAAGCTGACCGGAATATATGCCAGGGCTGATTTATTTCTGTTTCCGTCAATATATGATACATTCGGCATTGTTGTAAGGGAAGCAGCAGCCCTGAAGTGTCCGTGTGTATTGATTGAAGGCTCAAATGCTGCAGAAGACATTGGTGATGGAATCAATGGATATCTTTGCAGAAATAATGTAGAGTCTTTCTCGAAAAAAATATCAGATATAATGGATAACAGGGTAAATCTGGAACATGTTTCTGAACAAGCCATGCAAACTCTGCCTGAAAGCTGGGAAACAATTGTTGACAGGGCATTTAGCATGTATCAGGAAATAATCCGCAATTATAAAAGAAAGTAAATAATTACAACCCAATAACTTCACTTGCAATAGCACAGGATTTAGTGGTATTATATTGAATATGTAGAAATTATGACCAGGTAATAATAACAAGTAAGAAATGGAGGGTGCGTTGAATAATAAGCAAGTAGTTATAGCGGGAACAGGATATTTTGTACCTAATAGGATTCTAACAAATTATGAACTGGAGCATATGGTTGAAACAACTAATGAGTGGATACTGGAACGTTCCGGTATTCATGAGAGAAGGATTCTTGACAAGGATAAAAGAAATATAGATATGGCTGTGAAGGCAGGGGAAATGGCCTTGAAGGATTCTAAAATTAAAGCAGTTGATATTGATATCATCATTGTAGCAACCATAACCCCTGATTATTTTACACCGTCTGCAGCCTGTATGGTTCAGAACGAAATAGGAGCGACCAATGCAGCGGCAATGGATGTAAATGCTGCTTGTTCAGGATTTGTTTATGCAATGGCAACTGCTGCATCATTCATAAAGTCAGGGATGTATGGCAATGCCCTGGTAATAGGAAGTGAGGCCTTGTCAAAGGTAATTGACTGGAACCACAGAAGTACTTGCGTATTGTTCGGAGACGGGGCAGGAGCAGTTGTGCTTGAAGCCTCGGAAAAACCAGGGATTATGGCATTTGACCTTGGAGCGGCTGGTGACCTTGGCAGTGCGATTACAATTCCGGGTACTTATTTTTCAGAACATGATATAAAAGAAAGAAACAATGAACTCAGCCATGTCATCAGAATGGACGGCAGGGAAGTGTTTAAATTTGCTACCAGAACCATGGCATCCTCTGTTGAGAAACTCCTGAAGCAGAATGGTATTAGCAAAGATGATGTTGATATTATAGTTCCTCATCAGGCAAATATAAGAATATTGCAGACAGCATCCAAAAAGCTGGGGATAGAAATGGACAGAATTTATTCAATTATTCATAAATATGGCAACACATCATCTGCCTCCATACCTATAGCGCTGCATTGTGCTGTTAAAGAAGGCAGAATAAAGAGCAATGACACGGTCGTAATGACCGGTTTCGGAGGCGGACTCACATGGGCATCCGCATTGATCAAATGGAACTAGGAAATTTCTTCAGGAGGAATCAATGAACAGAAGAGTAGTAATAACCGGGATGGGTGCTTTGACACCAAATGGTAATGATGTAAATGAATTCTGGAAAGCCATCAAGTCAGGGAAAAATGGAATCGGCCCACTGACAAAATTCGATAATTCAAGAATTGATGTAAGTGTTGCAGCGGAAATAAAGAAGTTTGATCCTGAAAGTTATATCGATAAACGAGAGCTTAAGCGAATGGACCTTTACTGCCAGTATGCAGTTGTTGCTTCTCTTATGGCCGTTGAAGATGCGTCATTGGATACATCTTCAATAGACAGCAATCGTTTTGGTGTAATAATAGGTGCAGGTATAGGAGGGATTTCAACATTTGAGAAGCAGTATGACAATCTGAGGGAAAAGGGTCCCAGTAGGGTCAGTCCCCTGTTTATTCCAATGATGATACCGAATATGGCATCCGGGATGGTTTCAATAGCTACAGGTGCAAAAGGTATTTGTGAGTGTGTGGTTACGGCATGTTCATCAGGCAACAATGCTATTGGAAATGCTTATAAGTCCATAAAAAACAATGAAATGGATGTAATGATCTGCGGTGGTACAGAGGCTGCCATTACGGAACTGGCTCTTGCGGGATTCAGCAATATGAAGGCTGTTACATCCAGCAAGGATCCAAACAGGGCTTCAATTCCGGTTGACAAGGCACGGGAGGGGTTTGTGATGGGTGAAGGTGCGGGGATAATGGTTATCGAGGAGTACGAACATGCTCTGGAAAGAGGCGCTGAAATAATTGCTGAAATTAAGGGGTTTGCTTCGACAAGTGATGCATTCCATATGACTGCTCCTGCTGAAAACGGTGAGGGTGGAGCAAGGAGTATGCAAAGTGCCCTCGATGATGCAGGCCTGGCTCCTGGGGATATTGACTACATTAATGCACACGGCACATCTACGCCGCTCAACGATAAAAATGAGACGGCTGCAATAAAAACTGTCTTCAAGGAGCATGCGTATAAGCTAAGTATCAGCTCGACAAAATCCATGACCGGGCATCTCCTTGGAGCTGCCGGGGGTATTGAGGGAATTATATGCTGCATGTCTATACAAGACCAGTATATACCTGCTACAATTAACTACAGGGTAAATGATGAGGAATGTGATCTGGATTACACTCCGGGAGAAGGAAAACATAGAAAAGTGAATTATGCTCTGTCTAATTCCCTTGGGTTCGGTGGTCACAATTCTACAATAATTTTCGGAAAGGTAAGGAAAGCATAATGGGCGATGATGTAAAAAGTAAACAGGAAATCAAAATCAGTGATATCGTTCCACACAGATATCCATTTCTAATGATTGATAGAATCCTGGAAAGAGAAGCAGGGGTCTATGCAAAATGCATAAAGAATGTGTCTGTGAATGAACCTTATTTCCAAGGCCATTTTCCGGGATATCCTGTAATGCCGGGTGTAATGATCTGTGAGGCAATGGCCCAGACAGCCGGGGTCGCGTCAGGCAGAACCCATGGGATGAGTGATGTTGGAATTCTTGCAGGAATGAATAATGTTAAATTCAGAAAACCTGTTTATCCCGGAGATACACTTATACTCGAAGGGTCCATCGACAGCATAAAAATGAATGTTATCAAATGCAGGGCAAATGCAACTGTTGACGGGGAACAGGTGGCATCGGCTACATTTACAATTGTAATAGTTCCGGGTGCTTTTTCTGAAGACAGCTTATAAACTTTTATAATATAAAAAAGGCCTTAATCAAACAGGTCTTTTTTTTACGCATTGTGGTATCATTATTTCTATGAAAAAGATAACTGATAAAAAATATGATTTTATAATATTTGACTTTGACGGAACTTTGGCAGATTCCGGTGAAATATCAATGAAAGCAATTAATTCCATGGCTGAGAAATATGGGTTCAGAAATATAGGCTGGGATGATGTTAACAAGATGAGAACCATGTCAATAAACGACAGGTGTAAATATATGGGTGTGTCAGCTCTTAAAATACCTGTTTTTGCATCGGACTTTTATCTGTATTACAAAACGCACATGGATGATTTAAGATTAAACAACGGAATAGGACCGCTGGTGGAAAAACTTCATAATGATGGATACCGGCTTGCTGTATTGTCATCCAACTCTGAAAACAATATCAGACATTTTTTCGAACAAAATAATATTACACAATTTGAAAGTATAATATGCTCCAATCATATTTTTTCAAAGGATTCAATGATAAACAGATTCGCACGTAAAAACAAGATAGACAAAGACAGGATACTCTATGTTGGTGATGAACTTCGTGACATAGAAGCATGTAAAAGAGCGGGGGTTACAATTGCATGGGTGGACTGGGGACTTGATATCCCTGAAACCGTTAAAAAAGCAAACCCGGATTTCATGGTGTCAAATACCGATGAAATTTATAATATAGTAAACGGCGGATAGTACGATGAAAGTTGATTTGAACGGGAAATGGGTTGTAAAAAGACTCTCTGATAACACTGAATTTACAGGAATTGTTCCGGGAAGTGTAATGAATGACCTTCTAGAGAATAATCTGACGGATGATCCTTTTTTCAGAGACAATGAGTACAGCGCCTATGAGATATTCAGAAGTGATTTTGTATATTCAAGGGATTTTGTCCTGGATGAAAAAACAATCAGCTCTGACAGTTTGAATCTGGTTTGCGAAGGTCTTGATACCCTAGCTGAAATTAGTATAAACGGAAAATTTCTTGCATATGCAGAAAATATGCACAGAACTTTTGTCCTGGATATAAGAGAGTGGGTTCACACCGGTAAAAATACAATTGAAATTATTTTTAAATCGCCTGTGGATTTCATAGAAAGAGCATGGAAAGACCGCGGACCGATATGGGGTGTGTGTGCAAAGGACGGATATCAGTTCATCAGAAAAGCACACTATATGTTTGGCTGGGATTGGGGACCTGCTATACCGGACTGCGGTATCTGGCGGGACATTTATATTGAGTCATTCAATGAGGCATCTATTGAAGATGTTTATATACGCCAGACCCACAGTGACAATAGTGTCATCTTGAATTTTGAATCCCGCATCAACTTGTTCAAATCTGGAAACCCGGAACTGGAAATCATCCTTTACAATCCGGATGACCAGCAAATGACCTCCGTACAAAGCATATCGGGTAAAGCAACAATAACAATTGATAATCCTGCCCTTTGGTGGCCCGCCGGATACGGCAGACAGCCTTTATACAGGGTTGCCGTTGTTTTGCATACCGGAGGACATGTCCTGGACAGCAGGGAATATAGAATTGGCCTTAGAACCCTGGGAGTAAGGATGGATAATGATCAATGGGGTCAAACCTTTACCTATAATGTCAATGGCATTGATGTCTTTGCAAAAGGAGCAAACTATATCCCTGAAGATAGTGTTCTTGCAAGATGCAGTGAAGGCAGAACAAGGGAGTTGCTTGAACAGGCTGCAATGGCAAATTTCAATTCAATAAGGGTATGGGGCGGAGGTATATATCCTGAAAATCATTTTTATGAGATCTGTGATGAGCTTGGGTTGATGGTTTGGCAGGATTTTATGTTTGCATGTGCACAATACAGCCTTGATGATGAAAAATTTGTAGAATCAATAAAATATGAAATATCAGATAATATCAAAAGGCTTCGTCATCATGCTTCATTGGCTCTTTGGTGTGGTAACAATGAAATGGAATGGCTTTGGGTTGATACACAGACAGAGGGACGATCAAGGGAACAGATGGATGAATACCTTGAATTGTTTGAAGGTATAATACCGCCAATTGCTTCCAAGGAAGATCCCGACAGGTTGTACTGGCCTGCTTCTCCGTCTTCAGGTGGTAATTTTGATGCCCCGAATGATGAAAACAGGGGAGATGTGCATTACTGGGATGTATGGCATGGGCTAAAACCCTTTACAGAATATAGAAAATTCTTTTTCAGATTTTGTTCCGAGTTCGGGTTTCAATCTTTCCCATGCCTTAAAACCGTGGAGTCATATACAATACCGGAAGACCGAAATATTTTTTCTTATGTAATGGAAAGCCACCAGAAGAACAGCGGAGCAAATGGTAAAATTCTTTATTATCTTTCTGAAAATTTCAAGAATCCAAAGGATTTCGGATCACTTTTGTATGTATCCCAGCTTCTTCAGGCTGAAGCTATTAAATACGGTGTAGAACACTGGAGGAGAAACAGGGGCAGGTGCATGGGTTCAATTTACTGGCAGTTCAATGATTGCTGGCCGGTGGCTTCATGGTCCGGCATAGACAGTTTTCACAGATGGAAGGCTCTTCACTATTTTGCAAAGCGATTTTATTCACAGGTGCTTGTATCGGCTGAAGATAATGGTAGCAAGGTGAATATACATATAAGCAATGAATCAATGGATGATACAACAGGTAACATAGAATGGAAGCTGATGGACAGGGACGGTGACATCCTTGAGTCCGGTAAACATGATGTAATGGTTGAAGGTTTATCAAGCCGATTACTGATATCCCTTGATTTTACTGCCAGACTAAGCGATATGAATATTAAAAGAAGAACAATATTATGGTATGAATATACGGATAATTCAGGAGTCAGGTCTGAGGCTTCGGTTTTGTTTGTACCTAATAAGTATTTCATGTATAAAAAACCCGGGATATCGGTTGAGGTTATTAAAACTCCAGAAAAGGACGGTTTGAAGCTTACCACGGAATCCTATGCCGGTTATGTAAGCATGGAATCAAGTAAATATGATTTTGTTTTCAGTGATAACTTCTTCAGCCTTGCACCCGGATGCGAAAAGATTGTCACTTTGGAAAAATCATCAACTGATCAAATGAATTTTGAAGGCAGTCTACTGGATGATATAACTGTAACTAGTTTATTTGATTCGTTTTAGAAGTATCAAGGACCCTGATAATCAGTTGAAAATATTTTTATTGACCATGACACTATGTCATGGTTTATTATTATGTCGAGGTGATTGAATGAATTACAAAATTAAGGAAGTATCCGACATATCCGGAGTCAGCATAAGGATGTTGAGACACTATGATAAGGTGGGTTTGCTAAAGCCCGGTGAAAGAGCTGAAAACGGATACAGAATATATACAAATGGAGACCTGGAAAGATTGCAGAGAATATTGTTCCTCCGGGAACTGGATTTTTCCATTGAAGAAACCGGTGAAATACTGGATGGAACAGAGGAAAATGTGGTTGATGCCCTTATTGCACAGGAAGAGCTGCTAAAGCTGAAAATTGGAAGACTGCTGGCAATAAAAAAGGTCATTAAGAATGAGATAAATGAAAGGAAGAGGGGAAATTATACGATGGGAAATGAAAAATTCAAGGAATTTGATATGAGTGGAATCCAGGAAAACAAAAAGAAATATGCTGATGAAGTCAGGGAAAAATACGGTAATACAAAGGCATACAGCCAAAGCATGGCAAGAACAGGAAAGTATAGTCATAACGATTGGAAAAGAATAGGAGAAGAGGCTGCATCAATATATAAGGAACTTGCAGACCTTATGGACAGACAACCGGATGATGAAGCTGTCATATGTGTGATAAAAAAATGGAGGAATCACATAAACAGTAATTTTTATGATTGTACTGATGAGATATTCTCGGGATTGGCAGATTTGTATGTTTCGGACCCCAGATTCACAGCGAATATTGATAAATATGGTGAAGGGCTGGCTGCATTCATGAGCAAGGCAATGAAGGCAGGTTTAAAATCCTATAAATAAAATTGTATGGTAGAATAACTCCATGGGGGTTTATTCAAATGTTATCAGAACTTTTCAACAAAACACTAAGACAAAGAACAGAACCGGGCATGTTTTCAATTTTCCCCGTTTATGCGGATAGAATCATCTGGGAGGCAATGGACGAAGACCTTAAAGAACATATCATTTGCGAAGCTGAGTCCTTGATTGGCTATAATTGGCCCAGATTTAAGGCAACTGACTATACTGAATACTATACTAAAGGCAGCAGAAACAGTTTTGATAAGGTTTTCAAAGCTGTTTTTGACCCGGTCACTAAACTGGCAATTGCAGAGTGTGTTGAAGGAAAAGGCCGATTCATAGAAGATATTGCAAATGGGATATGGGCCAGATGTGAGGATACATCCTGGGTGCATACCGGTCATCTAAAGCACCATGGTGACGAAACCGTACCAAAGGATAACGGAGAGTATCTGGACCTTAGATGTTGCAGTACAGGACAGCAGCTAGCATTGGTTTACTATCTGATGGGTGATAAGCTCAATGATTTCAGCCCATACCTTATTGAAAGGCTTGAAAAGGAAATCAAGGTTAGGATTTTGGACCGATATCTTGAAACAGAGCAATGGTGGACAAATTTCAGCGATGGTTTCACAATAAATAATTGGAATACACATTGCAACAGATGTGTTATTACTACAGCATTGATAATGGAAAAGGATAAGGACAGGCTTATAGAGATAATTGAAAAGGCATGTAAAAGCCTGGATATTTTTCTTTCTATTTATGATGATGACGGAGCATGCAATGAAGGTCCGGGTTATTGGAAGGGCGCATCATTTGCATTTCTGGGGGTCCTTGCTTTCATTACAGAAATATACGGTTTGAATTATGATTGCCTGATTGACGATAGAATAAGAAACATGGGAAGCTATATATATAAGGTTCTTATACATGAAGACTGGTACATGAGCTATGCAGATGGCAACGGGAAAAATCCCATGTATGATGTCAAATTGTATTTTACCGGAAAATTACTGCACGACAAGTCTATGATGAACATGGCACTTGATGTATTCAGAAGAAATCGAGACAAGGGAATCTACTATGACCATTTCATTTATATATTATATGATTATCTGGAATATGCATTAAACTTCAGTGTGCTAAGGGCAGAATCTGCCTTTGATTCGGTAAAATCATATTATCTCAAAAGCGCAGTGCTTCCGGATGCCAATATCTTTGCTGCAAGAATGGAAGCTGGAAGTGAAAAGGGTTTGTTTGCAGGTATCAAGGGCGGAAATAACGATGAATCCCATAATCACAATGATATAGGCTGCCCATATGTATATCTGGACGGAGAACCGGTGCTGATTGATGTCGGAGCCGGAACATATACAATAAAGACATTTAGTCCAAAGAGATATGATATCTGGACCATGCAGTCCGGTTGGCATAGTCTTCCTGAAATAAACGGCTTTTCTCAAAGCGCCGGATTATTCCATAAATCCAGGGATTTTGAATGGGAGGATGATGGTGATATTGCATGGGCTTCAATGAATATTTCAGAGGCTTATCCGGTGGAAGCCCGTATTAATTTGTTTACCAGAAAAATTACCCTGAACAGAGAAAGAAAAGAGGTCTGCATTGAAGATAAAATAAAACTAATGGATATTTGCGGAGAAACTGTATTTCATCTTCTATTAAAAGAAAAGCCTGAATTGACCGCTGCAGGTAGAATTGAAATGATAGCAAGTTGCTGTGGCGCGGCAATTGAATATGACAGCAGTTTATTTAAGTACAGCAGCGAAGAGAAAGATTTATCAGATGATAAAAAATTATATGAGCCATGGGGAAATACAATATACAGGGTTAATC
>CAYYXJ010000042.1:10753-18912 GCA_964475455.1 uncultured Clostridiaceae bacterium | reverse complement strand
ATAAAGAATTAAGAAAAAAGAAGATAAAATACGCATCATGGTCCGGTATAATCGGAAACGGGATGCTGGCCGTGGTGAAGATCTGGTTCGGCACAATCGGGCACAGCGCGGCTCTTGTCGGCGCCGGAATTGATGCCGCTACCGATATTGTTACATCAATTATTACCCTTGTTACTGCCAATATCTCTGACAGGCCGCCGGATCGGGAACACCCCTACGGTCACGGACGTGCGGAAACCATAGCTGCAAAGATTCTGTCCTTTATTATTATAACGGCGGGTCTGCAGCTGCTGTTCTCTACTGTTTCATCAATCATCCAGGGCGTTGAAAAGCCCCTGCCCAGACCGTTTGTTATCTATATATCTATTATTGCAATAGCCGCGAAGGTTGTACTATTCCTTTATAAGTGGTTGTTCCTCGTTCAGTCCTGGTTCCGGCAACCATTGTGTATCCACTGGTACCATCACTTTCCCATAGAACCGGTTCTGCGTCCTTTTCATATGAAAAGGTATCTACCGTCACCTTGTCTGCAATCATGAAAGCCGAATAAAATCCCAGACCGAAATGGCCTATGATATCGTCCTTCGCCTCTGCCTTGTCCTTGTATTTTTCAATGAAATCCTCAGCCCCTGAAAAAGCAATCTGGTTGATATATTTCTTCACTTCGTCTGCTGTCATACCAATTCCGTTGTCAATGAAACTGATGGTTTTGTTTTTTTTGTCTACCTTGATTCGTATCTCAAACTTATCATCCGAACCTTCGGTCTCACCCATTTCAACCAGTCTTTTGTACTTGCTGATTGCATCAGCTGAGTTGGAAACAAGCTCCCTAATGAAAATGTCTTTGTCTGAATAAAGCCATTTCTTGATAATAGGGAGAATGTTCTCCGTATTAATGGAAATACTGCCTTGTTCGTTCACTTTGGTCACCTCTCTATTAATAATTTTCTCTCTAGACAGTATACGAAAAAAAGGTAAAAAGTACAACCTGAAACAGCAGTTTTAATTTAAAAAAGGTGCAGCTAAAAAAGCCGCACCTTCATTTTTTTACTTATTAGTAATCATTCATCACATTCTACTGTAATATTTTCACTGATAAGCAATGTTCCTCCGGGAGAAACACTATTAATCCACACTGAGAATTCAAAGGACCCATCAACACATTCAACAGCTTCCCACGGTATGTTTACATGCCATCCGGCGTGCCCTTCTTCATCGGTTGTAAATGTAAATGCAGGGATCAATTCTTCATTCAAGAAACCGGACCATGATGAATTTCCTTCAGTAAACTTTACAGCCATTCCCTCTGTTACTTCAAGATCCAGCCAATCCCCTGCACCATTATGCTGCCACTGACCTGTCAGCAAGCCATCTTCATCAACTTCCAGCAAGATTTTGTAGGTATATCCAACATTTCCTACTGTGTAAGTAGATGTCAAATCCAAAACGGTGCCATCAAAGGTTCCTGTAATAGTTCCCTCATTTGTATAAGGACCGTCTGCCGGACTACCGTCAGTACCCTCTACCTCGCCATCAACAACTGAAGTAATGGATATGTCATGGGTGTATGTGGAAGTTTCGTAAGTAAGTTCAATTACATAATCACCTAAAATATTCCACTCGTCAGTGACATTGTATGGGTCGTAACCATTGCTGATAAATACCTTGTATTCAGTTTCAGGAAGCAACCCCTTCATTACCCCGGTAGCTGTAATTGCATTTGTACCATTGGGTTCATTAACAATCAACTTCGACATAACATCAGAATCTTCAATGTCCAGGCCGCCATATGGTGGTACAGGCATTACATCACCTGAAAGGAAAAAGTCATAAAAAACAGCTCCGTGATCCTTGTCTTTCTTGAATTCAAGTCTTTCTTCCCTGGCAATCATAATTCTCTCATGAACCTCAGCTTTTACCAGTTGCCCCGGTGGTACATCAGGTTTTGCAGCAAAAACCGGCACTGTAAGTGTAAGCAGTAAGGCCATGACCAATAATACTACTAAACTTTTTTTCATTAAATCTACCCTCTTTCCCTAAAATAAACAGCCTTGACCAAACAATTTCTGCTGAACAAGGCTGTATACTATATATATTCGAATCAAGTATATACTTTTCGGGGGTCTATCGCAAATTCAAAACTCTACCTTCAATGTTTCAATACAACAGGCACCAATTTCAAATATTATAGAATTTTCTGTGGTTTTAATTGTTTTACCAATTGTGTTTTCATTTACGTCAGTAAAAAAAGCTTTAACCGGTTCTTTATTGAAAGTTATTTTTACTTTTTGTGCTTCGCCCTTCGGTTCATACAGTCTGACAACCATTTCACCTATATTATCTTCAGACATTTTCAATGCAGTAATGCATACTTCGCCCTCAGCCATATAAAGATATTCCGCAACAGGTGGTTTACTGCCCTTTTTTATAATTCCGCTGACTGCCACCGGTTGATGATTGAAATTATTTGCTATCTTAATAAGGTTAAAACTTCCAGTTTCATTTACAGACACAATGCCAAATCTGAACCTGTTTATCCCACTCTCAGGATGTGGATCCGGATTAGTGGAATTTCTTATCAGTGTGATTGCAAGTGTATCATTGTGTCCCCTGAATCCATATCGGTCGGCGGAAACCAATGAAAGCCCACCATTTTCAAAAACAGCCGTTGCAAAATTCAAAGCAGGTACATCATGTTCCAGATCACGCCTGTCAATCGTGCCAAAGGGTATGTCATATTTGTATTTTAAACATTTACAGGCTAGAGGAATACTGAAATTAAGCTGCTGTACTGTAATTTTATGTTCAGCTTTTTCATGCCAGTCACATTCAGTGTCATAAACCAGCGTTGTACTGTCCCTGTCCAGTGAAACAGTCACCTTCAATGAAGAATCACTGAAACATCCTTTAAAAGTTATCCACTGCCTTAATGCACCGGGATCAATATATCTGTCAATGACAACAAAGTTTTCCCCAATCCGTGTTACTTTCTTATACCTGCCCACAACCCATGAAGACATTCCTTTGGTTGCATCCTCATTAACAAGGTTAAATCCACCGCCATTGCTGCTTGAATCAATAAGATCCTTCGCCGATTTTTTATCATATAATGATTGGAGGGACAGGTTCACTGAATTGAAGCGGGCTGATATCTTGTCATTTTCCAAAACGAAACTATCTTCATCCATCAGTCTTTCCCAGGCAGGTAAATTTACCGGTATATCCTTCATATCTCTTTGTGTTATATGGTAGGAGGCATATCCGAATGCCGGAACATCAACCTTCAACAATAGTCTTGAATAAATGTGAGCCCAATAATCCTTGCCCTTTTTATCCAGGACCTGATGTAAAACCTCATTCCCGAGATGATCCTTGACAACCAGTCTTTCAAGGTCTCCTTCCCAGTCCCAAAGGGTTGTTTCAATGACACCATTCCACTTGTATTGTGTGGGATTGAAGACATATCTTATACGGTCAATCCCCTTGCCTCTTTCACTCGAAGGCAATTTATGATGATCCAAACCAAATCCAACTCCTGCTCCTTCGGAATTTGTTTCAGATATTTCCTGTGGCCTGAAAGCAATCCATGAGGTGTCAATTTCATTGCACATCTTCCTAATCGCTGCAGATGCCTCGGAATTTGATGTTGCAAGTGCACTCTGATAATATCCCATGGCAAATTCTCTTGTATCAATTACACCGCTGCCGGGCAGAATGTCGTGAAACTGATTGAACATTACTTTTTCCCAGGCTCTGAAAAATTTCCTGTTATCATATTTAAAATTATCATTGACTGCTGCCATTGAGCAAAGCACTTCAGAATCCACAAGTCTGTTTTCACACAGCTTATTGGCTTTTTTTATCCTTGACTGTGAGGTATAACAGCCTGTAAAAACGAAATTCAATTCTCCTGTAACTTCAGGGAAACTGTCTTTTTTTGTTTCAAGTTCATTGAAGAATTCCGAGTAAGTACCAAACCTGATCCTTGGGAAAACCGGCCACTCCTTCATCTCCATCAGTCTTTCCAAGTCACGTCTGGTAGGACCGCCCCCATGGTCTCCGACACCATATACCTTGAGAAGTGTATCAATGCCATTGGCTGAACAAAATTCCGGTACAAAAAGAGCCATGTCACTGTCTATTTTTTCGTTATACCAGACAGGTTCACGATAAACCAATAATGATGATCCTGATGCAGCTTTCCAGTTGTAGACATTATATCCGTCATATCCACGGCAATGATAGTAGTACTTGATTCCACCTTTTGAAAGAATTTCAGGAACATTGGCACTATGTCCGAAAGTATCAGGTTCAAAATCAACTTGTATGGAATCAGGTTCAATGTCAAGCAGGTTTTCCAGATATCTTTTTGTATAAAGCACATGTCTTGCCTGGCTTTCACCAGAAGTCATGTTTTTGTCAGCTTCAACCCAGGATGAAGCAACTGCCTCCCATCTTCCTTCACAAACTCTCTTTCTTATTTCAGTCAGCATTTCAGGCTCATGCTCTTCGATTATTCTATAGACCGATGCCTGTGATTGTGAAAACTTGAATTCAGGGAAATCCTTCATTAAGCCCAGTACAGTCCTGAAAGTATCTGTTGTAATTGCCACAGTTTCGGGGTAGTCCCACATCCAGTTCATATCTATATGAGCATGTGCAACACACATGATAGTGAACTTACCTGCTTCCTCTGAAATAACTGCAAGCATTTCTTCAGCATCAAGTGCCGTTTTGTCTGTAATTGCTCCGTCCGCCATCATTTTGTCCATAAGAAAATCAATGACCCTGGAATTCAAATCATCATAAATGCCTCCTTTTGCCTTGGAAAGCTTATGAGCATATCCGATTTCCGCAAGAATCCTGTTTCCCATTTTGCTGTTAACATTTTTTTTAAGAAAATCATATTTTCCCAACTGCACCATAATTACACCTACTTATACTTCCATTCAAATATTTTATTTTCCTCGTCAACACCTCTGACCATAACCTTCGAAAATGTTTTAATGTTTCCGATTTCACGAATTGCTGAGTTTGTTTTAAAGTATTCCCTGACAAAATAGTGTGAAGCGACCTCATATTTATCATCATCAATTGTAATGTTGAATTTCATGGCATATCTGGTTCTTTCATAACTTGTTTCAATGCAGGGCACCCTTGTTCCGTCATATGGGACTATCAGATGGCAGAATCTTGTGAATTCAGCATCAGTACATACCTCAGAAGAAAACATTGGGGCTGGCTTCCCTCCGCTCATCTTTCCACCTGTCCGGGAAATATATCCAAGAAGTGGATTGGTTTCTCCTTCGTGGATTACTGTCCTGGTATCAGGCTGTGAATATATACATTTCAGAAATAAATTTGAATCCTCAAAAAGTGTATTGACACATTTTTCATTTTCTTTGTGGCAGACCTGTCCCTCAGGCAGTTGCCAGTGACATGATATGTGATTTTTTCTCTTATTGTTGTACTGATTAATATTGTCAAATACAATTGCGAACCTGTCCCTCACCCATATAAATATTCTTTCATGCTCTGCGGGGACAGGTCTGCCATATCCTTCCGGATCCTGATATCCGCCCTGGTAACTGCTGACAATTAGTGCAACTTTTTCATTCAGACACTTTTCCAATACCTCCGGGTTGGCATACAGACATTGAGAAAGACCGTTTATTATAACTGTATTATGGGAAGTGGAAAATTTCCCGTAGTTTCTTATTTCGTTTTTTCCATAGTCCAGAGATCCCGTATCAATCAACAGCATCCTTCCTTTATGGTAAAGATTTACAGAATTGCACGATAGATGGCAATGCCAGGAGCCCCACCGGGTTGCATCAAAATAGAACCTTGTACTATCCGGACTTCCATTATTCCCAAAGAAATATTGTCCTGCATCCGGATATTGTGAATCCGGACCTGTCCCCGGTCCGTTAATATCAAATCCTTTGTTATATTCAAGGATTTTTGCAAGCATGTTTTCAAATTTATAATCAGCGGGTTCATTGTTCAGGTGCCATGGCCAGGAATCGTGTATTCCAAATGACCGACGATCCGGCGTTCTGGAATCAATTGCATAATTTATTGCTTTGATTAGTTTTTCAGTATCAATTTTAAGCCCAAGTTCGGGTCTGTTCTTTCCCAGTAAATAAATATTTACAAAAGCCTCGGTCAACCAACCGTGGTAATCAGGAGTATGCTCAATATGAGAACCATCATTCTCAAATTGTGCATCAAAAGTATCATTTAAATTCTCCACAGCATAAGCCAAATGATTACCGGCATCCGGTAATACGGATGAAACAAACAGCAAACAGTCAAGTTCATTGGGTCTCCAATTATGTTCACCACCTTTTTCCATGTTATTGTAAATCATGGGTTTTAGCTGCCACAATATACTTTTATAAACTTTATTGACAAACTCTTCGGTAAACAAAGGATGATCAAAGAACTCGGGAAGGCATCCAACCCAACCACAACCTTTTCCAAATCCGAGCCTTATCGGAGTGCTAATCATCGGGTCCCAGAACTCATGCTGCCTGAAAGGATATATATCGGTCCTGTCCCCATAATACGGCCAGTACTCCATCCATGCATTTACAGCATCATAAACCAGGTCAGCCATGTGTTCAGAGCCTGTTCTTGAGTATTCTGCCGTGGCATAAAGTAACCAACGGAAACGGTTTTGCTGCTGGACCCATTCAGGATGATCGACTTCAGGTCCTCTGAAATCAATCTGTTTAAAATCAGGTATATAATATTTTTTATCGCTTCCTTTGAAAATAATCTCATTGTTGTAAAGCGCTTCTGTCCAAAGTTTTAATTCCGACTCTGTATAAGATGCAAATCTGTGTTCAAAAAATGTATCTTCCGAGTACTTATAAACATTACTCTTCCAAATTCCCTTGATTGACATGTCTCCCCCATAATGCTGCACAAAAAGAACAGCACCTATATTATACTAGTGCTGTTTCCTTTTTTGTTAAAAAATCTTTAAGATTTATCCCTTGAAGGTAAAATCAGAATTTATTGTGCTGTAAGAAATATATCCACCGGCTAGGTTATAAACCTCATTAAATCCATTCTGCATAAGAATCCTGCATGCAATGTATGCTCTTATACCGACACGGCAGTAAACTATTACAGATTTTCCGGTCGGAATTTCATTGATTCTTTCCCTCAGTGAATCAACAGGGATATTCAGGCATCCGGGTACTGCACCCAAATCAACCTCTTCAGGGGTTCTTACATCCAGAATAACTGAATCTTTGAAATCATCCAGTTGCGCACATGTAATATTGTCCATTGTACCGGAAAGAATATTCTCAGCCGTGTACCCTGCCATGTTTACCGGATCCTTTGCAGAGGAAAAAGGCGGTGCATAGTTAAGCTCCAGTTCCTCAAGGTCATAAATTGTTGCTCCGAGTCTTTGTGCAGTTGCAATTACATCGATTCTTTTTTCAACACCTTCAAACCCAACTGCCTGGGCACCCAGTATTTTCCCGTCGTTATCAAATATCAGCTTAAGTGTAATTGTTGAAGCACCTGGATAATATCCCGCATGTGAACCCGGATGAATTATTGTAACCCTGTAATCCTTCCTGATTTCCATTCCCGCATTTTTCAAATCCTTTTCGTTCAAACCAACTGAAGCTGATGTCATATCGAAAACCTTAACAACACCAGTTCCCTGTGAACCATTATATTTTCTATTCATTCCACAAATGTTATCTGCAGCCATCCTGCCCATTTTATTTGCAGGTCCTGCAAGCGGAATCATTCTTTTCTCACCATTTACAAAATGAACTACCTCAACCATATCTCCGACTGCATATATATTTTCATCATCAGTCCTCAGGTACTCATCAATGACTGCCCCTCCGCGCCTGTTCATGGACAGTTCACATTTCTTTAAAAGTTCTGAATTAGGAACAACACCTATGGCCAGTGCAACCATATCGGCAGAAATCTCCCGGCCTGACCTTGTTTTTACGATTATATTTCCCTCATCACTTATAAATTCCGATACACCGTCCCCAAGGACAAGTTTGAGTCCCTTTTCAGCCATATGACTGTGGAGAAACTGTGCCATATCATAGTCAACCGGAGCCATCACCTGATCGAGCATCTCGACGATGGTGACCTCGGTGCCGAGATGCCGC
>CAYYXJ010000042.1:9448-10743 GCA_964475455.1 uncultured Clostridiaceae bacterium | reverse complement strand
CGTTTATCGCCAGCAGATGGGTCAGCAGGTGCATCGATGCCCCTGTCCATCAGATTTTCCGCCATCTCAATTCCAATGAACCCGCCTCCTACGACAACAGCATTTCTGACTGTTCTTCCATTTAGATATTCAATGATTTTGTCCATATCAGGTATATTCCAAAGTTGGAAAATTCCATCACCATCAATTCCGGGAATGGGAGGCTTCATCGGTGAAGAACCTGTTGATAAAACCAGGATATCATAACTCTCCTGGTATTCGCAGTCCTTCAGCCTGTCAATGACTTTGATTTTTTTGTTTTCCCTGTCAATGTCAACTACTTCATTGTTTACCCTTACATCAACATTGAATCTTGAATTGAAACTCTCCGGGGTCTGCAGCAGCAGTTCATCCCTGTCTTTTATAACACCGCCGATATGATACGGGAGTCCGCAGTTTGCAAAGGAAATAAATTCCCCGCGTTCAAATAAAATTATTTCTGCTTTCTCATCAAGCCTTCTGAGTCTGGCTGCACAACTTGCACCGCCTGCTACTCCACCTACTATCAATACTTTTTTACTCATATATTCATCCTTTTTGGAATATTTACCAAGCCATTGTTTATAATAACAGATTTCTTGCTGTTTTTGAACAAAAAATAAGGAACGGTTTACCGTTCCCTGTTTATCAAATACTTCTCACAGTATCACATATAAGCTTTATCCGTTTGTAATCAGTATCTGTTGCCAGAGTACAATCCGCTCCAAGTATAAAGTTCCTTTTACCATGATGCTTGATTATACTCTTAATTTCCTCAACCAGTTCTTCATCTGTTCCATTGACAAGAACTCCGCTGCGGTTTGCGAGTCCTCCCATTACAGCAGACCGATAAAATATATTTTTTCCTTCATCAAGACTTATGTTGTCTTCATAAACCCCCCAGTTGATTACATCAGCCAGGTCTCCATAAGAACGATATCTTTCCAGATTCAATTTATCCTTGCACATATGTAAAAAGTTGTATCCACCTGCTTCATGGGATGCATCAAGAATCATTTTATCACAGGGAGCTATGAATTTCTCAAATTCGTCATCCGTGAAATAATACTCTTCTCCCCCAAGGGCCGCATAGTAAATTCCATCAAGTCCAAGTTTTATATATTTTTCAGCAAGAAGACACATTCCTTCTGATAACCTTTTGAATGCTTCATAAAGAGGTTCCGGTTTTTCTCTAAGATGTGTACAGAAAAGCTCCCTTACTTTTTCATATCCGTAGACATCTTCTATCGGATGAATTGCAGAAGCCACCGTTCCAT
>CAYYXJ010000042.1:3165-9438 GCA_964475455.1 uncultured Clostridiaceae bacterium | reverse complement strand
GAAGATGAAAGAAAAGTTGAGTAGGGGGGAGTAAAATGGAGGTATTAAATCTGTCGGTGTCATGACCGTTCCATGTAAAGTTCCTGCAAAAAACGCATTTTCATCACATCCTTCGATGATTCTCTTTGTCAATTCCAATTGATCCTGAATGAATTTATCAGTAATGTCGGGTGTCGCTACTTTTTCCCAATCATCGGGATATTTAATTTCTCCTGCATAAGGAACCAGATTTTCATTCATGATTTTAAATACATCAGTATCAGTTTTTTTAAAGAATTCCAAATGTGAAGCAATTCCCTGAGCTCCATAAGCTCTTCTTTTCTCAAAATGCAGAGAAAAGCAGGTGGGCACAAAATCAGGCTTTCCACCATTTATAGCTTCTAAAACTCTCTTCTTTTTATCCATTATTAATACCAGCCTTTTTTAATATAATAACAATAAACCGAGTGTACTTTTCTATGCTTTGGTATCCAAATTTACTATAGTTTTACCATTGGTTTTAATAATAATCAGATTAGCAATCAATGCCATTTATGGTACAATTAGCATACAATAACAATTCAAGGAGAAAATCATGTCAACTCTTGCTGTAAAATCCTTTCAGATACTAAATGTATTAAACTGTTATACAGATGAAGATCACCCTTTGAACGCTACTGAAATAATCGAAAAACTAAACTCAATGGGTATACAAACGGAAAGACGTTCTGTTTACAGATGCATAACTGCCCTTGAGGAAGCCGGATATGACATCGTCAAATCAGGCAAATCCGGATGGTTCATGGGTAAAAGGCAGCTTGAGACAGCGGAACTGAAAATCCTTATGGACGCAGTCCAGCAAGCACATTTTCTGACTGAAAGAAAAAGTATTGAGCTTCTTGATAAACTTCTGGGATTGACAAGCAATAGTATCGCCCACGAATTAAAAAAACAAATATCTGTATCCAAACGGTCAAAGCATGATAATGAATCCATTTACTACAATGTTGATAAAATAAACACGGCAATTGTTAAAAACAAGCAACTGACTTTCCAGTATTTTCAATATGACGAAACAGGAAAAAGGGTGCTGAGCAGAAATGGTTACCGTTACAGGGTTAGCCCGTATTTTACAACATGGTATGCAGAGAATTATTACATGATAAGTACAACAAAAGAGTATGCGAACTTTTCTCATTACAGAATTGAAAAAATGACAAACATTGAAATCTCTGACAAAAAGAGACGTGCCCTTCGGGAACTTGCTCCAAATGGCTTCAACCTGGCAGATTATTTAAACAAGACCGTTTCAATGTTTACAGGAAATCCTGAAAGAATCAGACTGCGCATTGATACCGCACTCGCCAGTCAGGTTTTTGATAAATTTGGCAATGACATTCATTTGATTCCTGATACCGAAAGCAAGTCAACATTGAATGTTGAGGCAGTCATGGACAAAGGCCTGCTTTCCTGGATTATTTCCTATGGTGACAGGATCGAGGTTCTAAGCCCTGAAACCCTGAAAGATATGATAACTGTGCATTGCAGCAAAATACTTGCATTGTATAAATGATTAACTATTATCACATGGAATAAAACCCTTAGTTGAATTCTCTTTTTAAAGTATGCTCACCGCACATAGGACAAGGATACTTTTTATGAAGCATATCCAAATGCCATCTCTGGCATAGTTCTTCTTCTTCAAATTCTGTTCTCTCCAGTTTCAAACCACATTCACGGCATTCATATACAGGTTCAAATTCACCGCCATCGAAGTTTATATGAAGATAAAACCCTTCATTAAAAGTCCCGCATCCCCTGCAATAATATATATCATGCCCATAGTCTGAAGAAACCATTGCATGATGGTGGGTTATCAGCTCCTTGATTTTTTCATAGTTTGATTTTGTTTTAACCAGCCTTTTTAAAAGCTCATTATCATCATGGAACTCAAAAAGCATATCCCAGTTGTATAAAAATCCCAGACCAAATCTGAAAATATCCCTGTAACCACAGCTTTCGCAAATCAATTCGTATGAACAACTCATAAAAATCACTCCATTCTCTTTTAACAACGAAGCTGAGTGGGAATGCATTACTTAGGGGTCAGACTGAACCCTCTCGTAAAAATGCCTTGCCTTTGATATATTCATATATTATCACAAAAAATAACTTTTATATATTCTGTCACCATTTATTTAACAACAATATTTTAAAACAAAATAAGTCTACATTGTGATTATTTCAAAACCTTCATCAATGAATCTTGCCATAGAAGGATGCCCGGCCATATCTCCAACCACAGGAATTCCGGTTGTTTCATTGAAATCCAGAACCCCCAGCTTTGCCGAACATGCTCTGCAGATGCATTCAAAATAACCTGCTTTCTTAACACTCAAATAGAGGGGATTACCCGATTCTTCAAGACCCTTCAAGAGTGTCACAGCCTCCCCTTCCATAACAATCTTGCATTTTATTCCTTTATCATTCATATCCTTTGCATTCAACAGCACATGTATAAAGCACATTGAATCTCCCCTGAAAGCAAATATCATATATTTTTTCATAAGCCCTCCAAATTTTCTATTTATATATATTATATACGACTGGAGTATATACCATAAAGTTTTTATACAAAAAAAGACCAGTCCTTCGACCGGCCTTTAAAGGGAGGGCAATTTAATTGCTGATTGCTTCAAGCATGACTTCAATCTCAATGTTCTGACCGTCTCGAAGAACACTTAATATCACTTTATCACCCGGTAAATAGTTTCCAAGTATGCTCCTGAATTCTGTGTTTGTATTTACATAAGCATCATCTATTTTTAGAACAATATCTCCTATGGATAATCCCTTTGCCTTTGCATCTGAACCATCCTTTATATCATAAATATAAATTCCTTCTTCAATCACTATATTTTCTTCAGTTGTATAGTATTCAAGTATGACTTTGTCAAGAAGCACTGCACCCAGCTGAACTCCTTCATAAGTGCCTGTCTCTATAATCTGATTGACAAAAGGAACAGCAATATTAACAGGAATTGCAAAACCGATTCCTTCCCCGTCCATGTCCTTATATGTGTTGATTCCTATAACCTGTCCCCTTGAATTCAATAATGGACCGCCGCTGTTACCGGAATTTATTGCGGCATCCGTTTGAATCAGATTTTCTGCAATCTGCGAGCTGCTGAGCTGAAGGCTTCTATCCAAAGCGCTTATGATGCCTGCAGTGACACTTCTATCATATTCAAGTCCCAGAGGATTCCCTATTGCAACTGCAGTTTCCCCGACAGTCAATTGACCGGAATCACCAAGTTCGGCTGCAGTTAATCCGGTTGCATCAATTTTTATAATAGCCAAATCCATAATTTCATCAGTATACATGACAGTTGCATCATGTTCGGTTCCGTCAATCAATGTTACTGTTACAGATTTTGGATTTGAAGTAACAACATGTTGATTTGTAAGTATCAGACCATCGCTGCTTACTATAACCCCTGTCCCTATTCCCTCAACATCATAGCTGCCTCGGAAATATCCGCTGACAGTTTCGATAGTCCTTACTCCAACTACAGAAGGCAGAGCTTTTGCTGCTATAGCCTTTACAGTTTCTGAATAGCTGTCAACTACTGAAACCGTTGGAATTTCAGGCATCTCCATGGCTTTTTCTATCTCTGTATCCATTATTGTCAAATCAGTAATTATTTCACTGATTCTAGAATCATTTTCTGCCAGGCCATCACTGAATTCATTAAACCGAATATCAAAACCATTAATTTGTTCTTCAATTATTTTTTGTGAATTTGTGTTTGCCTCTTCAAGCAACTCTTCACTGAGAGTTTCGATTTTTTCAGTGAAAACTATACCTGTGGCTATGAGCCCTATTACTGCCCCTACCATCGTACCAACAAGTAAAAGTGCTATTCCGGCAAGCCAGAGCTTTGCTTTGCCATTTCCTTTTTTTTCTGTCATATCCTTAAACCTTCCATTTGTAATTTTTAATAAACTTTTTTATATATATAATATTACCCTTACCTTGCATAGATTCCTTGATTAAAATATGAATAATCTGTGAATTAATCATATTCCGCTTTCTTATGGTGTAAAAAACAGGTGTGAAAGTTCACACCTGTTTAAATGCATACTGAATTTATTTTTTCAATAATTTTTTCAGAAAGGACTTACTGCTGCTTTCTTCATTAACAGCACTTTTTTTCCTGGAAGCCTCTGCTCTTTGCCGGTAAATATTATTACCCTTCAATGCATCCTTGTTGATTCTTGGTCTACCATCTGTTCTTTCAACATATTTTTTCCTTATATGAGGTTTCACCGGAGGCTTAACCGGATTCATTTCATTTACCCGGGCTTTGGCAGGTGTTGTTTCAGCAACAGTCTCCCTGACCGGACTCTTGTAGGTTTTTTCCCTGTTGAATTGATTTTTCTTAGCTCCTGCTGATTTATGTGAGGATTGCCTGGCCCGCTGATGGTGACTTTGATGTGCACTCTTGCCCCCCCTTAATTCCCTGAAAGGTTGTGGTTTTACAGGCGGTGCAAGTTTTCCTGCCCATTTGCTGCCGGATTTTTCAATGGCTGCAGCAACTTCTTCATCAGTAGGTAGATCTTCTTCAAAGATTCTGGCACCTACATGCTCTTCTATTTCATAAAGGGTCAATATATCATTTGTTGTAACCAGGGAAATAGCCCTGCCTTCTTTGCCTGCCCTTCCGGTTCTGCCTATCCTGTGCACATAAGCATCCTTGAATTCAGGTACATCATAGTTTATTACCAGACTTAGATCGTCTATATGAAGACCCCTTGCAGCAACATCTGTAGCTACAACAACCTGAACATCTCCATCTTTGATACGGTCAATGGTTTTGATTCTTTTACCCTGTGCATTCTGACCATGTATCGAGTTAACAAAGTACCTTTTTCTTGCTAGAAAATCATGAACCCTGTCAACCTCATCCCTTGTATTGCAAAAGATAAGGCAACTGTCCGGTTGTTCATACTTTAAAATTCTATCGAGCTGTGTCCTTTTTTCATTTCTTTCAACTCTGTAATAGATCTGCTCAGTTGTATCAACTGTCATTGTGTCTGACTCAAGTTCTATACTCTGCGGATTATTCATATATGAATTGCTGAGTCTCTTGACCTCACCGGGCATTGTAGCTGAGAACATCATGGTTGTACGTGTTCTGGGTGTTTTTTTGACTATGTCATAGACCTGGTCAATAAATCCCATATCCAGCATTCTGTCAGCTTCATCCAGAACCAGAAATTCTATCTTGCTTGTATCGAAGGTACCTCTTTTGATATGGTCGCTGACCCTGCCCGGGGTACCTACCACAATGGATACACCTTTTTTCAAAGCCGCTATTTCAGTATCCATATTATGCTTTCCATAAACAACCGTAGTACGCATATTCTTGTATTTGGTTATGTCCTTAATATCTTTGTCAACCTGTATGGCCAATTCCCTGGTAGGTGTAAGAACCAAACCCCTTGGGGATTTTGAGTCACCTTCTATCAGCTGAACCATGGGTATTCCAAAGGCAGCCGTTTTTCCACTGCCGGTCTTAGACATAACTATTACATCTTTTTTCTGAAGTAAAATAGGAATTGACAGTTCCTGTACCTTTGTGGGCGTTACAAAGCCCATGTCATCCAATGCCTTCAGTATATCTTCATCCAACTGAAGGTCCGCGAATTTTTTTTCCATTAGTCTCTCTTTCATATGTTTCAATTTATATATAGGCCTCGCGTTTTAGAAGCAATATATTCTTTCTGTTACACAACATTCTAACATTTTAAACCACTGTATGCAAAAACCCCGGTCAACCGGGGTTCTGCAATAGTAAAAATAAAGGAGATCCAACAGAACGACTTTTCTGTAACTGGATACTATCATTATATTTGTACCATATATGGCACTTTACCTCTCAGATTTTCTATTTTTATAATCTTCTTCAACTTCACTTTTCCACTTGTCATCAAAAAGTCTGCCGGCCCTGGAATTCATCACTACCCTGTCTACACTTTTATACATATTATCCATTCCCTTCTTGTCGGCATGGAAGTTTGCAGTCATTTCAACCTTAATGCCTATTTTACCTGCTTCATGTTCAGCATTTATGTTTGCGCCGAGGAAGATAAATTCCCATCCATATTTTGTTTCCTCTGTTTTTATCATTTGCTTTATCGTACTGTAGTTATACACTCTGCTTGCATTTTCCATACCGTCTGTAATTATTATAAAGATCACCTTTTCAGCCCTTGCTTCTTCAGACTGAT
>CAYYXJ010000042.1:0-3155 GCA_964475455.1 uncultured Clostridiaceae bacterium | reverse complement strand
AGAAAGACAATCCGGCATTGCTCATCGTCCGTGACGGTATCCAGAAACCCCATCAGCGCGTCAGACTGATTTCGTTGCACAGCGACCATTTTTTCAATGGTAACTCCAATTGCATCCAGCAATGCTGTAGCACCCCTTACAAAATATGATTCCCCGGTAATCTTTCCAATCTCCTTTAAATCAAATCTGTCATGGAGAATCTCATATTTGTCATCAAAAAGCACAGTAGTCACTTTTGCCTCTCCTTCGACCTTCCTTTGTTTTTCAATCATGGAATTGAATCCGCCTATAGTATCAGACTCCAATCCTGACATGGAACCTGACCTGTCCAATATAAATACCAATTCAGTTCTTAAGTTTTTCATTATTCTTTCCTCCGTAAATTTATATACAAAGTTTATTTCATTAACATAAGAAAAAGGTCGCCCACAAAGCGACAATTACAAGCTGAATCACGTTACAATTCATTTTCATTTAATAGATCAATAAGAGATGGGCTAGTGCAGACCGAGACATTCGCCGCATTCTTCAAAGAGAAGTTCATTTATTTCATATATATTGTAGATTCCCTTTTCAAGGCAATATTCTACAATTACGTCCGTAAGTATACTTCTTGAGAGTGTATAACCGGCTTTTCCAAGCAACTCCTGCATTTCCACATAATTGAGTCTGAGACCTATTCCAAGTGCAATAGCTGTATTCTTGCTTGGAAAATAATTTGAGTTGCTTCTTATCTTTGAAAAAAGTTTCCTGTCAATATTCGCATTTTTATAAACTTCAGGATCCTTCATACCGTATTCATCAATCTTGCGAAATAACATTTCCCGGAAGGTCTCCATTAGTTTTATGCTGATTTCGCTTACTTGCTCTTCAAATTTTATTTCTTTTTTGTCATGCAGATTTGATTTACTGATAAAATTTCGCCTTGAATACCGCAGCATATCTTCGGGAATATATTTTTGGGCAATAAATTCCTGTATGTCAGGATAAGTTTTTTTGCCAATTTTGAAACTTTCGTCATCATAAAGTACGAGATAAACCGTCATATCATTCTCAGTTAGAAAACTTTGAATTTCCAAGGAAGCTATTTCAAGTGCCTGCTCTATCGGGAAACCATATATTCCCGTTGATATCAATGGAAATGCAATGGACTCAATGCCGTTTTCCCTGGCAACAATCAATGAATTCCTGTAAGAAGCAGCAAGTAACTCTGCTTCATTGAAATCTCCCCCCTGCCACACAGGTCCGGGAGTGTGAATTATATATTCGGCATGAAGATCATATCCGCCTGTCAAAACCGCATCACCTGTCCTGCAAAACCCAATGTCACGGCACTCTGCTGCTAATTTTTTAGCACCTGCTGCATTAAAAATAGCTCCGCAAACACCTTTGCCGATTCTAAGTTCATTGTTGGCGGCATTTACTATGGCCTCTACCTCCATTTTTGTTATATCATTTCTGACAATAAGAAAAGGCATCAGGTTTCCTCCTTCAATTTAAGTGCAACTGCGAATTCCTCATAACCGAATTTCTTGTACATTTGCACCAAATCGCTCTCACAGACCAATTGAACATGCAGTCCTTTATCGCGGCAATAACCACTTAGCCGTGATATTATTTCGCTGCCTATTCCAAGGTTACGGTGGCTTGGCAAAACACCAATCCCGCAGATATATGCATTTATAATCCCATCTGAAATTACCCGGCCCGTTCCGACAAGCAAGTTGCCATCATACACATATATGCAAAATAGACTTCCATTCATTGCTTTTGTCATCTTATCTTCAGACAACTTTAAATAATCATTCCAACCGAGTTTCTCATAAAGATCAAACAAATCAGAATTTTTCGCGGGAATACTCATATATTTAAATTTGAATCCCAAAATACATCTCCTGTTTATTATTCTTTCAGACATATATTATATTTATATTGAATAATTGTAAATTGAAGGGATACCTGAATAAAAAAATCCCCGTCAACCGTTGAATTTAACATACACTCGGCTACGGGGATTAATAATATCTATTCTTTTATATCAATGGCCAGACCGACAGACAGAACGACCGTAATGTCTGTTTCATTGGTATTGAGAATTCCTTCAAAATTTGAGTCTTCTACAAAACCAATTACATCACCGGCCATCTCATCTTCATTGATGTTCATGACCATAAGCATTGCACGTCCACTTGATACATTGGAAGTATTTGAAATGAAAGTCTTGACACTTCCCATACCTTCAATGAAATTTTCCGTACTGAGATCAGCTGAAAATTCTGCTCCTTCCAATGTCCATACCAATTCGTCACCATTGCTAATTTTCAAGTAAAATACTGATTCGCCTTTATCAGTAATAGGTGTCTTTAGTTCATGAATCTGTTCATAACCCTTGTAAACCTGTAAATATAACTGCAGATCCTGGTCATTTTTAGCTTCAAACGAGAATGATACTTCATTTAGCATTTCATCCTGAACCTTTGAATCTACATAGTTATAGATAAATTTCTTATTGTTACCTCCTTCCAGTCCGCAGCCTGCAACAAATATTGCAATTGCAATTGCCAGTGTGAATATGATTGTCTTCTTCATAATAACCTTTCTCCATTTAATCCCAGTAGACAAAACCCGGTGTCTTATGATTTTCTCCTTAGGAATTCGATAAAACTATCAGTAATGGAAGGATCAAAAAATTTCCCCTTCCTAACGTCCAGCTCATTTATAATCAACTCTAAACCAAGAGCTTGATTTCTGTTAACAATACCGTCATAATATGCCAGGATTCGTATAACCCTGGAAAGAAATGGTATCGCATTACCTTTTAGACCCTGTGGGAATCCTGTCCCATCATAATTCTCACGATGATTAAGGTTTCCTCTGGCCAAGTGGGATGTTTCATATGACAATGCTGCAATCTTATATCCAATCCAGCAATGCTTTTTCATGTTTTCAAATTCATCATCAGTAGCAAGTGTACTGCTCTCAGGCAAAAAGTGAGCAACAGAGACCTTTCCAATGTCAATTAATTCGATTGAATTACACACATCTTCAATCTCTGATTCCCTTAGATGAAGGTATGGCCCAAAGTCCTCAGCAAGCTTTTTCAACCTGCCGGTTCGTTTTTTTTCGCTGACATACTTATCCTGATAAAGTTTCTT
>CAYYXJ010000041.1:0-19156 GCA_964475455.1 uncultured Clostridiaceae bacterium | reverse complement strand
TGCCGCACAGCTTGCGGGCAAGCCAAGCATGATGAATCCCGTCGGGGGAGCCTCCCCTAATGACATTTGTTCTCTCCTGCTATATAATTTACCGGGATATATTTAGGGAGATTTTTGTGACCGATTTAAGTACAAATAAATCACTGATTAAGAATATTTTAAAAATAGGTTTACCGATTGCCATACAAAATTTTGTGGGAACTCTATTGAATTTGGTTGACAATATGATGATTGGCTCCAGAGGTGAAGCTGCACTTGCTGCTGTCAGTGTTTCCAACAGGATATTCTTTATCATGATAATAACACTGTTTGGTGCATACAGCGGACTTGGTATATACACAGCACAATACTGGGGTAAAAAAGATATAGTAAATATTAGAAAAATCATGGGAATGGCATTTACAATTGGCTTGTTTCTTTCCACCCTCTTCACGATAGGCACCCTTTTCTTCCCATCCCAGATTATCAGTTTGTTTCTCAGAGATCCAATAGTTATACAAAAGGGTTCCAGCTATCTTTCAATTGCTGCCTTTACTTATATACCGGTAGCTATTGCTTATGTCTTTGCTTATACATCCAGAAGTGTCCATAAAACAAAATTTCCCATGGCAGCCAGTATAATTGCCCTTAGCATTAATACTTTTTTGAATTTCCTACTGATAAATGGAAACTGGGGAATGCCTGAACTGGGTGTTAAAGGCGCTGCCATTGCTACATTGATTGCCAGAATAATAGAACTTTTGCTTCTTGTTATAATAATTTACAAATCCAAGGACCACCCTTTGGCTGGAACATTGAAGGATTTTTTCAGTTTCAATACCGCCATGTTGAAAAAAGTTATCAAGACTGCTTTTCCAGTCATTATCAACGAATCTGCCTGGGTTGTCGGGGTATCTGTATATTTCATAGCATATGGTTTCCTTGGCACTGCCGCCATTGCATCGGCTCAGGTTGCCCTTACAATTTCAGACCTTATATGGGCTTTCCTTATAGGAATGGGAAATGCAACTGCTGTATTGGTAGGTAATCAGCTGGGTGCAAACAAAATTGAAAGCGCTTTTTCAATTGCCAAAAGGCTTGTCAGAATGGAATTTATTGTAACCTTGTTCCTTGCCATCATTTATGCTTTGTTTGGACATATATTCGCCGGGCTATTTGGTTTGACCGAAGAAACGAAACAATTGGCAATAAAATGCATCTATGTTACAGCAGCTTTTATCCCAATACGTCAGCTGGGTTTTGTTTACATTGTAGGAATTTTACGAAGCGGCGGAGATACCCGTTTTTGTATGTTTCTGGACATGGGAATGGTTTGGTTACTGGGAATACCTGTTGCATTCTTTGCAGTTTTAGTACTTAAATTGCCAATCTATTGGGCCATGGCATTGATAAATGTTGAAGAACTTTTAAAGGTAATAATAGCCAGGAGAAGATTTTTATCACGTCGATGGATAAATGTATTGGTGGACCATGAGTGATGAGTTTAAGAAGACTATTTGTCAGATTTTTCCCCAAAACTTTTATAAAATTACTATACATTAAAACATATGGTAAGCTGCCGAATCTTAAAAACCCCGGTTCCTTCTATGAAAAGTTGATGTGGTTGAATTTTTATAAACCTTCTCCTCTTAAAAAGATTTGCGCTGACAAATTTGAAGTACGAAAACATCTTCATTCCAAGGGACTGCATAAACATCTTAATAAGATTTATGGTGTTTTTAATTCAGCTGATGAAATTGATTTTGATAAACTCCCCGAATCATTTGTACTTAAGTGTACTCATGGATCAGGAATGAATATTTTCTGCTCTGACAAATCCCGGTTAAATAGAAAAGAGACGCTGAAAAAACTAAGGGTTTGGTTAAAGCAGAACTATGCTGATATGTATGGTGAATTGCATTATAAAAACATAATTCCCCGAATTATTTGCGAAAATTATCTAGGCGATTATTTACTTGATTTTAAAGTTTATTGTTTTCACGGTGTCCCAAAATATATAATGATTTGTCCCGGCTCCGGTTTTGAAACTGATGAATGGTACTTTTATGATTTTGATTGGAACTACCTGGCCTTCATGACATATGTTCCACCAAACCCCCATTTTGACAAACCCATTAACCTGAATGAAATATACGACTTTTGTAAAAAGCTTTGTTCTGAATTCATTTTTGTTCGTGTTGATTTCTATAATATCAACAATAACATTATCTTTGGCGAAATGACATTTACACCCTCAGCTTTTATGGATAACCTCACAAAATCTTCTCTAAATAATTTGATGGGTCAAATGATGCATCTAAAATAAAAAACCAGGTTTTGCACCTGGTTTTTCTTATCCTCAAAGACTAATCTTGAAGGTTTTAATTTCAAAGGGTTTTATTTCAAATTTAATATTGTCTCCATTGAATTCAACCGCTATGTCCTGTTCTTCCAGAAGATTACATTCTGTACAGGATATAATGTTGCCTGAAACTTTCATATTTACACGGGAACGTTTGTTATGACACTCATATAGTCTGACAATTAAATCATTTCCATCCTCTGCCTTTTTAACTGATTCTACAACAACATTTGACTTGTCAACACTTATATACGACATCTCTGTGCCAAGAATACTAACCCCGCCGTTAACATGAACTGAATGCAAAGGATTGTTAAGGGAATAGGCTTGCTCTATGGTTCCGCCGGTTCTGAAGTCCCCTGCATGCGGCATAATGGAATATGTCATGAAATGTTCACCAAAGTCGGCTACCGGACTGGGGCTGGTTGCAGATTTAAGGAGTGTCAGCCTCATAACTGAATCCTTTATGTCATGGCCATACTTACAATCATTCATCAAACTGACACCATAATCTGCCTCTGAGATATCAGCCCATTTATGTGCACAGACCTCAAACTTTGCATAATCCCAACTTGTGTTCCAATGTGTCGGTCTTTCTACATTTCCATACTGAATCTCATAGGTTGCTTTATCTGCATGAACATCCATCGGAAATGCAGCTTTTAAAAGTATATGGTCATTCTTCCAGTCAATATATGTCTTGAAATCAATTCTTGAACTGAAATTATATATATAAACAGTTTGCTCAATTATTGAATCAAGGAAATTCCTTTTTATTCTAACGGCACCCCTCACAGGTCCGTTTTCCAGGATTTCTACACTTTCAACATCAGAAACAGACCAGCTCTTGTCATTATAGTAGATATTGATATCCCAGGCATCATAGTTCAGGGGTTTATCCTCAAAAGCAATGATTTCATTGGCTTTCATTCCCGATTTTACCAATTCCCTTGAATTGCTTTTGTCATAAATGGAGGAAATGTTCATATCACTGTCAAATTCAAGACATAAATAATCATTCTCCATCATTGATTTTGAAACATTCATATCTCCGGTCTCAGGTGTTCCGTCTACCAGATCAAAGACTGCATAACCCATTGATGGTGTCTTTGCCGTAAATATAAAGAATTTCTCTCCATCTTCATCCACCATCTGTCCGGTTAATTTTACCCCGGAGGCATCTATGGCATGAGTATAATTTTTGTTTACCTTTACCTTTGCGACATCATATCTTTCATGAGAAAGCTGGTTGAATACAACACATTTATCATCACCTTCAGCCGTCGAATAAGCAATCCTTACAAGTGCATCATCCAGCTTTTTACCCAATTTATACATGGCTTGTGCATACTGGGACTGGGATTCCTCATAAACTTCTTTTATGGATGAACCAGGGAGTATGTCATGGAACTGGTTTAAAAGGACTGTTTCCCAAATTTCATTAATGTCACACTGAGGATATTCAACAAGATTGGCCTTTGCAGCAATACTTGAAAATAGCTCTACATCCCTGAGAAGGTTCTCACATTTCCTGTTATACCATTTATTCTTACCTACTGATGTGAGCGTCCCCCTGTGGTATTCCAGATAAAGCTCTCCAACCCACTTGGGTAGGCGCGGATTGTTTTTTACTCTTTCATCAAGCTCTTTGAAAAAATCTGCAGATTTTTTCATTTGGAATCTTGGACATCCAGGTATCCCTTTACTGAGCCTTCTGCCTTCCTCAAGCATATTCCTGGTTGGCCCTCCGCCTCCATCACCATATCCAAAGGACATCAGCACATCATTATTAAGGTCTTTTTGATGGTAATTACTCCAGGAACCTTTTACATGAGGCGTTGATATTACTCCATTATATGTTGAACCATACATCCTCTTGTCATCCGGATCAGTTGCTGTAATAAAGTGGGAAAGCACCTTGGATCCATCCATCCCCTCCCATTCAAATGTTTCGTAAGGGAATCTGTTGTATTCATTCCAGAATATCTTGGTAGTCATAAAATAATCGATCCCGGCTTTTTTTAACAGTTGAGGAAGTGCTGCACTGTAACCAAATACATCCGGAAGCCACAGCACCTTGCACTCAGCATTGAATTCTTTTTTAAAGAATCTTGTCCCGAATAAAAGCTGTCTGACAAAGGATTCACCGCCTGTAATATTGCAGTCCGCCTCAAGCCACATTCCACCTTCCGGTTCCCATCTGCCTTCTTCAACTTTTACCTTGATTCTTTCAAGCAGGTCCGGTCTTTCTCTTTTTATAAAATCATAAAGCTGTGGTTGACTTGACATAAAAAGATATTCGGGATAATGATCCATTAATTCCAGAACAGTTGCAAAACTATGTATTGTCTTCATCCTTGTAATATCAAGTGGCCATAGCCATGCTACATCAATATGTGTATGCCCGATTCCACTCACGGTTGCCTGTGAATTCCCACAGAACTCAGTATAAAAATCCTTTTCAAGAAATTCATTGGCCTGATCAACAGTTTTATAAAAATTATCAGAATAAGGTTTCCTTAGATCCAGCATGTTGACGGTTTTTTCAGCATATGCAAGAAGGTCTGCTTTTTCCTTATCATTCTCATTCCGTACAGCAACATCAAGCAAAACCTTCAGGTTATAATAAAGATTTTCAACCTTCTTATCCAGCACCACAGCTTTAATGTAAAGTTTAACTCTGCCTTCACGTTCAATTCTCAACCTGGAACCTGGATAACCGTCAAGGGCAATCCTGTAGGTTTCACCTATTTCAGCATTATCAGTCATAATTGCATAATTATGGAATTTATCCAGTCCCTGAACAGTTCTGCCATTCAGGTACAGTAAAAATTGCGGATTTCTGTTCATGTTCCAATTCGTTGTTATGCCTTTTGTAAATGGATCTGCCTGCCCGTATTCAGATGTTTCTACAAATAAAAGCAATGTCTCGCCCGTCAATTCATCCGGAACTTCAAAATCCGCACGAAAAAGATATTTTTCATCATCTTCTCCCCATTCATCTCCGGGTCTGTATGGTATGAATCCTGCACTATCCATGGGAAGATCATACTTGCCTTCGACTTCCCCCTTCATCATACCAATTCTTTTGATTTCAACTGCTTTGCTATATCTTAGCGCTGCCAGTTCCTTTACAATTTTTCCACAGTGTTCAGCTTGTAAATACATGTCTTTCCCCTTTGATTATATTGTTTTACTTTTACTGTATGGTATATCCATACGACCTTCTTTTTCCTCAGCAGCATATCCAACCGATATGAGACACAATACTTCACAATCATCATCCATCCCTAATAAACTTTTGACATATGCTGAAGATGTTAGTGCATCATTGAAGTCCCGACCTCTTATCTGGCCCCAGCAGGATCCCAAGCCAAGACTTTCGGCTTCCAGTTGAATAATTGTTGAAACAATTGAGCAATCCTCAATCCAACATTCAGAAACTTCCGGGTATCCCGCTACGACATATATTACCGGAGCTTGATCCATGAAAAGTACACCGGTAGGTTTTGAAACAGCCAGTTTACTCTTAAGCACTGTGTCTGTAACAGCCCAGACAGTCCATGGTCTCCTATGTTTTGAAGAGGGCGACCTGAGAGCACATTCCATTATAGAATCCAATTTTTCCTGTTCTATCAGATTGCTTTCATACTTTCTTATACTTCTTCTTTTCCTCATTAATTCCAACATACATAACTCCCTAATATTCAATTTCCGCAAAAGTCCTTAAAACTGTTTGCTGATATCAAGCAAACACCCGAAAGGTATTTACTCGATTTATCTACGAACTAATTATTTTTACATAAATTCTACGTGCTCTGGGCCCGTCATACTCACATAAATAAATCCCCTGCCAGGTACCCAGCAAGGGTCGGTTATCTTCTATGATTACATTAACCGAGAAGCCTGTCATTACAGCTTTTATATGTGCTGCTGAGTTCCCTTCCCCATGTAAATAGTTCCTGTCTTTGGTAACTAATTTATCAAGTTTCATAAGGATATCAGTCTTTACATCCGGATCTGCATTTTCATTGATTGTTATTCCTGCAGTAGTATGCGGAATAAAAACTATTGCAAGACCACTTATTACCCCACTATTTTTTATAACCCGGGAAATATCCCGGGTTATATCAATTATGCAGCAGTTATTGTTTGTATTTACCGTAAACTCCGTCACTTTTTTTCACCTTTGAATTCAGAATAGTCACCTACTTCAAAGCTGCCCTGTGAAACAGCCCAGGAAACGCCTAGTTCTGAAGGCAGTTTTTCCTCTGAATAACATTTGTTCAGAACTTCCTTTATTCCTTTAACATAAATAAGTGTTGTGTCAAGTCCGGGTTCCTTAAGAGGTTGTCTGACAAGTACTTTTTCAGGGAAATCAACTATCCTGTAATGCTCTGAAACAGCATTAATTGTTATAAGCTGGGGCCTGGCTGTCTTTATATCACAAGGAATGACTTCTTCTCCACGGATGGCTTTTATTGAAGTAAATATTTTTCTCATTTCATCATCAAAGGGATTGCCATACGCCCTTGTTTCACCATCTTCTGTAATTCCGTATAAAACACTGTCTTTTGCTGAATCAAATGATACGATACCTTTTTCAAACTTAAACTCGAATACAGGATGAATATTTTCAGGAACAGCATGACTGGCAAGGAATATCATATCTACTCCATTATCCGTTTTTATTTTTCCCATGAATGTATCATAGTTTTCAATGGCATTTGCCCTGTATACCTCTGCCTCGATTTTTACCGGAGAAGCGCTTTTATTAATTTCTTCTCCAACTACAAAAAACATATTATGAAGAAAATGAGCTGTAGCATTGTTTGCAACACTGTCAAGAATCCATTCTCCCCATTCATTTTTTATCTTCCCTGCCCAGCTGCTCCTGTTATAATATCTTTCACTTCTTGGCCATTGTACAACTGTACGGCAGCTTATTGGCTTACCATATTTACCTGAAAGTATATCCTTTTTTAAATTCAGAATCGGTTCACTGAATGACCATTGAAATCCAACTGCTACAAACTTGCCGGTGCGATCTGATGCTTCCTGCATCTTTAGAGCATCCTGAATTGTAGCTGCAATTGGCTTTTCGCAAAGCACATTTGAACCATTTTCCAACGCTTTGATTGTTTGTGTTACATGCAGCTGTATGGGAGATGAAATTATTACAAGGTCAGCTTCATTGGATTCGTAAAACTCATCCAGTGAGTCATATCTTGTTATATTATTGTCGATGAGTTCCTGCGGTATGGGACTTGTCCTGTCCTTAGGATACACATAACCGACGAATTCAAATTCTTCGCCCGGTTTGTTGGCAAAAAGTGCATCCATGAAGACTTTTGCATAACCCCTGATTCCTATAAGTAAAATTTTCATATTATCTCACCAATTCCAATACATTTTCTTTTGCTCTAATAACAGCTCTCAAAGGATGGAGTTCATCCTCGAGGCTTATAGGCATCTCTTTTCCATCAATTAGATTATCAAGGATATATTCAAAATAATCTCTGTTTTCATGTTTCAATTCAAGTGGTCCGGCATCCCTGTCACGAAGATAAAGATGAGTTTTCTGAAGTCCGTCAGTTGCTTCCACCCATCCTTCAGTACCCCATATCCTTAGATGCTCATTGCCCCATGCTCCGATGGTTTTATGATTTAGATAGTTGATACACATAGATCCAACTGCACCATTTTCAAGAGTCATCATTACACTGGCTGCTGTAGCCATGTTGCCACCCTTGACAGGATTTGCATGGGTTGTTTCAACAGAATATATCTTGTCAATTTTCAATCCTGTCGTATGTTCAATAAACCTTGTGGCATGAACTCCCACCCAACGGATAAGTCCACCATCGGTGATATCATCCTGAGGTCTTCTTTCATGATATGGATAGGATTTTTGTGCGTAAACCTGAACAATTTCACCCAATATGCCTGAATCAACGATATCCTTCATGGTAAGAAATGGCTCTTCAAAGCAAGTTCCCGCCATATCATGGAATGTAACACCATTTTCCTCTGCAGTCTTTATGATTTCATCAAGTTTTGCATCTGTAAATGCACCCGGTTTTTCGGAATATACATGCTTTTTGGCTTTTAAAGCCATCAAGGTCTGTTCTTCCTGATCTTTTCTTATGGGCGAACAAAGGGAAATAAGGTCTACATTTTCATCAGCAACCATTTCCTCAAATGTTTTATAATATTTTATTGTTTCGTCCTTTTGAATCCCTTCGGGGAGCAATGATTTGTCAATTTCGGCTACTGCCACACAGCAAGCCCTTTCATTGTCAGCCAGAAGTTCATGAATCTGATGTCCGTTGATTCCGAACATACCAACTCTTATCTTTTCCATGTTTTCCCCCTTAATTTAAGTTGTATTAATAATATATTATGAGGAAGGCATTATCAACATTAAGAAGGTTAAATAATGTCTTTAATTCTTTCATACAGCCTTTCAGCCATAATAATATTTCCATATCCCGACGGATGCAGTCCATCCGATGACAGAAGACCCGGTTCTGATAAAATCTCCCTACTGTCAATGATATGAATATTATTATCTCTTACTGCCAGCCTAACGAGGGTTTCATTGAATTTATCAATTACAGCAGATGCTTTTTCATTATCTTCATCCGGTATGCTGCTCAGTAAAGGGTACACCGTCAGCAGCACAATCGGTGCCTCCGGATTTTTCTTTCTGGTCTCTTCCACAATATGTCTGGCTCTTTCATCAAATTCTTCCGGGGTGTGTCTGAGTCTCATGTTTCCCCCAAGCTCATAATAATAAATGTCAGCGGAAATATCACTGAGATAATCGCCGAAGGCAGCTTCACAAAAGCAGCTTCCCGGCATACTTTTATTCATCAGCTGATAGCCAAGCCTTCTGGCCAGTATCTGCATATGATGCAGGTGTGATGCTGGCCCGGTGCCTGCTCCAAAGGTTATGGATGAACCATAGGCAAGCATGGTTCGGGGTTTTAGATTATAAAGCGGTGGACTTATTTCCCCATCTGATGCAGTAACTTCAGTAAAAATCGCCTGAAACCTTTTCAGGAAAATCACCCTCCAGATATTCCTGTTGAATCTTTCATCTTCGACAGCGGGCATAAGTGCAAGACGCGGATGCCTTTCAAGCTCAATTGTCGATATGGAATCTTTAGAAAGATGGTGGAGGCTGTGATAGTATTCCCCATTGAATACTGTAATATAACCTTCATTATCCCATGCCCCTACCTTTATAGTGACACTTTTGGACTTGGTCTCAAATCGAAGCTCGATATCATTGCAATAGGATTGTGTAACATGGCCGCGTCGGTCCTCCCCCCTGTCGAGTCCGTTGAAAACCGATTGGCTGAATCTATTAAGTAAAACCCCCTGTATGCCACCTCTGTTTTCAAGCCTTTCAACGTTGAATAATTCAACATTTCCATATATCATAAACTTACACCATCTTTCAATTTCATTATTTTTCTTATTTCATCCCTGTATCTGGCAGCAGCTTCGAATTCCAGATTTGCAGCTGCTCTTTCCATGAGTATCTCGAGTCTCTTTATTTCTTTGCCAAGATCCTTGATTTTTCTGGGCTCTCCTTTATATGAAGAGTCTTCCTCTCTGACCAAATTGTCAATTACTCCCCTGACCTCCTTGATGATGCTCTTTGGAGTAATTCCATTTATTTTATTATATTCCAGCTGCCGGTCTCTTCTGCGTTTTGTTTCACTTATGGCAATATCCATTGACCTGGTTACATTATCTGCATACATAATTACACGGCCTTCGGAGTTTCTGGCGGCTCTACCAATGGTTTGTATCAAGGAACGGGCACTTCTTAGGAAACCCTCCCTGTCAGCATCAAGGATTGCAACCAAAGCAACTTCCGGAAGGTCGAGTCCTTCCCTCAATAGATTGATGCCTACAAGAACATCGAATTCACCAAGTCTCAAATCACGGAGGATTTCCATCCTTTCGATAGTATCGATGTCAGAGTGAAGATATCTGACCCTGATCTCAAGATTGTCCATGAACTCCGTCAGATTTTCCGCCATTCTTTTAGTAAGCGTTGTCACAAGCACCCTGAATCCCTTTTTAACTGTATCCCGTATTTCTCCTATAAGGTCATCGACCTGGCCTTTTACCGGTCTGACTTCAATCTCCGGATCAACCAGGCCGGTAGGTCTGATTATCTGTTCAACTGCATCACCGGAAAGATTCATTTCATAAGCAGCAGGGGTTGCACTGACATAAATGGTCTGATTTTGCCTTTTTCTGAATTCCTCGAACATCAAAGGACGATTGTCATAAGCTGATGGAAGTCTGAATCCATAGTCAATCAGGCTGGATTTCCTGGCTCTGTCACCTTTGTACATTCCGTTGATCTGCGGAATGGTAACATGGGACTCATCTATGAACATTATGTAATCATCCGGAAAATAATCCAGCAATGTATACGGCGGTGTGCCTTCTTGTCTTCCTGAAATGTGTCTCGAATAATTTTCAATTCCGGAACAGATTCCCACATTCGTGAGCATTTCAATGTCATATCGGGTTCGTTGTTCCAACCTTTGTTCTTCTACCAGTTTGTTTTGGGAATGCAGGTCTTTCAAGCGCCATTCAAGCTCTTCCTCGATGCCTTTGACTGCCTTTATCATTTTTTCATGGGAAGTCGCAAAGTGAGATGCCGGGAACAGGGCAACATGGGTCCGCTCACCCTTGATTTCTCCGGTAACGGTATCAATTTCAAGGATTCTTTCCACTTCATCCCCAAAAAATTCAATTCTTATACCAACTTTTTCATCATACGGCGGAATTACTTCAAGGATATCACCCCTTGCCCGGAATGTTCCTCTTTTCAAGTCAATTTCATTTCTTGTATATTGGATGTCAACCAGGCCTGTAATTACTTCATCCCGGTCCTTTTTCATGCCTTTGCGTACCGAAACCATAAGTTCCTTGTAATCCTCGGGATCCCCGAGTCCATAAATGCATGAGACAGATGCAACAATTATAACATCTTTTCTTTCAAGAAGAGCAGCTGTTGCAGAATGCCGCAACTGGTCAATGTCATCATTTATGGATGAATCTTTTTCAATATATGTATCGGAAGATGGGATATACGCTTCCGGTTGATAATAATCATAATAGCTTACAAAGAATTCAACACAGTTATCAGGGAAATACTCCTTGAATTCACTGCAAAGCTGGGCTGCCAGGGTTTTATTGTGAGCAATAACAATTGCCGGTCGCTGAACCTCCTGAATGACATTTGCCATCGTAAATGTCTTACCCGAACCCGTAACCCCTAAAAGAACCTGATCTTTTTTCCCCTTTATAATACCTTCACTGAGCTGCTTGATTGCCTCAGGCTGGTCTCCCTTGGGACTATACTGCGATGATATCCTGAACATTCCCATAAATCCTCCGCTTCCCCTCAATTATACCATACCCCACCCCAACCCGTACATATGTTCGCTTCCCTGATAATCTTCCCGACCAATATTCAGGTCGGGAATGATTATTAGAAATTTAAACCAGATGGTAATATTTGCCAATTAGTTTATTCACATTACTTTTGAAATAAGGTAGAGTTTGTTTATGTCAAATAAACGAGAAGAAAGTCCTCTGAATATTTATCACATTTATAACAGAGGCAATAACAAAGAAAATATATTTAAAACGGATGAAGAAAAGGAATTGTTCATTAGCTTTATGAATCAATATATAGCAGATACAACAATCAAAATTCATTGTTCTTCAATTATGAACAATCATCTTCATTATATTCTTGAGGCTCCTTTGGATGCCATCTCAGTACTAATGAAATTAGTTCAGGAAAAATATGCCAAATATTACAATATGTGGCATAATCGAACAGGCCATGTGTTTGAAAGGCGCTTTGGAAGCAATCCGGTTTTTAACAGTAAACAATTCACGGATTTATTTCGTTACATCTCCCACAATGCAGTTAAAGCGGGCATCACGGATGAACCATATTCATATAAATGGTGCAGCATCAGTAATAAATGCGTCATAATCAACCTCGCCCGCAGGAGTGAAATTCTTCGCTTTTTCAAACTTGAAGGTTTAAACATGTTTGATTTTCTCAAAAATAAATCAGATGAAAGAATATCCTGTTTTGATAAGAAAAATTTTACATTGGAGGAAGCAATAGATTTCTTCACTGATCAGATAATGCGTTTTTATTTACATAATTGTGATTATTTTTTAGACTCTCCATCTGATATTATAGAAAAAGTTATTAAAGTGTGCAGATATTATGGAATCACAATAAATCAAATGCAAAAAATAACAGGCCTGTCATATTTTTTCATTAGAAGGAATTCCCCATCATCAGAAGATTACATATAGCCCCCGGATGCATTTGGCAGTTTCTTGAACTCATCTGAATTAAAAACTAATTCTTTTATGAAATTAACAAATTCAATGAAATCATGATGAATCAAACTCAGCCTGTCATCTTCGTCAAAACTGAAATCCCATGGTACTGTCCAGAATATTGAATGCTCTTTTCCATCAATTTCAACATGAAGGATAATAATCTCGATGTGATCATAATATTTCTTAATATTTAAATTTTGTGGATAGGACAGAATGTCCATGTTCTTGAACATTTCCTTGACTTTCCGTCTATCTTTATTTGACATAACAAATTTGGTTGCTATAACACCATCTGATGCCAAATCCTTGGTGATCATATCTGTAAAAGTATTTATCGTGCTTCTTCCATTTGGACCAAATGTCAGCGAAAATTCGAATTTAGTAATTTCTAAAGTAGTATTATTACTTCTTTCTGTAATAAGAATCCCAATACACGCGCCTAAAAGACATATGACCAATGCAATACTAACCCAACTTGTTATAATTTTCATCACTCCGACCTCCAAGGGGATCTGTCATAAAACGTTAATCATGGGAAGTAATAATTATTCCTGACCTGATTATTACTAATATTTATTCCCGACCTGATTATTACTAATATTTATTCCCGACCTGATTATTAGAAGGAGGTGGTGTCGGGTTCGCCGACGCGGCCCGCCAGGATATAAATGTCTTCCTTGGGGTCATAGATGTAGTCTTTTTCAAGGCGGAAAGACTCAATTTGTCCTGTGGACTTCACATGAAGACGTGGTCCGGTGCAGTGCCAGTTTTCAGCATCACCAAGGGAGATGTGTTCATCATTGAGATAGTCTATTGGAAGATCCATTGCTATATATTCAAGGACTTTTTTTTCTATCTCATCTACAGGGACCAGTGGACACTCTTCAAATTCAAGCAGAAATCCATGCCTGATATCTCCATGCCGTGGGGTTTTGGTTATATCAAAATACCGCTCCAGCACAAGATTTGTAAGATCTTCCGCTGAATGAGCCATTTTCCTGTATTTCAGTGATCTTAAAACATGCTTGGCCAGCACATCAGGCTTTGGACCAAAAATCGTAGGTTTTGTGACAATGACTTCCTCCCCGATGGCAACCATGACATCCGCATCAATCCCCAAAATGTCATATATCAAATCAAAATGTTCAACTATTACTCTTTTATTTGCAGCAATTGCACCTCTGATAGCCCCAGCAATTACTCCGGGTTGTGAAAAAGCAGTTTCAAATCTGACATCCACATGATATGTGTGACTGCTGTAAAAACTCCCCTCATAAGCCTCAAGCAGAGGAAGCGGTCTGACGTTTATTCCATCATCATCATTGGTTAGTTCAAGTCCCGGAAACATTCCACTGATCAGCCTTGATTTCCCTGCCCCTTCCCCACCAATGAAACCAATCAAGAGATCTGATGCATTCAAGTGTCGCTGTGCAAGCTGGTGTCCGAGATTATAAAGCCTCTGCCTGCCCCTGGGTGCAAAATATGTAGCATGCATAAGTTGTTCCTGTAAAAGATATGAATTCATGAAACTTCCTCCTCTGTATCAAACTCAATGTCAAAGAGCGGAGCATGCTGCTGAGCACCGTAAACATCCCTGTCCCCGGGTCCGCCCGAAACAACTTTTCTTCTTATTGTTGCCTTTATTGCCTTAGCCGGTGGAAATTCAATGATTCCTGCAACATCCGATTCATCAACCGAATACAGCCGTGCAATCAGCTCCTTGCTTAAAACCCTGCTTTTTACCGCAGCTTCAAACAATTCCCTGGTTTTGAATATTATATCGAATGTCAGCTCATACGGGCCGGAATTCTTGCTTCTTATGACTTTCGCTGCATCTTTAAACTTGATTTTCATTTTGCACCTCCAAAATCTCCATCGGGAACATCCCCCTGTCACTCGGAATAAGATGATAAACACAAAACTCGTAGACAGCACCTGCCTTTATATCCGACGGTGAATACGGAAATGCAAGATTACCCGCTGTCGAAATCCTTCCCGGGTATCCGTAATGCAACAGTGTTGACCTTGAAAATGAACATACTGACTCTGATAATTTTTTATCCATAGCAACAACATCAATGATCAGACCAAGCTCATGGGAAAGCGTACCCTCAACAGGCTCATTGTCCCCCATGACGCCGTTCTTACCATAAACCCTGAAATCCAGCAGATAACCGTGACCGGCACCATATCTTTGCTCAACTGTATTTCTGACATACTCCAATATTGCATCAATCCCTTCAATCATAACGGGGTCACGTATGCCCGCTATTGAAATTGTCCTCTGACCTACAAGCCTCGCACCTTCTATTTTCACCATCGGCTTTTCAGCCTGCTGAAATTTAGTTCCTTCAACCCTGACTGTCTTGTCATCCACCTGTGTAAAGCTGCACCCACTTAGATCAATGATCCCGTCGGGTCCATGAAGCATTATCGGATTGGATTTCTCATAAAGGGTATGAGCCGCTACAGACATTTCAGTACATCTTCTTATGGGGTTAAGCGGAAATACCTCAAATCCCGTTTCATCCAACACGCCCATCATACAGTCACTGCCACTTCCCGGATCAGCTGCAATGGCAGCGCACTCCAGAATTTTTCCCATATGAAGGGCCAAACCGGCAGGGAATCCCTTCATTACTGGTAATGCAGCAAACACTGCGGGGTCATAGCATCTGCCTGCCATAACAATATCTACCCCTTGCTCCAAAGCATTTATAATCGGTTCCATTCCCATTTGTGCAACTATTTCAGTAGCATCATCTACATCTGCTTTTGTTAAATCAGGAACAAAGGCCAATGGTTCAACCACACCATCTTCAATATGTCTTTTCACCAAATCTTTGTCAATATGTGCAGAAATAACCGCAATTCCGGCATTTTTGATTTCTGCGAGAACTTCCTTCTCTATATCAACACACCAATTGAGGTGACTTGTGCCTCCGCTTCCTCCAGCCGTACCAATAATAAGAGGAATTTTACAATCCAGGGCACCCTTTGTAATTATCGCCAAATCCCTTTTAACAGCATCACGATCTGTAAATGGAATTCCTGCTCCCAAATAAAAAGGTCCAGGATCCGTAGAACCTGCATCAACTGCAATAACATCCGGTTTCAAGGCAAGTCCTGCTTCAAAAGACTCCAGGGGGAATCCATATCCCAGAATTGCCGTCGGGGACAATACTTTAATCTTTCTCATTTCAACCTCCCGGTCATAGCAAGTATTCTCTGCATTTCGTTATAAACAATCATAAATCCTTCATCGAATCCCATTCCCGGTTTTGCGAGAATTATATCCGGTTTGACGGCCATGGCGACATGAACACAAGCCCTCGCCGATACATCAGTTTCGTTGCATGTCCCTCCCTGATATGCCCCGACTCCTTTGCCTTTGCAATACAGAACCGCTTCAGCTGTATTGTTTATGCCTCCCAGATCCGGTGTCTTTATCTGAAGCATATGTCCGGCATTCAAATCAGCGAAATATCGTATATCCTCCAGGGTATTGCACCATTCATCAGCCACAATCTGAACCCCATCAGTCATTCGGTTGATACGTGAAGTCAGCTCAGCCAGCGCCATTGCCTGTGCTTCTCTATCCCCCATGTCCATAGGTCCTTCTATCCTCAGCAACAACCCATCAGCAGCATTCTCAAGCTTCATGAGATAATCCGCCATGGCATTGATATTACCATCAAAAGCAATTCCGATTGTTCCATATACATCTATATGTATTACAGGCTTGTACCCTGGCTTTCCCAGTTCTTTAATCCTTCGGGCAAGCCATTTCACATAGTCGAGAAGAATTTCACCATCACTTCCCAGTTTACCGGCAACATTATTGATAAGACCATGGGGAAGACTCCCGGCACCCTTCATGATTATCCTGTCTGCACAGTCATATCTGTTATCACCCGTCTGTCCAAAGATTGTTATGGCTTCACCCGAAACAACTGTTCCATACTCCCTGGCAACAACATCTGCCATTAAGGTTTCCCTGCTCATAGCAGCGGCAGAAAGCAAAGCCTGGGAAAGGCCGTACCTGATTGCCGTATGAAACCTTTGCCCTGTTTCCGGATTAGCCATATTGTCAAATAACTCAGCAGTTTTTCTAAAATCCACTATTTCTCTGCCAATCAGCAAGGGTAATATATGCTTCTCAATAACATTTATATACTTATCAGCAATAAACAAAGGGTCCCGGCCACCTGTTCCTGAATACTGCACTGCTGCACAATCTCCCACAGCAATGCCCCCGTTTTCAAGTATAAGAATAATACTGACGGACTCCCCTGCCTGCCTGATGGACGCAAACCCAGCAGTCACCGGATTTCCTTTATAAAACTCACCGGTTTTTTCCGCTCCCGCTTTGATTGCCCTTTGGTCATCAAAGAAAAAACCTGTTCTTCCTGCAGAACAAACCGCATCAATAATCTTCATAAAACCACCTATCTGGGCCTTCCTACAAGACGACCCTTGCTTATTGCATATATGTCATCTATAACCATCTGAAAACCGGCTTCCCGCCTTTCATCTCTGGCCCTTGCCTCTATCTTTTCCCTATGGAAATCCTTAGTCGCCAGATCAAATGGAAGATTGCCAAAATCCAGAATTCTGATAGCACCTTCCCCATCCCTGACAGGCAGAACCTTTCCCCTGTTGTATTTACTCGGAGCAAAGGGAACATCCAGGATTCCGGATTCAAAGGCTCTCACCGCGCCCATTGCAATACTGCCTTCACCCAGCTTGAATACCGCTTCGAGAATTGCCCTGGTTTCCATTTTTATAAGATCCATTTCATCCTTTAGCTGATGAGTTTTGGGCATTGATTGTTCCCTGAGCATATCTATTAGCTGCCTTGTTGTCCTCAACCCCATTGCATTGGCTTCTTTGGTGGGAACTCCCTGAGCCTCATGGGGAGACTTAACAATAACCTTTGTGGCTTTTGCCAGTGCAGCCACAGCCGCTCCCCAGCTAATAACCCCGTAAGCCTTTGCCTCATCTGACGGAAATCCGCCCATCCACTGATGGAAAACCGTAGAAACCTTTACATTGCCATAACCGAACATGGCAAGATACTCTTCTGTAAGCTCCCTGAGTGTTTTTACCGCCGAAACATCCTGTGTCAGATTTCCTCCCTGGCCATAGCCAACAGTAATATCAACAACCCCCTGCTCTGCTGCCAGCAGGCTTTCGATTATTGCCACTGCATGTGAAATACATGGTGGGATCAGCGTACCCGTAAGAGGTCCAAATGGCTCCCGGTTAATTATTATTCCATTTTCTGCATAATATCCGACAAGTCTGTCCACATACTGCCAGTCCCTGATTGTCCTTTCCAACGGATTATTCTTGGCATAAGGAATATTGTAGGAAATCCCACCGCCTTCATAGGAAGTGAAACCCCCGGCCAGGGTAATCTCTGCAAGCAATCTGGCATCCGGCGTACCATGTCTGACCTGTATAGGAGCATCGAGGTTTTCGCAGACTTTTCTACAGGCATCAACACCATGGTTGACTGCAGGAAATCCGTTTAGCATCGAACGCCCTTCAGTTATGCTCTCCCTTATTCCTGCCTCTGCCTCGGCATACTTGTTATGTCTGGTGTAGCTGTCTATTGTTGTAGGAAGCAAATCTGCCCCTCCCTCTTCATAAAGGTATTTGAGCAGTTCAATATGGCTGTCAACCAAGGCAACACCTGCCCTGGGTTGAAGAAGAGTTTCTGATTTTGCGTCTGCCGTAGCCAACCGGTTTGAAAAACGTTTTCTTTCATCAATTGACCTTTGATAACCTATGGCTTCCTCTATTTCTACATCCGCTCCGGTAGGCCATTGTGATAAAACCTCCTTGCGTTCCTCCCAAAATGATTTAAAATCAACCATTCCTTACCCCCGTTCCAATCTTCCTGAGATATCTTTTCATATATATAAGTGCTTTTTCTTCACTCAATTCAGAAAGCAAACCTGCTGAAGCCATGATGTATTCAGTATCTATGTAAATTTCAGGATTTTCCGGTCTCAGGCTTTCAGGCTCATTTCCGCAAAACAATGAGCCCTTCAAAACCTCAAGAGGCCGGTTTGATGATGCCACAGGACCTCCGGTAGCAATCAAAGCCTTTGCTCCCGTCATATCCTTTCCCTTTTGGATATACCGGACTCCTCTGGGAGTAAATTGTCTGGTCAGGGTTCCGCAATGTCTTTTGACAGCAGTCTCTATGGCTTTAGCGGCAATGGCGGTTTCAAAATCCTCCCCATCTTTTTCAAAGATAACAGATGGTTTTAAATGTACAATTTCTCCGAAGGTTTTGTACTTGCTTCCTTCCTCGCCCATCAATCCAAGTATAGAGTCGAGATTCCACCTGACTCCGATATCTCCCTCAACGGTTCTCATTATCTTGGGATCAGGCAT
>CAYYXJ010000040.1:0-19231 GCA_964475455.1 uncultured Clostridiaceae bacterium | reverse complement strand
CCCAGACGGAGGCGGACCGCGCCTTTGAGCTGCGGGTCAAGGACGCGCTGACGGCATGCCGGGAAATGTCTTGCGTATGCAAGTGCTGAATCCAATCCCCAGAAAACCTTGACTATCCTGAGTGTAGCCTGTGTTACAGGTTCCGATAGATCTCCACCCGGAGGAGATACAGCACCGATTGCTGATATACTTCCCATCCTGCCGTCCTGGCCCAGAGCCATAATTTTACCAGCTCTCTCATAGAACTGGGCAAGCCTTGAACCTAAATATGCAGGATACCCTTCTTCACCGGGCATTTCCTCAAGACGTGCTGACATTTCTCTCAATGCCTCGGCCCATCTTGATGTAGAATCAGCAATTATTGCTACATCATAACCCATGTCCCTGTAATATTCGGCTATTGTAATACCTGTATAAACAGATGCTTCTCTTGCAGCAACAGGCATATCCGAGGTATTTGCTATTAGAACAGTCCTCTTCATGAGAGGCTCTCCACTTCTTGGGTCCTTCAGCTCGGGGAATTCCATGAGAACATCTGTCATCTCATTTCCCCTCTCACCACATCCGATATATACAACAATGTCAGCTGCAGACCATTTTGCCAACTGATGCTGCACAACAGTTTTCCCGCTTCCGAAAGGTCCGGGTATAGCAGCCATTCCACCTTTTGCTATGGGGAACATTGTATCTATATTTCTCTGTCCCGTAATCAAGGGCTCAGTAGGTGTATATTTTCTTTTATAGGGTCTTTGCTTTCTGACCGGCCATCTTTGCAGCATAGTGAGTTTACGTTCATTTCCGTCTTTATCCTCAAGAACTGCTACTGTGTCATCAACAGTGAAAGAACCCTTCTCGATGCTTTTTAAAGTTCCTTCAACTCCAAATGGAACCATAACCCTGTGCTCAATAAGAATCGTTTCCTGTACCGTTCCGATTATATCTCCGGTTTCAACCATATCACCTGCTTTTTTAACAGGCACAAAATCCCACTTCTTTTCCCTGTCTATGCTGTCAACCTCAATACCTCTTTTGATATTGCTGCCGCTCATTTCCCTAATCCTTACGAGAGGTCTTTGAATTCCGTCAAATATCTGTTCTATGATTCCGGGGCCAAGTTCCACACTCAGCGGCATCCCGGTACTTTCCACCGGTTCACCCGGGCCAAGACCGGCTGTTTCCTCATATACCTGAATAGAGGCCTTGTCATCACGCATCTCAATGATTTCGCCGACAAGTCTTTCTTTGCTTACCCTGACAACGTCAAACATGTTGGCATCTTTCATACCCTTTGCAACGACCAGGGGGCCGGAAACCTTTACTATGGTACCTTTACTCACTAAATCACTTCCTTTACTAATTGTCATTGAACAATATATCTGCTCCGATTGCCTTTTCAGCTGCCTTTTTTATGTTTTCCATTCCCAGGCCCAGTGATCCCTTGTTGCCCGGAATAGGTATTATAGCAGGCAGTGAAGCTTCGGAATATTTTTCCATTTCTCCATTAAGCATATGAAGGATATCCTCGGTCACGAATATCACTGCATAATCGTTTGCTGCACATTCTGAAAGCACATCTGAAGGTTTTCTTCCGTCAATGTCAAATACATCCATGCCTATTGCCTTGAATCCAAGGATGCTGTCCCTGTCTCCTATGACGGCTGTTTTATACATAACTGTCCCTCAGTCTTTCCCTGATTATATCGTTGTTAATCCTGTTGGTTTTACCAACCAATATAATTCTAGCATTTTTGACATCTGTCTCTTTTCCAAGCATATATCCGACCAGAGGACCAATCCCGAAGGCTTTGTATCTGAATTTTTTAATCCTGCTCATAATAAAATTATCACAGGCCTTTTCAAATTCTGTAATCTTTCCCTTGTTTTCTATTGCTGTTTCAACCAGTGAATTATATCCATATCCTTTTGTTTCACCTAAAAATGCTTCAATATCAGATCCAAATGCATCGAGATATCTTTTTACGGGAATTTTCCCTCCTTCAATCAGAATTCTTGACAGCAGATCCAGGTCTTCCATCCTGCTCTTTATTCTGATAAAGGAATTCAGGTTCGATATATCTATTGTTGTGGCTGCCAGGTCCTCCAGTATATCGCTTTTGACCTCCCCTGCAAGTCTGTTGAACAAAACATAGTATGCCCGGTCAATTAAAATATCAATGATCTGTGGATCCCTGGTACGGGAGAATGTGTCAACAACACCAAGAATCGCTTTTGAAAATTCGTCGGGAAGCTTTCCAAGATTACGCTCCCTGATCATTACACTCAGCAGGTTCTTTTCAAAGACACCATTGTCCACGAGCATTGATACTTCCTCAAGTCCGCTGAACTCTGCTTTTAAAAGCACCTTAATATTGTGGCTGTCATAGCGGTAAGAGAACATATCAAAAACATCAGGTTCCGGAGAAATTTCCCTGAGGTAAGAATATATGGAGGCAGTTTCCTTACCCAAAATTTCTTCATAGTTTCCTGTTTCACTGTATCCTGCTTCATGGAGCACCCTAAGAGCTCCCGAAGCCGTATCGGAATCAAGCATTCTCTCAAGTCTTGCCCGGTTCAACATATTAAGTTCTGCAACGCGCACCCTTGCAACAGCATACGCATATCTGGTTTCTGGTAACACTTTTACTCGCTTCCAAATAATATTTTAACTACATCGGATTCCAGCTTTTCCCTCTCAAGTCTCAGTATTGATTCCAAAGTAAGATTTATCTGGATATCACCGCTTTTAACAATCAAGCCACCTGCTGTTTTCACTGTTTCGTCAGAAAGAGAAACTTTTTTCCCCGGTGCTTTTGAAGCTATGGCCTTGACAATCTCCTCCCCGATTTTACCCTTGTCTTTTTCACTCAGTATTATGGAATTTTCATTATCATCGAGTACCGGAACTGCAAGGTTACAAAGAAAATCAATATATTTTTCCGCGGGAAGACCTGCCATTTCAGCAGCTACCCGGTCAAATACTTGATTTATGGTATCCTGCCTTGCTTCCAGTTTTTTCTTGCGTCCCTCAAGTCTTGCGTTGGCAATAATCCTGGCAGCTGTTTCCTTTCCCAGGTCTTCCGCCTTTTTCATTTCATGCTCAAGGGTTCTTTCAAAACGCTTCTCAAGGCTTTTCAAAGCTTTATCGGCTTCTTCTTCCGCATATGAAATCCTGTTCTTTGCCTGTAATTCAGCTTGATTCAGGATTTTTTTGTTAATTCTGTCTATTCCTGACATTGCATCAAACCCTGCCTACCATAAGTATGGAAATAAGAATTCCGAATATAGCAAACAGTTCAACCATAAGTGTAAGAATTATACCCTTGACCATATCACCTGAACGTTTTGCTACTATACCTATGCTTGCAGCTGCTACCCTGCCCTGGTAGATCCCGGAAAACATTCCTACTATACCAATCGGCAGACCCGCAACAAACAAAGTAAGCCCCTGCTGCATTGTTATTGCGCTTCCGAGTTCTGTCATTGCTGCCATTATCATGAATGCTATGACAAAACCATAGATTCCCTGCGTACTGGGCAATGCTTCCAGAATCATTACATTTACAAATTTGTCTGTATCTTCTGCAACTACTCCGCTGGCAGCTTCACCAGCAATGGAAACACCTTTTGCAGAACCGGCTCCAGCCAGGAAAAATGCAAGGGCCGCTCCCAATATAGCCCAGAAATTTGCGTTGAATACTTCAAAAAACATCTTTTGCCTCCTAATCCTTTATCCTGATATATTTTGTATTTCTTCTAAAAGGTGCAAAGGCACTGCCCCCGCCCTCATAAAACTTATTGAAAAATTCTATATATTGAAGCCTGCTGGAGTGAACATACGCCCCCAGGGCATTTAGTGCAAAGTTTATTCCGTGTCCTATCAGGAATACAATCATAAAAATTATGACTCCTGTAAAAGTGAATCCTCCCATTGATCCCATTTCATTTACTATGCTCGCTATTACTGATGTAGCCAGTCCAAGAGCAAGAAGCCTTGAGTATGAAAGCACATCACTCATGAAGTTTATAAGGTCATATAATGCTGACAACCCACCTACGATCTTCCCGAAGAAGTTTTTGCTTTTCCTTCCCTGGGTGAGCAACAGAAGTGCAGCGCCAGCTGCAAAAAGGTACATTCCGTATGGTTCGACAGCACTGATGGTTGCCGGTGGGACTGCAGGTACAAACGGCATTACCAGGAAAACAGCACCGGTAAAGAAAATATACCAACTGACAACATCCCAAATAACCGCAAGGTACTTTTTCTGCTTTATGAGATTTGCAGCTTTCATGGCAAGGCCTACATAAAGATGAATTACACCAAACAGCAATGACCACATAAGGAGATATTCCGGGTCACTGACCGGCGCAAACCAAATCGATATATCTTTATCAGGCACTCCCTGAAGTATAGGTATAAGGTTTCCGAACCAGCTTCCGAACAAAGCGCCCCAGAAAATTGTAGCAACTCCGCACAGCATCATCATTTTCATAAAGCGTTTCATTGTTTCTTCGAGTTTAACAAATAAAAGAAGGGCTCCGCAGGCAATTGCCATCAACAAGCCATACCCTGCATCAGATAACATAAGTCCAAAGAACAGTATGAAAAACGGTGCCATAACAGGATTCGGATCCACTGCTTTATGTGACGGAACATCATACATATTTGTTATGTCCTGTACAGAATCCCCCACAAAACCATTTTTCAACAATACAGGGAATACTTCATCCTCCAGCGCTTCCCTGGTGTTTATGTCTACAGTCCATTTTCCGGTAAACTCTTCCATAAGAGGTTTTTCAAGATTTTCCGGTATCCAGCCCTCCAGATAAAAAATTCTTTTTCCTGCGGCGATTTCTCCTTCGGTCAGAGCAATATCTTTTCTTATGGAATAGTAGTCAAAAACCACTTCAATTTCATCAAGATTCAATGACAAATCCCCAAGAAGAGTTTCAAGCTCATCTATCTTCCCCTGACTGTCATTTATATCAGTTCCCAGGCGCTTGATATTTTCACCGACACTTCCCGTAAAACCCGGGAAATTTACATTTGAAAATCCGTTTCTTTTCAGCAGGGACGAAACCTTCTGAGCATCATCCCTGTAAACATAAACAGTGATATATGTCTGGTCATTATCGCTTCCGGTCACTTCAATTTCACAGGCCAATTCCTCTTCATCAATCGTTCTGATCAACGAATCAACATCAGCCGCTGCCGGGAGCATACCTTTCCAAATCTCAGTCTTTGAGGTATTTGAGGTTTCTATCGGTATGGATAAAGCATTCCACGAATCAAGCTGCATGATTGACGAGTTATATTTGTTGATATCTGATTTTACCCCCAGGAGTTCAGATCTTATTCCGTTGATTTTGGATGCTTTTTCAAGAACTTCATGCCTTTTAAGGACAATTGCAGAAAAATCATGATTATTTATGTCTTTCCTTACTTTAAAAAGAGGTTTTTTCCTTTTATCAAAAGGACCAAGGACACTGATTGCACCGGCAAGGGTATTTATCTTTCCGTCAAGTTCCTTTATATCATCAGGGTCAACTTCCTTTTTGAAAAGATGTTTTATCTCGGGATTAATTTCTGTGTCAGATATATCAAGAACACCCAGTTCCATAAGTCTGCTGAGTATTCTATGCCTGTCGTCATGAAGTCCCACAAGCGTTAGTTTTTTCATTCCGACTACTGCCACTTACCATCTCCCATTTTTTCTATAACATATAAAACCGCTTTGGAAATTTTTCTTTCAGCTTCTTTTTTGATTTCCTTACATTCCCCGGCAAAGGCTATTTCAAGGTTTTTGCTGTCTTCAATTGCTTTGTCAGTATGTGATTTCAAAATAGCCTTAACTTCCGTTTCCAGTTTTTCTTCGAAACGGACAGTCAATTCCTTTTGTTCCCGGGTAGATTTTTCTGATATTTCCCTGGCTTTTTTGGCCCCTTCGGAAATTATATTATCAGCCTTTTCCTCGGCTTCCAGTATTTTCTGCATTGCAGTGTTTTCCATTAAAGCTCCACCTTGATTATTTTTCTTGTCACACCAGATTATTTTACTGTAAATCTATATTTTTTTCAATATAATGCACGCTGTTGATTGGTATACATATATATAATATTAGTTTATTGGCACATTCCCATAGTTTTAGACACACTCATCTGTAAATAATTCTTGCAATGATAAAAAATATGTGTATAATATTTTTATAATTTAATAAAAGCAACGATGCTTGACTAATTTTCGGGACAACGGCGTTCACCTTGTGTGAACGCCTTTTTTATTGCATCAGGGCTTGGGATGGTAACTAATTATTTGAAAGGGGAAGAGCAATATGAGCTACCTAACAACAATTTTTGGATCAAATGTTTTCAATGATTCAGTAATGAGGGAGAGACTCCCTAAGGAAACTTATAAAGTTTTCAAAAAAACACTGGCAGAGGGAATGCCAATGGACGCCTCAGTGGCAGAAGTTGTTGCCGGCGCAATGAAAGATTGGGCAATTGAAAAAGGAGCAACACATTTTACACACTGGTTCCAGCCGATGACAGGAATTACAGCTGAAAAGCATGATTCTTTCATTTCACCGACAGATGACGGCAAAGTTATTATGGAATTCTCCGGGAAAGAACTAATAAAAGGCGAACCGGATGCATCATCCTTTCCGTCAGGAGGCTTGAGGGCAACCTTTGAAGCAAGAGGTTATACGGCATGGGATTCAACTTCACCGGCTTTTGTAAAAGACGGCTCATTGTGTATACCGACAGCATTTTGCTCATATAATGGAGAAGCTCTTGATAAAAAGACACCATTGCTTCGCTCCATGGAAGCAATCGACACCCAGGCAATGAGAATTTTAAAGATATTCGGAAATACAACTTCCAAGAGAGTCATTACAACAGTCGGACCTGAACAGGAATACTTCCTTGTGGACAAAGAGCTTCATGCACAGCGCAAAGACCTTATCTTTACGGGCAGGACCTTGTTCGGTTCCATGCCTCCCAAAGGTCAGGAAATGGATGACCACTACTTCGGAGCAATCAAGGAAAGAGTTTCGGCCTTCATGAAAGAACTTAATGAAGAGCTTTGGAAGCTTGGAATCAGTGCAAAGACTGAACATAATGAAGTTGCCCCTGCCCAGCATGAACTTGCTCCTATTTTCAGTACAACGAACATAGCAACAGACCACAATCAGTTGGTCATGGAAATGATGAAAAAAGTTGCACTTCGCCATGGTTTGGTTTGTCTTCTTCATGAAAAACCTTTTGCCGGTGTAAATGGTTCAGGAAAACACAATAACTGGTCCATGGGAACCGATGATGGTATAAATCTTCTGGAACCGGGAAAAACACCTCATGAAAATGCTCAGTTCCTGGTTTATCTCTGCGGAGTTATAAAGGCAGTTGATAAATATGCTGAATTACTGAGGCTCTCTGCTGCCAATCCGGGAAATGACCACAGACTCGGAGCAAACGAAGCACCTCCTGCAATAATTTCAATATTCCTTGGAAAGCAACTCACAGATATTCTTGAAAGCATAGAAGGATGCACTCCGGTAAACGGCACTGACAGCTGTCCGGTAACAATCGGGGTTTCTTCACTTCCCCCTCTTCCAAAGGACGCAACAGACAGAAACAGAACATCTCCTTTTGCTTTTACCGGTAATAAATTTGAGTTCAGAATGACACCTTCCTCAGGTTCAATAGCAGGTCCGAATTTTGTCCTCAATACAATAGTTTCTGATACACTTTCAGAAATAGCCGGAATTCTTGAAGGGGCAGATGACCTTGACAAGGCTGTTACCGCTGTAATTCAGGATATTATGAAAAATCATAAAAGAGTTATATTCAATGGCAACAATTATTCTGATGAATGGGTTATTGAAGCTGAAAAACGCGGTCTCGCCAACATCAAGAACATGGTAGATTCATGTAAATCACTCATTGATGAAAAATCCATCAAGGTCTTTGAAAAATTCAAGGTTCTTACAAAAGCAGAAACCCATGCCAGATATGAAATACAGATTGAAACATACTCAAAGACAATTAACATTGAAGCAATGACAGCGCTGGACATGGCCAGGACAGAAATCCTTCCTGCAACCATAGATTTTGCAACCACTCTTGCTGATTCAATAAATGCTGTTAAATCCACTGGAATTGCAGCAGACACAAGTGCACAGGAAGATTTGTTGCTCAAGGTATCTGCTTTGAACGGCAAGCTTTCAGCTTCCATCAAGAATTTGGGAGATGCAGTTTGCAAGGCACATGAACTTGAAAAAAATCCTACAGCCCAGGCGGAATATTACAGGGACATCGTTTTCCCTGCTATGAATACCCTGAGAGAATCAGCTGATCAGCTTGAAGTCATCACTGATTCATCATTATGGCCCTTCCCCACATACGCAGATCTGCTCTTTAGAGTGTAATCTTCGTATTAGGGTATATCCCATTAACCCGGCTTTCCCAAGCCGGGTTTTTTCCTGTCTTTTTTCAAAACAGCTCATATTTCTTTTGCTTAAAAAAAGAGCCGGAGGAATTCCGGCTCCGGTTCAAAGTCTAGGAAAAGTCATTTTCATCCAGTTGTTGTTTGTTGAGTTTTTCAATTTCCTTCTGGGCTGCTTCTATAATATAATTATCTTCATCAGACTCAGCGACTTCTTCATTATCCTCCCCAACCAATTCCATATAAAAAACTATATGATTTGTCTTATAGTAGGAACCGAGCCATAAAAAGCCTATGCCACATGTAAACAGGCACAGGAACCACCAGCCTATAAGGCTTAAATCCAACAAAAACAACTTTGCTTTCCACCCATTCATCAATTCCTTGCTTTTTGTTATTGCATCTACTGATGACATTCCCGGATTGTCCATCAGGATATAATCCGACATACTATAAGCATAGGATTTTATAATTCCGGGTATTATGAGAAGTAAACTCCATAGAAAAATAAATAAGTTTTTGATAAAAACCATTCCAACCACTCTGCCAAAATCCTTAAAACCAATGAAAAGATCCTCGAAGTTTAATTTTCCTTCTCTTCCCATCCTAAGATAACTGATTGAAAACCCATAATTTATTACATTTGAAACAAGTATGGTATAAGCAATTGATAACAGACTGAATATTATAGCACCTAATGCAAATGCGGCCCGAAGTTCAATTGTTCCGTTGGTTCTCAACGATGAACCTGAAGAACCTCCGATTCCCCCAAGCAATGACACTACAAGGATAATTGCTACACCAAGACCCCAGTTTCCCTGTAGAATACGCCTTGACTCCGCTCTGATTTCACTGTTTTCCCTGGCAACAGTATGATTCCCCATATCACATCTCCAATCCGGCTGCAAGCGCAGCCATTTCTTCCGGAATCAGCTTATGGAGTTCCTGTTTTAAAACTTCATACAAGGCCTTTTCAACTGTTTCCGGCTTAAAAATTTCTGTTTCTTTGATTAGTTTACCAATCATTATAAGCATTGCATAGGCCTTATGACCCATTTCCCCGGATAATTGGGTCGCATTTATCGGAAATACCCGGATTCCAACACTATCCAGTCTCTCTTTCTCAATCAATGAAGAGTCTGCAATGATAAAACCACTTTTCTTAACTGTTTTTTCGAATTTATCAAGTGCAGGAAGTGTCATTGCAATGAGAATATCCGGATTATTTATTATTGGCGACCCGATTTCATCATCTGATACAATCACATGGCAATTTGCAGTCCCCCCTCTCATCTCAGGGCCATAGGATGGAAACCATGTTGTATTCTTTCCCTCGAGAATCGCAGACACACTTATTATTTTCCCGGCGGATAATATTCCCTGTCCGCCGAAACCGGCCAGAATCAATTCATAATCCATTTCAAACCTCCAGCTCCTCCCCCTTGTAGACACCTAACTTATAATATTCCATCATCGTATCCTTAACCCAGGCAGCTGCATCAACAGGTTTCAACCTCCAGTTCGTGGGGCATGTCGAAAGAACTTCAATCATTGAAAAACCCAATCCCGCCATCTGTACCTTGAATGCCTTTTTAATTGCTTTTTTGGCTTTGAGGATATGATTGACATCATGCATCGAAACTCTTTCAATATAAACAGCTCCGTCAATCTGTGATAGTATTTCACTCATTTTCAAAGGAAAACCCTGGACCCTGGAATCCCTGCCAAGGGGTGATGTTGTGGTAATCTGCCCTTCCAAAGTTGTAGGTGCCATCTGACCTGAAGTCATTCCATATATTGCATTATTGATAAATACAGTAGTTATTTTTTCTCCCCTTGCTGCAGCATGTATTATTTCCGCCGTACCTATTGCCGCAAGATCTCCATCTCCTTGGTATGTAAACACTATATTGTCAGGATGTACCCTCTTGACACCGGTGGCAACAGCAGGTGCCCTTCCATGGGCTGCCTGAAGCATATCAAATGTAAAATATTTATAATTGTTATATGAGCAGCCTACAGGTGATATTCCGATTGTTTTACCTTCAATCCCAAGTTCATCTATGACTTCCGCAATTACCCTGTGGGCTATTCCATGCGAACATCCCGGGCAATAGTGCGTAGTTATATTTTCCAGTGAGCTGGGGTGTAGTCTTACTGGCATTACTTATTCTCCTTCCCGATAACTTCCTTGACCTTATCAAGGATTTCCTTCTGTGTCGGTAGATTCCCTCCCATTCTTCCATAAAAGTGAACAGGCACCTTTCCATTTATTGCAAGTCGTACATCTTCTACCATCTGACCTGCACTTAACTCAACACTCATGACAACTTTAGTTTTATCAGCCAGGGCTTCTACAGCCTGCTTTGGAAATGGCCATAGGGTGATTGGTCTCATCAGCCCTATCCTGATTCCTTCGCCTGCCGCTGTCTTCATAACATTTTTTGTAATTCTGGCTGCAAGTCCATAGGCACAGATAACAATGTCCGCTCCGTCACAGTCAACTTCCTCAAACATTACCTCATTTTCCTCAACAATACTGTATTTTGCCTGCAGCCTTTTATTTACAGTTTCAAGTTCATCCGGATTTATATATACACTGGTTATTGAGTTCTTTGATCGTTTCATTCCGGTTCCTGTTGCCGCCCATGATTTATCAGTTTCCATTGGTTCTTCCCTGTCCCTGAACTCAACATTTTCCATCATTTGTCCCAAAGCTCCGTCTGCCATGACCATAGCAAGCATCCTGTATTTATCAGCAAGGTCAAAAGCTTTAACCGTCAGTTCATACAACTCCTGACCATTGCAAGGAGCTAGTACAATATTCCTGTAATCCCCGTGCCCTCCTCCTTTTACAGCTTGAAAATAGTCACTTTGGCCCGGCATAATTCCTCCCAGTCCGGGACCGCACCGCATTACATTTACAACAACAGCAGGAATTTCAGCACCTGCAATATATGATATTCCCTCCTGCTTCAGGCTGATGCCCGGACTGGAGGATGATGTCATTGCCCTGGCTCCGGCTCCTGAAGCGCCATATACCATGTTAATGGCTGCTATTTCACTTTCAGCCTGAATAAACACTCCACCGGCTTCAGGCATATACCTTGACATATAATTGGTAAGCTCATTCTGGGGAGTAATGGGATAACCAAAGTAATGGCGGCAGCCTGCACGGATGGCTGCTTCACCGATGGCTTCATTTCCTTTAATCAATACTTTTTCAGACATCTTCCGTCTCCTTGACTTCAATTGCCGAATCGGGGCATGCAGTAACACACCTGCCGCAGGCAATGCACTTCTCAACATCAAAAACCTCAGCAGGGAAATATCCCATCTGATTTAGTTTGTTCCTGTTGATTCCAATGATTTGTTTTGGGCATGCAACAACGCATAGACCGCATCCCTTGCATCGCTCCTGATAAATGAAAGACCTGATCATATTCACCTCCGAACTTCAATAGCCTCCGGGGTGTCTGGTGTAGAAATTCCAGGCATCCTTGATTATTTCCACCGGATCATCTTCTACAAATTCCCACGAGAGAATTTTCCTTGCTTTTTCACTTGACGCAACCAGAACAGCAGGGTCTCCGGCCCTTCTGCCCTCAATTGTATAATTAACCGTCTTGCCTGTCGCTTGCTCAGCTGCATGTATAATCTGTTTGACGGAAAACCCTTTTCCTATTCCCAGGTTGAAAACATCTGATTTTCCTCCCCTTTGCAGATACATCATTGCTGCAGTGTGAGCCTTGACAAGGTCCATTACATGTATATAGTCCCTGATGCATGTTCCGTCAGGTGTGTCGTAGTCATCTCCGAACACCCTGAACCCCTCCCTGAGTCCCGATATGTTCTGAAGAATAATGGGAATAAGATGTGTTTCATCTTTTCTCCATTCTCCGATGTCTCCGCTTTTATGTGCACCGCAGGCATTGAAATACCTGAGGGATATATATTTAATACCCATTGCCCCGGACGCCCATGCAATCATTTTTTCAATGGCTAGTTTGGTTTCCCCATATGGATTCTTAGGATTTACCGGGGTTTCTTCGCTTATTGGAACTTGATCCGTTTCACCATATACTGCGGCTGTAGAGGATAGCACTATATCCCTGACCCCATGTCTGCCCATTGCCTCAAGAAGTGTTGCTGTACCATGGACATTATTATTGTAGTATTTAAGAGGATTATGCATGCTCTCACCAACAAGGGATGAAGCTGCAAAATGTATAACAGTATCAATTTTATGTTCATTGAAAACCCGGTCCAAATCAACGGAATTCCTGATATCCCCATGGTAAAAGTCACTGCACAAAACTGCTTTCCGATTGCCTGTGGACAGATTGTCAAAGGCTACCGGTTCGTGCCCTTTTTCAATCAGCTCAGCAATCATATGGCTGCCTATATATCCAGCTCCGCCTGTGACCAGAACTTTCATAGGGTTATCTCCCTTCCGCCGTCGCCTATTTCCGATACATAAAATTCAGGAATAATCCCTGTTTTTTTCTCATATATTTCACCGGTTTTGTTCATAAAGTTTTCGATTTCACTGCCTTTGACAAGACTTACCGTACAACCACCGAATCCTGCTCCGGTCATTCTGCTGCCCAAAACCCCTTTTTGTTCAAGTGATGCTTCAACCATAATATCCAGTTCCTTGCATGACACTTCATACAAATCCCTTAGTGATTCATGGGATTCAATCATAAGTTCCCCGAATTTTTTCAAATCCCCTCCGGATAGAACATCAGCGCTTTTCAATACCCGGCTGTTTTCATACACCGCATGGACAGCCCTTTTCCGGCATGTTTCGTCAATTATGACCTCAATGTTTTCATCGAGTTGTTCCGGTGTCAGGTCACATAACCAATTGATATCAGGTATTACAGTCTTCAGATCCATAAGTGCCAGTTCACACTCACTTCTTCTTTTATTATATGCCGATTCACCAAGACTGCGTTTCTTTTTTGTATTTCCTATTACAAGCTTATATTCCCCGGTCTTTATAGGTATATATCTGTATTCAAGTGTTCTGCAATCCAGCATCACCGCATTGTCTTTCTTACCCATCGCAGAAGCAAACTGGTCCATTATCCCGCAGTTTACTCCGACAAAATTATGCTCCGCCCTTTGACCTATTACAGCCAGGTCAGGCAAACTAATATAGTGACCGTTTATTGCAGCAAAGGCTATGGCTGTGGCAATTTCTATTGCCGCAGATGACGAAAGACCGCTGCCCAAAGGCACCTTATCCTCGAAAATCATTTCACAGCCACTGAGCTCATAACCCTGCTGCTGCATCTGCCATGCCACACCCAGCTGATAATTACCCCATTTAAAGCCCTTGAAAAATTCAAGTCTATCCATTTCAGCCTGAACAACATAATCCAGGTCAGTTGCCAGTAGTCTGATGAACTTATCGCTCCTTTTTCTGACCAGGACCGTTGTTTTCATGGATAATGCAGCCGGAAGGACATACCCGCCATTGTAATCGGTGTGCTCGCCTATCAGGTTAACCCTGCCCGGGCTTTCAAATGCCCTTATTCCCTCAGCAGTCCCTCCGTAAGTCTTGATGAATTTTTCAATCAGATGTTCATTCATTTTTGAAATTACCTTTGATGTATTTATTGTATGCCGCTTTTAATTCAGCAGCTTTGTCTTCAGGGGCTGTGGTGTTGCAATGGGCCCATGCTCCGGTTTCGCTTGATGCGTTGTATTTAATTTTATTGCCACTTCTAAGCGGCGGGAAAAATTCAATATGAAAATGGTAAAAATCATTGAAGTTTCCCGAATTGACAGGAACCTGGTGCATACACATCATATAAGGGAACTTCATGTCAAAAAGTGCATCGAGGGTGCCGACTGTATTTTTAATTACTTTGCCAAGACTGATTTTTTCTTCTTCGGTGAAATCTGAAAGCGAACCCATGTGTCTTTTGGATGAAATATAGACTCCATAAGGATATTCACTGAAAAAAGGCAGATAAACCATAAAGTGTTCATCTTCAAATATCACTCTTTCGTTAAAATCACTTTCAGTTTCATTCATGGTACAAATCAGACATTTACCCGTTATGTCATAATGTTCCCTGCAGGAATCAATCTCAAGTTCCAGTTTTTTCGGGATAAACGGATATCCATATATCTGACCATGCGGATGAGGCATGGTTACTCCAACCTCTTCACCCCGGTTTTCAAAAATAAAAACATATTTTATTTTCTCATCCTGTTCCATTGCACGGAAACGTTCAGACCACAAATCAACAAGTTTTTTCATATGGTCATCAGTGAGTTCTGGAATTGTTATGGTATGGCCCGGTGAATAAAGTATAACCTCACATTTGCCGTAGGCTTCACGGGTCTTATAAATACCTCGTTCAACATCATCGGGTACCGGTGGATTTTCACTCAGAGCCGGGAAATCATTATCATATTTATATACGTCATAATCGTCCGGTACTTTTCCACTGCCCGGGCAAAAAGGGCACCAATCGCCGGGCATCTGCGGTCTGTTCTGTCTATGTGATGCTATCATCACCCAATCCTTGATCAAAGGATGCCATCTGAGTTCTGCCAAAGTCATTCTCCTCTCGGTGGATACACAGGATATTATATATCATACAGGCACTTATATAAAGTAATTGGCAGCTTATACTATGACATCCCTATAATTTGTTACCTTCAGTTACTCTGGAGTAATAAATTATAAAATCCATAGTCTTACATCATTAAGCTGATTTCATCATACGTTCACTGTTGAAAGCCCTAACCATCAATAAACCCATTATAATGGCAAAAACCAGCGTTGATGACACTGCCAGCAACCCATTGGTCATTGTATATTCAAAGGTAAGTATTCCTTTGATAGAAAGAATATTTCCATACATCGGTATGGTATATGCCCAATGTCCTGAAGGCTTTGCAAACATTGTGCTAAGACTCAGAACCATTATAATCATATATGTCGGTGCAATATACCCTCCTGCTTCCTTTATATTCCTGGCTAGTGCAGACATGAGACATATAATTGATACAAAAGAAATTGCAAGGAAAACCATTTGTAAAATCAACAGGAGGAATTCCGGTACTCCATAAGCCAGATCAGATAGTTTAAACCCTCCGCCGAAGACGCTGTTGGAAAACGGCAGGGATAAAAGAACTCCGGCAAGCGATGACAGACAGCTTGCCAGTGAAATAATTGACAAACTGAACATTTTCCCAAGGGCAATATCCCTTCTTTTGACGGGGGTCAATAACATGGTCGAAAGCGTCCCTCTCTCTTTTTCGCCGGCAATTATATCCATTCCAACCTGCATTGCTCCTGCAAAAAGAAAAACGGTAAGAAGCATGGGCAGCAGCATGCCAATGGCATTTCCTGCCTTTTCCTCGGCTTTTGCCACATCAATGGGTCTTACATCAATTACAATTGTATTTTCTATTCCCCCTAATTCCTCCGCCAGAATATTTGTTTTCATGGATTCAATTACTGTATCCACCATGTATCCTGCCCTGACAGAGAAATCCTTTATGCTGCTGGTATATTTTTCTATGGTTGGAAGTACAGGGGTTTTATTGGAGAAATCACCGGAAAAAACAACAAGGGCATCAATATCACCGTTGGTAATTTCATCCAGCAAACCCTCGATTCCATTATCAGTGGATTCAACAATATCCATTCCGTCAGGAAATATCAGTTGTGCGGTTTCGACAAACGTTCCCGGAGCATTTACAGCCCTTATCAGGGCAGTATGCTCGCTGGCATCACTACCCAGTTTTTCAATCATTCCTCCCATCAGGGAATAAATGATTGCTATGGTAAGACCGGGCATGACAAAAACAGCAAAGGCCAGTTTTCTGTCAAAGAAAACCCTTCGAAGCTCTTTTTTCATGATGGTAAATATGTTACTTCCCATTGTTTCTCTCCCTTGCCTTCTTGTAGATGTTGAAGAAAGCATCATCGAGGTCCGAAGCTCCCGAAACCTCAAGGATCTCTGGAAGTGTGCCCTCAATTTCTATTACACCGTCCATTATAAGACCTATTCTGTCACATAATTTTTCAGCTACCGTCATGATATGCGTGGAAATAATTACAGTTTTACCTTCATTTTTCAGCCTTTTCAGATAATCAAGTACAACCCTTGCGGTTATGATGTCAAGTCCTGTTGTCGGCTCATCAAAAATAACCACCTGGGGGTCATGGACCAAACTGAGCGCTATCGAAAGTTTTTGTTTCATTCCCGAGGACATGTCCACTGTCTTTACCCCGGCAAAATCACTGATTCCGAATTCATTGAACAGATATTTCTTTCTAGACTCTATATTTTCATCTGTCATTCCATGAAGTTTTCCAAAAAATCCAAAGAGATAGTCAGCTGAAAAATTTGGATCAGCCTTTAATTCATTCGTTAAAAGGCAAAGTCTTTTTCTTACTTCGGCAGATTGCGAAGATGTGCTGAATCCAGCCACCTCTATACTTCCGCTGTCAGGGGTAATTAAGGTTGAAATGCACCTGAGCGCAGTGGTTTTTCCAGCACCGTTCGGCCCCAGAAGACCATAAATTTCCCCGGGTTTTGCAACGAAGGATACATTGTTCACTGCAACCTTCTTCTTATTCCTTGTACCATTAAGCTTCATCTGCTTTCTGCTTAAATCAAATGCTTTTGTAATGTTTCGAACGTCAACCAAAGCTTTTCTCCTCTATTTTTCGCCGTTACCCGGTTTAACTGTTGGATTAGGCTGTGAATTATAAACCTTTGAATAAGGATCAACCGAATGTGTAAGCCAGACATTTCCTCCGATTATTGAATCGTGTCCGATTCTAACATCTCCGCCCAGGATTGATGCTCCTGAATAGATGACCACATTGTCTTCTATGTCCGGATGCCTTTTGATTCCCTTTACAGGTTTACCGTTTTCATCAAGGGGAAAACTTTTTGCTCCAAGGGTTACCCCCTGATAAATCTTGACATTTTTACCGATTGTACAGGTTTCACCGATGACTACACCTGTACCATGGTCAATGAAAAAATGCTCTCCTATACTTGCACCGGGATGTATGTCAATTCCCGTCAAATGGTGGGAGTATTCACTCATGATCCTTGGTACCATAGGCACTTTCTTTTTATATAACTCATGGGCAATCCTATGAATGCTCATTGCCTCAACAGATGGGTAGCTCAATAAAATCTCCTCGTTGGAACCTGCCGCCGGATCCCCGTCAAAAGCCGCTTCTATATCTGTATGAAGCAACCGTCTGACCCCGGGAAGACTTTCTACCAGTTCCTTCACTATTCCATTTGCCTTATCCCTGCACATCTGACATCCTGTTGAACGCAGTTTATCATCATCGCATTCGTTCTTGAATGCCTTTTCCACAAGGTCAGAAAGTTCCACCGCAGCAGCCCTTATATTATTGATAATGGTTATATTTATCCGGTCTTCATCAATCGGGTACTTCTCAAATACTCCGGGAAATAAAGCCGCCCGAAGATGGAAAAGAACCTTACGAACTTTTTCCTTGCCTGCAAATCCAATGGTCTTTTCCTTGAAATAATAATCTGTATTCATTTCCTCAAGTATGTCCGCCACTGCAGGCATTTCGCAATTAAGCCATTTATTAAGCATTTATGTACCTCATTTTCCGATTACTCTTCCAGACTGAATTTTATACCATTGTTCCCGAGGAATTCAATTATCAACTCCCCATGTACACCCAACCCTGTGTTCAAAAATTGATTTTCTTCTACTTCCCGGCCATTCCTCATGACCTTTGGACTGAAACCAAGTGGATGATGACTTGTTCTGCTCTGCATTGCCCAAATATTTCCTTCGCTGTCAAAAATAGGACCTCCGCTCTGACCCCTGAGTCCTGGTGTTGATGTTTCCAACAACAGCAGATTATATTTATCATCATCGGATTTTCCCATAGTCAGTTTCCTGGTATAAATACCCTCAATAGGGAAAAGTGGTATGGGAAAAGTTGCAGGCTCAATTACAAACCGGTTGTTTTCAATGTCATATGAAGCCCTGACCTGATGAAAAGGATACCCCAGTTTACAAAGACTTTTGGCAAAACTCATTTTATCCGGTCTCTTGAATACAGGATATGCCGGAAACCTGCTCTTATCAAATGGTTCAAGACGGCCGATGGCAAGGTCTGCTTTTCCAAGGATTTTGATATCTTTTATTACCACCCCATCCTGACTCCACCAAAATGAATGATTTACAAGCCAGCCCGGATATTGTTTAAGATGGTCAATTTTCTTTTTTTTCTGTTTTTGATCAAAGGTGGGATTTGAATTTATTTCATCCACCATCTTTTGATAATTCTGTATTTGCTCATGATGCTGCCTGTAATGAACCTGGTAAATATCAACATCAACCGCATCATCGAAAGATACTCCGAAATCGGCATCCGCAAGTCATTTGGAGCATCTGCGATCACACTGGTTGGACAATTCATTGTAGAAAACATAATTCTCACATTAATTGGTGGATTCATTGGATTGTTACTTACTATGATCGTGTTGGCAATTTTTAATGCTACTGATATTATCCCTTATGCTCAATTCACCATGAATTTCCGAATCTTCGGTTATGCAATATTTATCACATTGCTATTTGGCTTACTCTCCGGAGTATATCCCGCCTGGAGAAATTCCAGACGGCGTCTTTTTCTGTTCTCCAGATGGGACAAGACTTTTTCGACAGGCCAGTCATTGAGGATATCGATGGCGGGCGCGTTGATATAGCGGAGAAAACCACGCATTTCTTCATCCAGGTTATATTCCG
>CAYYXJ010000039.1:12055-19440 GCA_964475455.1 uncultured Clostridiaceae bacterium | reverse complement strand
ACTGTTGAAGAGTACATCTCCATTGTTATTTGTATATTCTCCGCCTGCCTGCTGGGTCCATGTAATGAACAGGTTGGAAAGTGAGTCATATCCAAATGCAGGTTTTCCGAGAATTTCAGAGGCTTCCATTGAAACATCCCTGAGTTCTTCCCATGTGGTGGGAACGGTCAGGTTGTTTTCATTGAAGAAGGTTTCGTTGTAATACAGAACTTCCGTGGATTTGTTGAATGGAAGTGAATAGAACTTACCGTCAGGATAGTTGCTGTTTTCTTCCCTGTAACCTTGTATTATGTCTTCCCAGTCCTCAACTCCCACCTGTGAATCAAAGATGTATTTGTCAAGCTGTACAATTGCGTCTGAATCAAGATACACCATTATGTTGTTTGCATAAGCCTGTGCGATATGAGGGATATCCCCTCCCTGCAATGCAGAAACAAGCTTAGTGTGAAGATCGCCATATCCGCCCTGGTATGTAGCTTCTACAGTTATCCCGAATTCATTTTCTTCATTGAACTTTGCTACAACCAAATCAAGGGCTGCACCGTTTGCTCCGCTCATGGCATGCCAGAATTGAAGAACTGTTCCATCCGGAATTGTCGGCCATTCTACTACAGGTTCCATTGATTCTGCAGGTTTTGAGGTTTCCGGATCCTCAGTGCTTTCAGTCTTACAGGCTGCAAATGATGCAATCATAAGTACTGCAAGCAACAATGCTAAGATTTTTCTCATTTTCATTATAATTCTCCTTCTTATCCTTTATATTTGAACAGGATTCTCCTGTTTCAACCCTTTATTCCCGACCTTGCAACACCTTCAACTATATATCTTCTGAAGAAAAGATATATTATCAAAAGCGGTGCTATCACTATTGTGCCTGCAGCCATGAGAAGTTCATAATCTGTTCCTGCTTCCCCGCTGAAATATTTAAGACCGATTGAAAGCACCCTCTTACTCTCTGAGTTAGTAAGAAGCAAAGGCCAGATATATGCATTCCACGATGCAATGAAATTAAAAAGCCCGATGGTTATCAATGCATTCTTGGCATTGGGAACCATTATCTTCCACAGATATCTCCAGTCGGAAGTACCGTCTACTTTTGCAGCAAGGTACAACTGCTCCGGTATCTGGTTAAAGAATTCCCTTAGAAGATATATGTAGAATATGCTGGCCATGAAAGGTATTATCAGTGCCAGCAGGGTATCCATCAAATGCATCCTGACGGCAACTGTTACATAGTTGGTTATTATCAAAATCTGACTTGGGATCATAAGCGTTGACAGCAATATCGAAAATATTGTATCTCTGCCCTTGAATTTCAGCCTGGAAAATGCAAAAGCGGCAAAAATTGAGGTTATCAATACAGAAACCGTGGTTCCGACTGATACTATTACGGTATTAACAAAATATGTATCAAACGGAGCATATTCCAAAGCCGTTGTATAGTTGCTCCATTGGGCCGGTGCAGGCCACCAGACCACCGGTGTTGCAGTAATCTGTGTATATGTTTTCAGGCTGCCTGTTATCATCCAGAAGAACGGGAACAACATTATGACTGCACCTGCTGTCAGCAATACGTATGTTAAGATTTTATAGAAAATTTTCATGCTTCCCCCTAATACTGGACCCTTTTTTTACTTACTCTGAGCTGGATGAATGTAAACACCAGAATTATCAGGAACAAAATAACAGATGCTGCGGCTGCCCGCGGTGGTTCATTGGCACCGTAAAACAGGTCGTATACATAATAAACTATTGTCATTGCAGTGTCTGCGGGTCCCGGGTTGTTCCCATACAAGCCAACAACCTCAACATAGGTTTTCAAAGCTCCTATGAATGAGATTATTCCTATGTAGAATATCATCGGCGAGAGCATTGGCAGGGTAATTTTTGTAAATGTTCTCCAACGGGATGTGTTGTCAATCTTGGCAGCCTGGTAGTACTGATGATTGATTCCCTGGATTCCCGCAAGAAATACGACAATCTTGAATGCGAGACCTGACCAAACCCCGAAGATAATCAGTGCAGGCAACGAGTACTTTGGATTATTGAGCCACATTATGGGATCTATTCCAAAAAGCCCCAGAACCCTGTTCAGGATTCCGTAGGTACTGTTGAATATAAATTTGAATGCCAGTCCTATTGCTATCAGATTGGTGATATAGGGAAGAAAATACAGTGTCTCAAAAAATTTCATCCCCTGCATCTTACTGTTAAGCAAAACAGCCGTCAGCAAGGCAAGGGACATTGATACCGGAACGGTGACAATCGTGTAAATCGTTGTATTTTTCAAGGCAAGTATGAATCTGCCGTCATTGAGTACCCATTTATAGTTGTCAAGGCCGAATCCGCTGCCGGTGTGCTTGAATATGTTATAGTCCTTGAAAAAACTTATCCACACTGACCTGAACATCGGGTATATGACAAAAACTGCTATCACTATCAATGCAGGTGATAAATAAAGCAAAGCCTTGAGAGTTGTTTTCCACTTGGGCTCAAACATAAAGCCTGTTCCCCTCCGTATTAAAGAGCATCATGGCGTTTTCCTTTATGGAAAGACCGACGGACTCTCCTTTTTTAAACATGATATCCGCATTGATGATTACCTTGCAAAGCTGTTCTTCAAGATATATGAAAAGCAAGGTTTCACGTCCGGTGTATTCCATGGTCTGTACAACCGCCTTAACCGGGCTGTTTGCATCAAGTCTGAATGACTCGGGTCTTATACCAACATGAACCGGTTGATCAGCCAGTTTACCGGTGTTCATAAAGAATCCCCCGGCATTTACCTTACCATCCTTGATTTCAGTTTCGATTATATTTATTGGCGGGTTTCCAAGGAATTTCGCTACAAACTCATTGACCGGATTCCTGTACATTTCCTGCGGTGATGCGACCTGTTGTAAAAAGCCGTCATTCATAATAACTATCTGGTCGGAAATTGACATTGCTTCTTCCTGGTCATGTGTAACAAAAATCGTTGTGACCCCGGTTTCCCTTTGTATTCTTTTTATCTCTTCCCTCATCTCAAGGCGCAGCCTTGCATCAAGGTTTGAAAGCGGTTCATCCAGAAGCAGTATCCTTGGTTCCTTGACAAGTGCCCTTGCTATTGCAACCCTCTGTTGCTGCCCACCTGACATCTGACCGGGTTTTCTGTTTATCAACTCGGCAATATGAACAAGCTTTGCCATTTCAAGTGCACGTTGCCTGGCTTCTTTTTTAGGTACCTTAAGGTTCAAAAGCGGAAACATTATATTCTGTTCAGCCGTCATATGGGGATATAATGCATAATTCTGGAAAACAAGTCCTATTCCCCTTTTCTCAGGTTCTTTCCTTGTAACGTCATCATCGTCAAAGAATATTTTTCCTGAAGTCGCCTTGAACAGTCCTGCTATTAAATAAAGTGTTGTTGATTTGCCGCAGCCTGAAGGGCCCAGCAGTCCGGTGAGCTTACCCTCGAGAAATTCCAGGGTAGCATCATTTACGGCTGTTACTTCTTCAAATTCCTTTGTGAGATTCTCTAATCTGACTTTCATATTAAGTATTCCCCTGCCATTTCATCCATTACAATGGAATCATATTACATTTTTACACACTTTGCACGTCTTATGACGTTAAATTTAATTTAACATATTCAACGGGCATTTACAACAAATTATAGTGGTTTATGCAATCTTTGCATACAACATATGGTACTTTACCCGTTTTTTTTAAAAGAAACTTCTTTGACTGCTTTCGGGCATTCCTTCCAAAGCTCCCATCTCCCTTAGTTTCTCTATTGCTGTCTTGGTAAGTTTGCCCCGTTCACAAAGATCACTAACTGACATAAAATCTTTTTTCTTCCTGGCTTTGACAACAGTCCTGGCAGCTTTACCGCCGATTCCACTTACAGCTGCCAACGGCAGCCTTATGCCCTTTTCTTCACACAAGAACCTGTCAGCCTGTGAAATTCTAATGTCCACAGGAAGAAATTCAATTCCCCTTGCCATCATTTCCTCTACAATTTCAAGTATTGTAAATATATTCTGCTCTCTGGCACTCATCTTTTCTTCACCACTCCTGAGTTGGGCCATCCTGCCTCTGATTTCATCCATAGTACCTGTCATCAATGAGACCTCAAATTCATCGGCTCTGATGGAAAAGTATGCGGTGTAGTATTCCTTGGGGTAATATATTTTATACCAGGCAATCCTCAGTGCCATTATTACATAAGCAGCAGCATGGGCCTTTGGAAACATGTATTCAATTTTCTTACAGGACTCAATGTACCATTGAGGAACATTATGCTCGCGCATGATTTTTTCATGTTCCGGTGATATGTTGCTGAATTTTTTCCTTACTTTCTCAGTAATGGTAAAAGCAGTAAGTGAATCCACACCATGATGAATAAGGTACAGCATGATATTATCCCTTATACTGATTACTTCCTGCAGTGTAGCAGTACCGTTTTTAATTAATTCCTCTGCATTATTGCTCCATACATTTTCTCCGTGTGACAATCCGGATATCTTTATCAACTCAGAAATAGTATCAGGTACAGCAGTCTTGAGCATTCCGCGCACAAACTTTGTTCCGAATTCAGGGATACCCAGAACTCCCAGTTTGCAATCAATTTCCCTTACAAATCCCAGGGCTTCAGAGCTCTTGAACAAAGACATGATTTTTGGATCCCTGATATCAATTTCCTTTGCCTTGGTTCCTGTCAGGTCCTCAAGCATCCTGATGATTGTAGGGTCATCATGGCCCAGAATATCAAGCTTCAGTAATGTGTCATGCATTGAATTGAAGTCAAAATGAGTGGTAATTGTATCAGAAGACGTATCATTTGCGGGTCTCTGAACCGGTGTAAAATCGTTTATCGAATATCCCTGTGGAAGTACCACCATTCCGCCCGGATGCTGTCCTGTGGTTCTTTTTACTCCTGCACAACCCTTGACCAATCTTTTTATCTCCGCCTTGTTATGCGGTATATTATTTTCTTCAAGATATCCTTTTACAAATCCAAAGGCTGTTTTATCAGCAATGGTTGATATGGTTCCTGCTTTGAATACATTACTGCTCCCGAACAGCTCCTCCACATGCTTATGAGCCTTTGATTGATACTCCCCGGAAAAATTCTGGTCTATGTCCGGCATCTTGCTCCCGTCAAAACCAAGGAAGGTCTCAAACGGTATATCAAATCCATCCTTTGCATAATCACTGTTGCAAACAGGACATTTCTTATCCGGCATGTCAAGACCACAGTCGAATTCCGAGGAATCAGCAAATTCAATATTATGACAATTTCTGCAGATATAATGGGCCTGCAATGGATTTACTTCTGTAATTCCTGATAAAAAAGCAGCAAATGATGACCCGACAGAACCCCTTGAACCAACCAGATAACCATTCTCCTGTGATTTAAGGGATAATTTCTGTGCAATTATATACATGACTGCGTAGCCATTGTTAATTATTGAATCAAGCTCCTTGTTCATTCTTTTTTCTATTAGCCCGGGAAGCATTTCTCCATATAACTCACGGACTTTCTTATTGCATATCTCCTTTAGTTCAACATCAGCACCTTCTATTGAAGGCGCATATGTTCCCTTGGGTATTGGAATGAGGCTTTCTATTGAGTCTGCTATGGCAGCAGGAACATCAACAACCGCCTTATAAGCCCGTTCTTCTCCGAGATATTTGAATTCACTGAGCATTTCATCAGTGGTCCGCATGAATAACGGTGCCTGGAATTCAACATCCTTGTATTTCATTCCATGCATTATTATCTTTCGGTAAACAGCATCTTCTTCTGAGAAAAAATGAGCATCACATGTAGCTGCAACCGGGATTCCAAGTTCTTTGCCCAGCATATCAATTTTTATATTCAAGTCCCTGATATCTTCAATCCTGCCTACCATGCCTTCCCTGACCATGAACGAATTATTATCTACAGGCTGTATCTCAAGATAATCGTAGAAACCTGCAATTTTCCTTAGAGTTTCATCATCGCTGCCTTCAACAGCCGCAGAATAAAGTTCCCCGGCTTCACAGGCACTGCCAATGACAAGGTTTTTTCTTTTTGCGTCCAGTATGCTTTTGGGAATCCTGGGTTTTTTATAGAAGAAATTAATATGTGAATACGAGATCAGTTCATAAAGGCTCTTTAAACCTGCCTTGTTTTTTGCGAGGATGATGACATGGTATTGTCTGAACTTATTCTTAATGATTTTACCGGCTGTAAAAACACACAGTTCATTGGTTGAATGGATATCCTTCATAAACTGACATTCCGAAAGTTTGTCCCAGGCATCCTTTAATTTTTGTGCTCCGTTTATATCTCCGGGAGCAAAGGCTCCCTCCATATCAATGCCTGATGATATCAGTTTATTGTAAAGCTCATTATAATCAAGCACGGGATAATCAATGAATTGATTCTCCCTGCAACCCGAAACTATTATTGTCCCGCCTTTGTATTCATCATATAATTTCTGCAAATCATCTTTTTTTACAGAAATGGTTCTGCCATCCGGCATCAGTGCTTCAAGTCCTTGTCCGGTCGGAAAAATAAACATATCAGGTGTGATTTCATTGTCATCCGGATTTTCCATGAATGCACGGCCATCATCAATCAGATACCCTTCTACACCAAAGATAGGCTTGACACCGTACTTTTCAGCTTTTTCAAAGGCTTCAGGAAAAGCCTGGACTACACCATGATCAGTGATTGCAACTGCCGTATGGCCCCATTCCTTCAATGTTCGAAAAAGCTTGGCAGGTTCGATGAAGCCGTCCTTGGAACTCATTTTTGTGTGAAGATGCAACTCAACCCTTTTTTTCTCAGCTGAATCTATCCTTGACAATTGAATTGGATCACATTCAGTTATCCTTTTTGCCATAACAATATTCTGGGAATCAAATGTATCATAGCCATAGCTGCCCTCTACCCTGACACTTGCACCCGGCTGCAGTATTTTGCTTATTTCCCTGACTTCACTTTGCTCGCAGAATTTTTTACAAGTAATTGATGATGTAAAATCCGTAACGTCAAATTTAAAGAGGGTCTTTCCGCGTTTGGTGACATTTGACTCAACATCAATGATTTCACAATCAAATGCAACAAACTTGAATTCATTGGATATCTCTTTTATCTCAACTTCTACATAAGACCTGCTTCTGTTATATTTATTGACTCTTTCAGGTTTTGGAGAAGGTTTGCCTATATCGTTGATTAACCTGACACTTTCTTCTGAATTCCTGGTGATGATTTCATTCCTAAGGCGCTGGAATTCTTCCCTTCCATTGCCTCCAGCCAGTGGTTTGCACACAATTTCAGTATCAAGTCCAAGACCCTTTGATAAAAACTCAGCCATGTGGCGCACACTGCCTGCAGCCTTGATCAACTTTTC
>CAYYXJ010000039.1:0-12045 GCA_964475455.1 uncultured Clostridiaceae bacterium | reverse complement strand
GCATACATCGGGAAATGATACGATGATCGACTTGTCAGTTTTCTCCATGGATATCCTGTCCTTGTAAGGTGTCAGTGTGGGACAATGGTCAACCATCCTGCAGATTATGTCATACTTTTCCTTTTCACCTAACACAGCATTTTTTATACAACAGACTACATCAAGGTTTTCAGTTTCAAAGTATTCCCTGAAATAACTGACAAGTTCTTTTTCTTCTTCAAGGCAAACATAGGACCCGGCAAGGACCTCAACGGTGACTTTTTTTTCCAATCTATTAATTTTTGCACTCTTGACTTTGACCTTCTGCAGGATCTCAGGTGTCTTGTTCATCAGTCCCCCCGATTGTATTCGTTTATCAGCACCATCAGTTCATCCAGTGCTTCATCAGCTGTAACTTTTTTAATTATTTCCCCTTTTTTAAACAACAGTGCCCCGTTGGAACCACCTGCAATCCCAATGTCAGCATGGCGGGCTTCGTTTGGTCCGTTTACACCGCACCCCATGACAGCAACATCAAGTGAAATTTCCAGGTCCCTGGTTCTCCTTTCAAGCTCATTGGCGATTGAAATGATGTCAACCTTAGTCCTTCCGCAGGTCGGGCATGATATTATATTGACACCTTTTTTATACAGTCCCATGGATCTGAGAAGAACTTTTGCTGCTTCAATTTCATTGACAGGATCGGCAGTCAATGAATATCTTATGGTGTCCCCGATGCCTTCTTCAAGCAATATGCCAAGGGCTGCAGATGATTTTATTGTTCCTGAAAAAATCGTTCCGGCTTCTGTTAACCCGAGATGTACAGGGTAATCAAATCTTTCATCCATGACCCTGTTGACGGCCACCATGTTGCGAATATCAGAAGATTTTGCAGCTATTACAATATTCCTGTAGTCCATATCCTCTATCATGGATATCTGACGTTCAAGGTCATCCAACATGGCTTCTGTTGTTGCTCCGCCGTATTTATTGTAAAGCTCCTTTGACAGTGAACCTGAATTAACCCCGACCCTGATCGGAATGTCCTTCTCCCTGGCCACCTTGACCACTTCTGCTACTTTTTCCCGGTTGCCTATGTTACCTGGGTTTATTCTGATTTTATCTGCACCGTTTTCCATGCTTGCAATTGCAAGCCTGTAATCAAAGTGTATGTCTGCAGCGATTGGAATATTTATCTGCTTTTTGATTTGTCCCAGGGCAACGGCTGCTTCTTTGTCAGGTACGGTTACCCTTATCATTTCACATCCAGCTGCCGTCAGCATACGGATCTGTGCAACTGTTGCTTCAACATCACATGTATCTGTATTGGTCATTGACTGTATCATGACATCATGCCTTCCGCCTATGACCCTGTTGCCTATTACAATTTCTTTTTTAAGCTTTTTCATTATCCCCGCCCCAACAGTCTGATGATATCATTAAATGTTGCAAATAAAAGCAATGCCATCAGCAGAACAAACCCGGCTACGGTTATCCATGCTGTTTTCTCCATTGGGAATGGCTTTTTCCTGATTCCTTCAATGGTGTGGATTACTATTTTACTGCCATCAAGTGCCGGGAATGGAATCAGATTCATAAGACCCAGATTCAGGCTTATGAACGCCATCATGTTTGCAAGATTTATTATAAACAGCTTGAATGTATCCTGCTGTATGGTAGCACCAATCGTAGTTACTATTCCCACAGGACCCATCATTTCCTTGAATTTAAAAGCTCCGGTAACAAGCCAGACTATTGACAGGATGACTGCTCGAAGAGTTGATATTGAAAATTGTACACTATGCTTCAAAGCTGTCCAGACATTGGTTTTTGAACCACTGTAATAAATTCCAAGGTCATAGTATTCCGGAATGCTCTGAAAAACAGGTTCAAATGTAAATAAAGAATATTCTCCATCCTTCTCAATGCCAACTATTACAGTTTCACCATTGCTTTGGCTCATTGCTGCGTCAATTTCATCCCTGTTATATACAGGATTACCATCGATGCTGACAATTTTATCCCCCGGCCTCAGGCCGGCAATATAACCATTGGAATCTTCATCAATCTGACCAATTACCGTAGTTTCGCCTTCAGGAATAAAATTAATCATGTACCTGTCACCGCCGACCTGTTCAGGCACAGCGACTGTTGAGTACTTTTCACCATCTCTTTTATATTCTATTACTATTTCCCTGCCGTCAACGGTGTAAAGGAGCACAGTCATATCCAGTGGATCATAAACCTTTCTTCCATCGATTGACACCAGTTCATCACCGGAGCGAAGTCCCGCTTCATATGCTATGGTGCCTTCTTGAATGACTGTATCCGTATCAAGTGCATATCCTGATGATAGAAACAGAATGAACAGCACCAACAGTGCAAATATAAAATTTGCCACCGGGCCTGCAGCAACAGCAATGATTTTTTTCCAAGCAGGCATCCTTGAATATGAGGTGGCACTGTCTACATCCTCCTCCTCACCCTCCATGGCAACAAATCCACCGATTGGAATAGCCCTTATACTGTATACAGTACCTTTTCTTTCAAAGCTGAAAAGCTTGGGGCCCATGAAAATTGAGAATTCAAGAACCTTGATTCCAACTGCCCTGGCAGCTATAAAGTGCCCTATTTCGTGTATCATTATTATTATGCTCAGTGCCAGTATGGCAACTACTATATTCAAATTAAACCTCCTTGATTATCTTCTGTGTATTGAGTCTGGCAATATTATCCTGCTCCAGAACCACATCAATTGATTCTGCATCAACAGGGTTATGCAAACCCATGGTTTTTTCAATGATATCCGGAATATCCAGAAACGATATCTCACCTCTCAGGAATGACCGGACTGCCTCCTCATTTGCAGCATTCATTACGCAAGGCATTGTCTTGCCGATTCTACCCGCTTCATATGCAAGTTCCAGGCATCGGAAGGTTTTTGTATCCGGTTCCATGAAACTCAATTCTCCTATTCTATATATATCCAATTTATCGAAGTTATTGCATATTCTTTTTGGATATGTCAGGGAATATTGTATCGGAACCCTCATGTCAGGTGCTCCGAGCTGTGCAATGATGCTTCCGTCAGAAAAGCCAACCATGGAATGGACTATGCTTCCGGGATGTACAACTACCTTGATTTTGCTGTACTCTACGTCAAACAACCATCTGGCCTCTATTACTTCCAGCCCTTTGTTCATTAATGTGGCACTGTCAATTGTTATTTTACTGCCCATGACCCAGTTAGGGTGTGAAAGAGCCATTTCCTTTGTAACTGACTTAAGCCGCTCTTTTTCAAATCCTCTGAATGGACCGCCTGATGCAGTCAGGTAAATGGTGTCAATATCATTGTTGCGATTTCCGTCAAGACATTGGAAAATGGCTGAATGTTCGCTGTCCACGGGTATCAGTTCCACTCCGTTGTCTGCAGCGGCTTTCATTATCAGATTACCAGCAGCTACAAGGGTTTCCTTGTTTGCAAGAGCCACCCTTTTGGATGTTCTGATTGCTTCAAGGGTGGGGACAATGCCTGCACTGCCTACAATACCGTTTACAACAATATCGGAATTACTCTCTCTTATACATTCAAGTATTCCATCCTTGCCCCCGAGAACCTTTGTATCACCGGCAAGGTCCTTGATCTTATCCAGATTACCTTCATCAACCAAAGCAGCCAAACGGGGTTTATACTCCCTGCATATTGCAGCAAGACCTTCATAATCAGTGTTGGCAGTAACACCTTCAATTGAAAAACCCATTTCCCGGCAGACTTGAAGCGCCTGCCTTCCTATTGAACCTGTTGCACCCAAAATGCAAACTCTGGTCATGATACCTCCATATCAGATAACAAAAATTATATACAAAACCGGCAGCAGAAAAATCAGACTGTCCACTCTGTCCAGCAAACCACCGTGACCCGGAATAAGTCTGCCGAAATCCTTGATTGAAAATTCCCTCTTCAGGAATGAAGCTGCCCAGTCTCCCAACTGGGAAACAATTCCTGTTATAACCACTATAACAGCCATCTTAATAACACCCGGGAATGTTCCTGTTACAGAATTCATAAGGAATGCATATCCCGTCATAAATAAAATGCAACCTGCGATTCCCCCGATGCTTCCGGCAATGGTTTTCTTGGGACTTATTTTGGGAACAATCTTTCTTTTTCCCCAGAACACTCCTGTGAAATAGGCTATTGTATCGGTTGAAATTGCACCCACCAACACCATTCCCAGTAGCCATTTGCCCTGTGGCTGCTCCATTATCAAAACCGCAAAACTAAGCGGCACAACAGCATAAACAGTCCCAAACGCGGTATAAATGATGCTTTTTAGATCATGCTCCCTGTTGAACATGGCCATTGTCAAAAGAAACATTATGAAGACAATGGAAACAACCAGATATCCGCGTCCTCTGAAAATATCCTGTCTGATCAAAAACTCATGGTACATGTTGAAAAGTACTGCTGTATAAGCAATTGTAAAGGCATATGAAGGTGACTTAAATGCCTTTATTCCACCCTGTTCAAGCATATGCATGAATTCATTGCAGCATATCAAAGCCAGAATAAGGAAAACCAGATAGAACCATTCGGTTGCCAGAAAAAATACCGAAGCCACCATTAGCAAAAGCGATACGCCTGCAATAATTCTGGTTTTCAATTTCTGACACCTCCGAATCTTCTGACTCTTCCATTATAATCCCTGACTGCATGGAGCAGGTGCTTCAATTTGAAATCCGGCCAAAGAACATCGGAAAACCATAGTTCAGCATATGAACATTGCCATAGAAGATAGTTGGACATTCTTTTTTCCCCGCTTGACCTGATAATTAAATCAGGATCAGGAATTTCTGCAGTAAACAAGCGTTTGCTGAGTTCATCTTCGGTAATATCTTCCGGAAGAAGGTTCCCTTTAACACAATCTTGTGCAAGTCTTCTTGCTGCATTGGTTATTTCAGCCCTTGCACCATAATCCAATGCAACCACAAATGTCAGTCCTGTCTTATCCTTGGTCCGCGCTTCGGTTTTTTCAATTTTTTCTACTATGTCCGGTGAAAGCCTGTCCCTGAAACCGATGAACTTTATCCGAACATTGGAATCCACGGATGCATCATCCGTACTATCAAGGAATTCCCTTATCAGGTTCATCAGGTTTTTTATTTCACCTTCCGGTCTTTTCCAGTTTTCGGTTGAAAATGCATAAGCTGTCAGAAACCTTAGGCCAATGGCATCACAATCCTCCACCAGTCTTTTGATGGCAGACGCACCAGCTCTGTGTCCTGCAGTTCTTGGAAGACCCCTGCGTTTTGCCCAACGCCCGTTGCCATCCATAAACAAAGCTATATGAACCGGTAAATCCGGTATTTTTATTGGTTTTCTCTTCATTGAAATCAAACCCCGGCTTTCTTATTACATAATACCAAATAGGCCGATAATAATCACCCCCACAGCACATCTTTTATTCACTTGAAGCAATAAACATGAGTACCGTTCAATATTATTCCTGACCCATGCGGCCAATAATCTTTCACCATTCCGTTTCTGTAGTCGGTAATACCCAAATGCCTCAAAAAATGGGCAAAAAAAGAACAAACTGCCATGGCCTTTTGTTCTTTTTGTTGTTTTTTAGACTTCAGTAACTTCTGCTTCCTTGTCCTTTACCAATTCATCTATGTTCTTGATATGCATGTCCGTCAGTTCCTGGATGTCCTTTTCAACGGTTTTGTAGTCATCCTCTGTTATCTCGCTTGCTTTTTGCTGTTTTTTGAACTCATCGATTGCATGTCTTCTGACATTACGTATTTTAACCTTGGCCTCTTCCCCGTGGGTTTTGATTACCTTTACGATTTCAATTCTTCTTTCTTCTGAAGGCATAGGGAATGTCAGCCTTATGACCTTGCCGTCACTGTTCGGATTAATTCCGATATTTGAGGCTTGTATTGCTTTTTCAACTTCCTTGACAACCCCTGCATCCCAAGGCTGTATTACAATCATCCTGGCATCAGGCACAGATATATTTCCAAGTTGACTTATAGGTGTCGGAACACCATAATAATTCACCATGATTCCATTTAAAATCGCAGGATTTGCCCTGCCTGCCCTGATTGTAGCCAAATGTTCTTTGAAATGTTCAATAACTTCATCCATCTCTAAACTGAATTCGGTATATTCGTCCTCATATTGCATAAAAATACCTCCATAACTTTTTTTATATTATCTCATAGGTTAAAATAAATATGCAAACCCTATTTCTCAATATAAGTTCCTGTACTTTTGCCAAGGACTGCATCCACGATATTCTGGGGTTTTTCCAGTGCAAATAACAATGAAGGCATTTCATTGTCCAGACAAAGCGAGGTAGCTGTCAGATCGATGGCCGCCAATTTTTTCTTAAGCACTTCATGGTATGAGATTGTATCATACTTGACTGCATCAGGATTCTTGTTTGGATCATCCGAATAAATCCCGTCTATATTCTTTGCAAAAAGGATAATGTCTGCATCAATCTCCGCAGCTCTCAATGCGGCTGCTGTATCAGTTGAAAAAAATGGATTTCCTGTTCCGCAGGCGAATATTACAATATCGTTATTCTCAAGGTGAGAAACCGCCTTGCGCCTGATATACGGTTCACATATCCTGTCCATTGGAATTGCCGTCATGACCCTTGTCGGTATGTCCTTCTTTTCAATGGCATCCTGAAGTGCAAGGGCATTAATGACTGTTCCCAGCATACCCATATGATCTGCTGTTGACCTGTCCATTCCTTCGCCGTCCCTGCCTCTGAAAAAGTTACCTGCACCTACTACCAATGCAATTTGCACACCCAGCTTGTAAACCTCATGAAGACTGTTCACGATACCATTGACTGTTTCCGAGTCAATGCCGAAACCTTTTCTTCCTGCAAGGGCTTCCCCGCTTAGCTTCAATAGAATTCTTTTATACTTTGCTTTTTCCACAATATCCCGCCTTTCAAAAAAAGGTAAAAAAAGGGCACATACGTGCCCTTTGAATTTTAACCCATTGTTTTTTTGACTTCTTCAGCGAAGTTCTCGTTTCTCTTTTCAAGGCCCTCACCCATTTCATAACGTGTGAATCTTCTGATCTTTATGTTTTCACCGATTCTTGAAATAAGCTCAGTGGTAAGTCCCTGGACTGTTTTGTCCGTATCTTTTATAAACGGTTGTTCTTCAAGACAGATATCTTTGAAGAATTTATCAATTCTGCCTTCAATAATCTTTTCGACTACCTTTTCAGGTTTTCCTTCATTTAGGGCTTGTGCCTTAAGGATAGCTTTTTCTTTTTCAACTATTTCAACCGGAACTTCATCACGGCTGACATACTTTGGGTTCATGGCTGCAACCTGCATTGCAATATCCTTGGCAAACTGCTGGAAGTCTTCATTCTTGGCAGCAAAATCCGTTTCGATGTTTACTTCCAACAAAACTCCGATTCTTCCGTTACCATGGATATATGATGTTACTATACCTTCGGCTGCAACTCTTCCTGATTTCTTTTCAGCCGTTGAGATTCCTTTTTCCCTTAAATATTCCACAGCCTTGTTGAAATCACCCTTTGATTCAACAAGAGCCTTTTTACAGTCCATCATTCCTGCTCCGGTCTGTTCCCTCAGAGCCTTGACGTCTGTTGCTTTTATCATAATCGTTTCCTCCTTGATTACTTTTACTTACTTTCCTGATTATCTTCAGTCTCTGTTGTGTCTTCAACCACAGTCTCTTCAACTACTTCTTCAACTGATTCAACTGTCTCTTCAACTACTTCTTCAACTGATTCAACTGCAGTTGCTTCATCAACGTCGTACTGTTCACCCTGGTTTGCTTCGATGACTGCATTTGCAATAACTGATGCAATAAGCTTGACTGCTCTGATAGCGTCATCATTTCCGGGAATGACATAGTCGACTTCATCAGGGTCACAGTTTGTGTCTACTATTGCAACGATGGGTATATTTAATTTCCTTGCCTCAAGAATTGCATTTCTTTCCTTGTTGGGATCAACGATGAACAATGCATCGGGAACGCCGTGCATATCCTTGATTCCGCCCAGGTTGGTTTCCAGTTTATCCATTTCAAGGCGAAGCTTGATTACTTCCTTTTTCGGCAGCAATTCAAATGTTCCGTCTTCTTCCATGGTGTGGAGTTCCTTGAGTCTTGCAATCCTCTTGTTGATTGTCTTGTAATTGGTAAGTGTTCCGCCGAGCCATCTTGCCTTCATGTAATACATGCCGCATCTGATAGCTTCTTCCTGCACGGAATCCTGTGCCTGCTTCTTTGTGCCGACAAACAGAATTTCTCCGCCATTCATTACGGTATCCCTTATAAAGGCATACGCTTCTTCAATCTTCTTTACTGTTTTTTGTAAATCTACGATGTGGATTCCGTTTCTTTCGGTAAAGATGTACTCACCCATCTTGGGATTCCATCTTCTTGTCTGATGACCGAAATGAACGCCAGCTTCCAAAAGCTGTTTCATTGATACTACTGCCATAATTTCCTCCTGTTATTTTCCTCCACGGCAATCATTTTCATAGGGCACCACAAAGGCACAACCCGATGAATCCACCGTGTGTGTATTCGGTAAACAATTATACATAATACTTCAAATTAAAGCAATACCGAATTTTAACCTACCATATAGGTTTTACTAAATTACTTAATATACCTGTGTCAAGGTATTCCGTCTGCAGATAGAAGAACATGGTTTGTATGAGTTTCCCGTGTTTTACACAGGTCCTATTCTCCAAATTTTCAAACCATTCCAATTTGATACTTGCCTAATATTTTTTTATCTGTTAAAATGTCATGGCGTGTTAAAAGGCACATGGTTTAACTATAATTACCAAAAAAGGAGGTGCTTGAAATGGCAAAGTGTGAAATATGCAGCAAGGCCACGGTATTCGGACATAATGTCAGTCACTCCATAAGGAGAACAAACCGCAGCTGGAAGCCCAACATCAGGAAGATAAAAATCAATGACAACGGCACCATAAGAAAAGCAAAGGTTTGTACAAGCTGCCTTCGTTCAAATAAAGTTGAAAGAGCTTGAGTGCAACAAAAAAAAAGAACCCGTTTAAATGAGTTCTTTTTTTTTGTACTTTTTTCGGTCTTAATCATCCATTGACTCAAAAGCCTCGATTCCTTTGACCGCTGAAGGCTTGTTGTCTCCGTGTTTTACGAAAAGCATTGTTATAAACGCAAGGACACCAAACAATGTTCCGTATGGAAACAAGGTCCAGTATCCAACATAATCAAGCAAAGCTCCTGACAAAATCGGCGTCACAATCTGGGCTGACATCGAAAATGTATAATAAATCCCCGTATACTTCCCTACATCTGCACTTCTGCTCATTTCAACGACCATTGGATATGAATTTACATTTATCGAAGCCCAGCCAACACCCGCAACCGCAAAGAAGAAGAACAGCAGCGTTGAAAAGCTTTTAAAGAATGCCGCTGAAATAAACGCCACTGCCAGCAGGACCAGTCCGAATAGTATTGTTTTCTTCCTTCCAACCTTTGATGCAATTATACCTACAGGAATAAATGCTATTATTGCAGCTACCTGTGCCACAATCAATGTATAGGCGAAAAGTCCGCCTTCAAGCCCCCAGTATACCTGTGCATATCTTGAAAAGGCAGTTGTGACAGCATTATAACCCATGAACCATAGAAACAGCGATGCAAGTATGAAATAGAAACTTTTTCTAACTTCCGGTGGCATTGCTTCAGAAGACTTCCTTGTTTTTTCATCATTTACCTGTTCATCTATATCCTTGACCAGCTTCCTTTCCTTGATCGTAAAAACAAGCAGGAATATTGCAATGATCATGAATCCGGCAATTACCGCAAAAACAGGAATATAATTCGGGTTGTCGCCTTTTGGCACAAGAATTCCAACAGCTGCAAGGGCAAATATTCCGCCCACTGCTCCCATGAGATTTATCACCGCATTTGCCTTTGACCTCAGTGGCTTTGGAGTTACATCAGGCATTAGGGCTACACTTGCCGAACGATAGGAGCTCATAGCCAGAAGGGTTATTCCAAGGGCTACGAACAATAATACAAATGACTCCATGTTATTTGAAACAGGAATAAGCATCATGCTTATAACAGACAGAATGGTTCCTATCAGAATATACGGCATCCTTCGACCCATCCTTGAATTGGTCTTGTCTGATAAAGTTCCGAACAATGGAAGAAGTATTAGGGCCAGCACATTATCCGCTGCCATTACAACACCGGTAACCGTATCACTGATTCCAAATGTATTCTTGAGTATCAGAGGAACAACACCATCATACAACTGCCAGAAGGATCCTATTGTCATAAATGCCAGGCCTACAAGAAAAGTGCGTTTATAGTTCAGTTTCATCCCAGACTCCTCACTAATAAGAAATAAGATATTTAATCATATCTTATCATAAAGATTATCAAATTGATAATAAATAATGTGCTTAAATATTTCTTCCGAAATCACAGAAAGGTTTTATGGTACAACGGTCACAAGCAGGTTTTCTGGATTGGCATACTGCTCTTCCATGGGATACCAGCCAGTGTGAAAACACCGTCCATTTATCCCTGGGTATTATCTTCATTAGGTCGCTTTCCACCTTGACCGGATCGGTATTTGAAGTCAATCCGATTCTTCTTGATAGTCTACCGGCATGAGTATCAACTATGATTCCCGGAACATGGAATATTTCACCCAGAACAACATTGGCGGTTTTTCTTCCCACTCCGGGAAGGCTCAACAGCTCATCCATGGTCGCCGGAACCTCACCGTTGAACTCTGTAATAAGTTTTTCGCAACAGGCTTTTATATTCCTTGCTTTGTTTCTGAAGAATCCCGTTGACCTTATCAATTCCTCTATTTCCGATATGTCTGCCTTCATGAAATCCACCGCCTCTGGAAAACGCCGGAATAACCCTGGGGTTACCATGTTGACCCTTTCATCGGTACATTGGGCGGAGAGTTGGGTCGATACAAGCAAATGCAGGGGGTTTGTATAATCAAGAGTACAAACCGCCCTGCCGTATTCTGCTTCCAGCAGTTCCATTATTTTTTGGATTCTTTCAGCTTTTTTCAATAATTGGCTTCCCCGAGGACTAATTGTAGTTCTATATTTTCCCACTCATCCCCGTTTTCATCTATTTGTCTGTATACAGTAATACTGACTTTCTCTCCAGGAGAGTATAAGTTTTTTTGTTCAACCAGTTCATCAAAGTTCAAAACCCTGACACCATTGAATTCTATGATAATGTCGTTTACTTTTACACCTGCTTTGTCTGCCGGTGAATATGCTCCCACTTCAACTACCAAAGCTCCTTCTGGAAGGCCCTGTTCATCGGCGACCTCTTTTGTATAGTCACTTGAAATTGAAACTCCTACATTCGGCCTTCCCCTGCTGACAAGACCGTCAGTCTTGAGGACTTCAACTGTTTCAATGACTTTATTCACCGGGATTGCAAAACCCAGGCCCTCATATCCGGTACTTACTATCTTGACTGTATTTATCCCTATCAGTTTCCCTGAAGAATCAACCAGGGCTCCTCCGCTGTTACCGGGGTTTATTGCTGCATCTGTTTGAATCAGATTCAGGCTCTCATCCTCATATTGTGAATCTGATTCATCGTATAGTTCCCTGTTCAGACCACTTATAATACCTGCAGTCACGGAACCCATGTACATCATCCCGCCGGGATTTCCTATTGCAACCGCCAGGTCGCCTACTTTGATTTCATCTGAATTTCCTATTTCTATGGGAATAAGTCCCGGTGCATTTATCTTAAGAAGCGCCAGGTCAGTAACCGAATCACGACCTATCACCTCTGCCTCATAAGGGGTATCCAGCTGATCATATACGAACACTTTGATTGTTGCAGAATCATATTTTATATTGCTGCTTCCCTGCAGTGCATCTTCTATAACATGGTTGTTTGTAACAATATATCCATCCTCGGAAAGTACTATACCGGAGCCTTCACCTACACCTTCTGTTTCATTGAAGAAAAGCTGCTTTGATTCAATTTTTGATAAATCAATAA
>CAYYXJ010000038.1:0-19601 GCA_964475455.1 uncultured Clostridiaceae bacterium | reverse complement strand
GGGCAGGGATGAAATGAGTGCCCTGCAGGAAAAACGTCTCAGGAATATAGTCAGATATGCATATGACAGGGTTCCGTTTTATAAAAAGAGTTTTGACGCAATAGGGCTGGACCCTGAAGATATCAGAGAGCTTTCTGATATAGAAAAAATACCTTTTACAACCAAAGATGATTTAAGGGATAATTACCCGTATGATTTATTTGCAGTTCCTATGTCAGATATAGTGGAACTTCATGCTTCCAGCGGTACTACGGGAAAACCGGTGGTTGTAGGCTATACTAAGAATGATATGGAAAATTGGTCTGAAGCAGTTGCAAGACTTGCAGCCTGCGCCGGATTAACGAAGGACGACATAGCCCAGGTGGCATTTGGCTATGGGATGTTCACGGGTGGATTCGGCCTTCATTACGGCCTTTTGAAACTTGGAGCCACGGTTGTGCCGGCTTCAAGCGGAAACAGTGAACGACAGATAATGTATATGCAGGATTTCGGAACGACTGCATTGATATCAACTCCTTCCTATGCTTTATATTTAAGTGAGGTTTGTGAGGATATGGGAGTTGATCCCAAAAGCCTTTCGTTGAGAACAGGTTTGTTCGGAGGTGAAGGCCATAGTGATGAGCTTACTGCAGAAATTGAAAGAAGATGGGGAATCACTGATACTGAGAATTATGGTATGACAGAAATAGTCGGACCAGGAGTTTCAGGTGAATGCACTTATAAAACCGGTTTACATATCAATGAAGATATGTTTTTCCCTGAAATAATTGATCCCGCAACACAAAAAGGTGTGGGTTATGGTAACAAGGGCGAAATGGTTTTAACCACTCTTACTAAAGAGGGCATTCCCATGCTTAGGTTCAGGACAAAGGATATAACTGTACTCTATGATGAAAAATGTGAATGCGGGAGAACTTCTGCCAGAATGAATAAAATTCTCGGAAGAACTGACGATATGCTTATTATTAAAGGTGTCAATGTATTCCCTTCACAGATCGAGTCGGTTCTTATGAAGTTTGCCCATACGGCTCCATATTATCAGATTGTCCTGAAAAGCCATGGTTTTATGGATACCATCGAAATACAGGTAGAGGTTGCTGACGGAAGTATACTTGACAGCTATAGAAAACTCGAAGCCTTTGAAAATGAAATAAGACATGATTTAAGGACGGTGCTCCAGCTGGATGCAAAAGTCAAGCTGGTTGAACCAAGGTCAATTGAAAGAACGGCAGGCAAATCCAAGAGGGTCATAGACCTTCGTGACAAGAAACAGTTTTAAGGGGAATATAAATGAAAAAACTTATGCTTGGAAATGAAGCGGTGGCAAGAGGAGTTTATGAGGCAGGTGCAACGGTCGTGTCATCCTATCCGGGAACACCCAGCACAGAAATCACTGAATTTATTTCAAAATTTGATGAAATCTACTCTGAATGGGCACCAAATGAAAAAGTCGCACTGGAAGTGGCATCAGGAGCATCAATTGCAGGGGCCCGTGCTTTTTCTGCAATGAAACATGTAGGTTTGAATGTAGCCGCAGATCCACTTTTTACAATGTCATATATTGGTTCGAACGGCGGCCTGGTCATTGCAGTGGCTGACGACCCAGGAATGCACAGCTCCCAGAATGAGCAGGACAGCAGACATTATGCAATTGCTTCAAAGACTGTAATGCTGGAACCTGCGGATTCACAGGAAGCAAAGGATTTTACGATCAGGGCATTTGATATAAGCGAGGAGTTTGATACTCCGGTGTTGGTTCGGCTTTCAACAAGAATAAGCCACTCCCAGAGTCTTGTAGAGCTCAGAGAACGCAAAGAAGTGGAATTAAAGGAATATACCTGTAATCCGTCAAAAAATGTCATGATGCCTGCCATGGGACGAAAGAGACATGTTTTTGTTGAAGAAAGAATACAAAAGCTCAAAAAATATGCAGAAGAAAGCGGAATAAATAAAATAGAGCTGAAAGATAAATCCATAGGAATTATTTCAAGTGGTATCGCATATCAATATGCAAAGGAGGTTTTCCCTGATGCTTCTTTTTTGAAAATCGGAATGCCGTATCCTTTGCCTGATAAAATGATCCTTGATTTTGCAGGTCATGTTCACAAAATAATTATAATTGAGGAACTTGATCCAATAATTGAAGAACATTGCAAGGCACTTGGACTCCAGGTAACAGGTAAAAACAAACTTCCTCTCTGCGGTGAATACAGTGCTGATATTCTTGGGCAAAAACTTCTTGGAGCTAAAAAAGGAGAATTTTCACTCAATGATGAAATATTGCCTGTAAGACCTCCGGTTATGTGTGCAGGATGCCCGCACCGGGGTTTTTACCATGCAGTTAACAGACTTAAACTTATAGTAACCGGTGATATAGGGTGTTATACACTGGGAGCTTTGCCTCCTTTGAATGCCCTTGATACCTGCATATGCATGGGTGCAGGTTTTACAGCAGCCCATGGATTCAATAAAGCAAGGGGAGAAGAATTTTCAAAGAAAGTCATCGGTGTCATGGGAGACTCGACTTTTACTCATTCAGGCATAACAGGACTTGTCGATATAGTTTACAACAAAGGTATAAGTACAGTAGTCGTTCTTGATAACTCGATAACCGGTATGACAGGTCATCAGAATAACCCTGTCAATGGTTTTACTATCAAGGGTGAAAAAACAAAGCAGGTTGACATTGAGAAACTTGCTTATGCCATAGGATTTGAAAGAGTACGTATAGTTGATCCATTTGATGTAGATGAAACAGTAAAAGTTTTAAGGGAAGAAACAAAGGCAGAAGAACCTTCCCTCATTATTTCCCAAAGACCTTGTGCGCTTTTGAAAACAGTAAAATATAACGGCTGTACAGAAGTAGATCATGATAAATGCAGAAGATGTATGATGTGTATGAAAATAGGATGCCCTGCAATATCAGACAGGGACGGGAAGATTACAATAGATGAAACAATTTGCGTAGGATGCGGACTGTGTACAAGGGTATGTAAATTCGGCGCTATGGCACTTAAGGAGGATTGTAAAATTGAGTACTAAATCAATTATGATAGTAGGCGTTGGTGGTCAGGGAACTCTTCTTGCCAGCAGAATCATTGGCAATGCCTTAATTGGCCAGGGATATGATGTAAAGATGTCAGAGGTCCACGGAATGGCTCAAAGAGGCGGCAGTGTTGTTACTTATGTAAAATATGGAGAAAAAGTCTTTTCCCCGATAGTGGAAAAGGCCGGTGCAGATATAATTCTGGCATTTGAAGAACTTGAAGCAGCAAGATGGATATCTTATCTGAAAAGTGACGGTTTGCTGATCATGAATACACAGAAAATCAATCCTATGCCTGTAATAACAGGTGCAGCAGAATATCCGGTAGACCTAACATCAAAAATTAAATCAACAATACAAAGATGCAGATATCTTGATGCACTGTCACTTGCCAAAAAAGCCGGTACAGTAAAGGCAGTGAATGTCGTATTGATTGGTGTTATGGCAAAGGCAGCCGGATATGACAAGGGTTTATGGTTGGAAGCTCTTGAAAAAACAGTTCCTGCAAGGTTCCTTGATATGAATGTCAAGGCCTTTGAACTGGGTTACTCTGCAGATTGAACTGAGTATAAAATAAAATTATATTAATGAAAAAGCAACCTTCATGGGTTGCTTTTATCATCAAGAAATATGATTTTTACAGATATTTTTTTCATGTTGCAACAAGGAAACATACAAAAACAATAACTTAAATTGATTTTTAAGTGCTGCAGGTGTAAAATTACATAAATGGACATCACGGATTTTTAGTATCTTCCGGAGGGGACATGGCATTATCAAAAGAACAATGGAATATTGAAAAGCAACGTCTTGGTCATATCTTCATGATTGTTTCTGAGAACATTGATTTGCTTGAATCTAAATTGAAGAACAGTGTAACCCAGATCAGAGACTCTAATAAAGCTATGTGGAAAGAGGGGAAGAGCTATCATTATGATTTTGATGATGTGGTTGAAAATCTTTCTCTGCTTGACAGTGTACAATATGACATGAAAAGGCATGAAAATATTCTTTCGCAATTGAAAAAAATGTATCTGCTGCACAAAAGTGCCTATTTCGGTAGATTTGACTTCAAGGAAAAGGGAACTGATGAGGTAGATGAAATCTATATCGGCACTTCTACTCTTGAAGGTGAAGACTCTACAATCCTGATTTATGACTGGCGGGCAGCTATAAGCGGAATGTTTTATGAATGCGAGACAGGACCTGCCGGTTTTGAAAGTCCTGCAGGACATATTGATGGTGAAATGGTCCTTAAAAGGCAGTATAAGATTTAGCTGGATAGAGTTGAATCAGTGTTCAATTCGTCCATTGTAATTGAAGATGAGATACTGCAGAGTATTCTCAGTGAAGGCAAGAATGACAGAATGGACACCATTGTTTCAAGCATTCAAAAGGAGCAGAACAGGGCAATCAGAGATGAAAATCACAGGGTTGTTTATGTCGATGGACCTGCCGGCAGTGGAAAAACTTCCATTGCTTTGCACAGGGCGGCATGGCTTCTTTATAGATACAGAGACAAATTGAATGCCGGTAATATTATTGTTTATTCACCAAATGAGATTTTCAATGACTATATTTCAAATGTGCTTCCTGAACTTGGTGAGGAAAACATGAAGATGTCCACTTTCATGAGACTTGCAAAGTCTTATCTCGGTTATGATTTCAGATATGAAGATAATTATTCTCAAATGGAAATGCTTCTTGCCAATGATAGTAAAATTAACATTGAAACACTAAAAATCAAAGGTTCAAGGCAGTTTGCCGATGCAATAAAGGATTATATTGACAGAATAGGTAAAGAGGGTTTCATTCTTTCGGAAATAGAGGCTGACGGTAGTGTGCTTGCTTCAATGGAAGAACTTTCCGAACTATTTTATGATGATTATGAAATGCATAGAATTTCAACAAGGCTTGAAAAACTAAGCATACTGTTACAGAAAAGACTGGTTTTCATAACAAGAAAAATCAGAAAAAATTATGTTGAAGCAGCAAAAAGAGATATGCAGGAGGGTAAAAAAGCCGCTTATTCTGCCAAAAGTACAATTGAGGACCTTAGAAAGCAGATACATGCTCTTACAGAACCCGATATAAGAAATCTTTATCTTGGGTTCCTTGAATGGTATAAAAAAGGCACAATGTCCCTTGATTTCAAAAACAGCATGGATTCAGGATATATCCGGTATGAGGATATAGCCCCTATGATGTACATGAAATTAATGTTGGGCTATACAAAGGATTTCAGGGAAATTAAACACCTGATAATTGATGAAGTGCAGGATTACTCATATATGGAGATGCTCGTTTTCTTCACTCTTTATGAAAAAGTACAGATGACTTTACTGGGAGATGCGAATCAGGCGATAAATCATGTGACTGACAGCAATGACCTGAAGGAGTCTGTTGCAGGTGATTACTACAGGGTTAAACTTGAAAAGAGCTATAGATCAACTAAACAAATTGCTTCGTTTTGCAATAAACTCATAGATAATCAGATGAATTGTGAATATGTTGACAGAAATGGTCCCGAACCTGTTGAGAGGGGAATTTACAACCTGGATAATGGTATAAACAGTATTTTAAAGATGGTTTCTACCAAAAATTCATCAGTTGCCATAATTACCAAGACATACTCTGCAGCCGAGGATTTATTCATGGGAATGGATGATCCTGATATTCAGATAATAAGAAAAACAGATGCCAGTTTCAGACGAGGAGTGGTTATAACACCTTCTTATCTTTCGAAGGGTCTTGAGTTTGATGCAGTTATTGTCATAAGTACCCAAAAAGCTCCGTTTGAAGGAAACGAAAACAAAAAGTTATTCTATACCTGTTGTTCAAGGGCATTGCATGAATTATATATCTTATATGAAAATCATCCGCCTTATGCTGCGGATAAGTTCTGACAGGAGGAATCATGAAAAAGGAATATAAACCAATAGAGGGAATTACCAATAAGCTTGCCATGTATTATTATGTAAATATACCTGAAAATGCAAAAGCGGTTGTATTGGTAATACATGGAATGATGGAACATTCAAACAGATATTCCCATTTGAGGGAGTCTCTTGCACGGGAAGGTTTCGGCTTTGCAGCGATGGATCTTCCAGGTCATGGCAAATCAATAAACGAAGATGAAGGTCCCGGAGTCTGGCCGGAAAATGGAATGAATAATGCTGCTGACGAGGTTGGTGATTTCATAAGGCAATTAAAGGATTCATTTAATCTTCCGGTAATCTTGTTTGGACATAGTATGGGATCATTCATTTCACTTGGGATACTGGAAAGATATGGAAACGATTTGTCTGCTTGTATTTTATCGGGTACAAATGACAGACAACCGGGACTGTTACTGAATGCAGGGAAGTTTTTTGCCTCTCTTATTATTTCAAGAAAAGGTTATGATTACAAATCAAAATTCCTTCATAATATGGCTTTCGGAAGTTATAATAAAAAAATCAAACCAATCCGTACAGACAATGATTGGCTTTCTACTGATGCAACAGAAGTTGATAAATATATAAACGACCCATTATGTGGATTTTATTGTTCAGCGTCCCTTTATAAGGATCTATCTGAGTGGCTGATGGTGATATACAAGGATAGCAGCATTGCAAATATCCCTGAAGAATTACCTGTTTATATTTTCTCAGGTGGGGAAGACCCTGTCGGGAATTATGGGAAAGGTGTAGCATCATTAAGAAACAGACTTATAGACTCCGGTATAAAAAATGTTATCCTTCATATGTATGAAGGTAAAAGGCATGAGTGTCTGAATGAAGTAAACAAGCAGGAAGTATTGGGTCATATAAACGACTTTTGCAACGAAATGATATCGGAAAGGAATTAATATGAAAATTGCCGATGCACATTGCGACACGCTTAGCGGTCTGCTTGATAATAATGAAAAATTTACATCTAATTCACTTCAAATTGATAAGAGTAAATTACTGGATGGGGGATTTGAAAGCTATCTGCAGTTTTATGCTGTTTTCGTACACCCTTCATTGGATTATGAGGATGGATGGCAAAAAACTGAAGCAATGATTGATTTATACAATAGAATTGTTGACGAAGGACATATTAAAGCAGTTAAAGGTCTTTCGGACCTAAAAGAGACCGGTTTGATGGGACTGCTGTCCATAGAAGGTATGTATTTTACAGGAAAAAACAAAAGAATTGTTGAAACTTTATATGACAAAGGAGTCAGATGCATGTCACTGACCTGGAATCCTGATAATCAATATGCCGGAGGAATTACCGGGGAAAAAAGTGGTGGATTAACAAAAGAAGGCAGAAGAGTTGTGGCGGATGCCTTTGAAAAAGGAATACTTCTGGACGTGTCCCATATATCAGACAAAGGGTTTTATGAAATCGCAGAAATTGCGGATTCTTTCAATAAGCCTTTTGTTGCCACTCACTCCAACGCCAGAAATATTTGTCACCATCTGCGAAATCTTGACAATGATATGCTTGAAGTCATAGCAAAGACTGACGGATTCACAGGAATTAATATGTATTCCTGTTTTTTGAGTGATAACTGTGAGGCAGATATTGAAGATGTTGTTGCCCATATCGACTACATTTGCGGAATAGTGGGTGCTGAACATGTATCATTAGGTTCGGATTTTGATGGAATTGATAGAGATAAATCTGCAATTGAAGGTCCATGGGAAATGCCTGATATCATTGATAGACTGCTTTCAATGAATTACAATGAGGACGATGTTAGAAAAATAGCGTATGGTAACATAGAGAGGGTTTTGTCAAGGATATTAAAATAATCCGTTATTGGATTGGGGTGGTGTTTCTATGAATTATGGATATGTAAAAGTGGCAGCTGTATCTATTCCGGTTTCAGTGGCCGGGGTCAGAGAGAACAGTAAGACTATCATTGAAAAAATAAGGATGCTGGATAAGGAAGTGCAGTTTGCAGTATTCCCTGAATTGTGTATAACAGCATATACCTGTGGTGACCTTTTCATGCAGCAGGCACTTCTTGATGCCACCGAAAAAGCACTTGAAGAAATTCTGCATGGGACCAGATATACCAACATTGTTGCAATGGTTGGAATGCCTGTTACCTGGAAAAGTAAATTATATAATTCAGCGATTGTTATACAAGCGGGGAAAATCCTTGGCGTAGTGCCTAAATCATTTATCCCGAACTATGGCGAATATTATGAAAAAAGATGGTTCAGTTCAGGGAGAGGTATAAGTGGTGACATAACCCTTGCAGGATGTTCAGTGCCTTTCGGTGATGACCTTTTGTTTACTACTGACGGTAAAAACAGTACCTTCGCCGTGGAACTTTGTGAAGATCTTTGGGCTCTTGAACCTCCTTCAGGCAGATATTGCAGGGGCGGAGCACACATTATATTCAATCTTTCTGCCAGCAATGAATTGGTGGGGAAAAGTGAATACAGGGAAAATCTTGTATCATCTCAGTCTGCCCGGGGCATCTGCGGATATGTTTATGCATCTGCTTCTTGCAGCGAGTCAACAACAGACCTTGTTTTCGGGGGTCACTGTATAATTGCAGAAAACGGACGTATTCTTGCAAAAGGAGATAGATTTAATTTTGACGGAACTACTGTAATAACCGAAATTGACACCGGGATGCTGGCTCATGACAGAAGAAAGAACAATGTATTCGGTTGTGCTGTTGATGACATTGACTTAAGGACTGTCAACTATCTTCCGGTTGAAATTCAAATGGACAATATTTTAAGGTATGTAGATCCAAGGCCATTTGTACCTGAACAACCGGAACTGAGGGGAAAAAGGTGCAGTGAAATATTGGATATACAGTCCACAGGCCTTGCAAGACGAATGAAGCATACAGGAATCAATAAAGTAATAATAGGTATTTCAGGAGGCCTGGATTCAACATTGGCCTTGATAGCAGCTTCAATGGCGGTTGAAAAGCTGGGATTACCAGAAAAAAACATTATAGCAGTTACGATGCCGGGATTTGGAACGACAGGCAGGACTTTCAATAATGCAACCAGACTTTAAAGTTTGATGAAAACAAGTTTCATGGAAATTGATATTACAGAATCATGTCGCCAGCACTTCAATAATATTGGTCATGATGAAAGCATACATGACCTTACCTTTGAAAACGTGCAAGCCCGGGAAAGAACCAGAATACTCATGGACATAGCCGGAAAAGAAAAAGCTCTGGTAGTTGGAACCGGTGATTTAAGTGAACTGGCTCTGGGCTGGGCAACATACAATGGTGACCATATGTCAATGTATGGTATAAATTGTTCTGTTCCAAAGACTTTGGTAAGGTATTTGATAGAATATGCAGCCGAAAACAGTTTTCCTGAAAAAAGAAAGATACTTGAAGATATAATGGCAACTCCGGTTTCACCGGAACTTCTGCCGCCAACTGACGGAGATATTTCCCAGATTACAGAAGATATTGTCGGACCGTATGAACTTCATGATTTCTTCCTCTTCAACATGATACGAAATGGATTTTCTCCTGAAAAAATAGCTTTTCTTGCAGAAAAGGCTTTTGTTGACAAATATGAAACAGATGAAATCAGAGGATGGCTTAGAATTTTTCTCAAGAGATTCTTCGCTCAGCAATTCAAACGCTCGTGCATTCCGGACGGACCCAAAATAGGTTCGGTAAGTCTTTCTCCCAGGGGTGACTGGAGAATGCCATCTGATGCAAGTAGTGAAATGTGGGTGAACAGTATCCCGGAGGGCTCTGAATAATGCATATTCTGGATGGTAAGACACATGAAATACTAATAGACTACATAACTGGCAAGGGCAGGGAATGCCTTCAGAAAATAGACAGAAGACTCGATGAAATAAACAACATGGATGAATGGCTCAGTTTAAAAAGAGAACTGACAAAAATATATTCACAGGCTTACCCTGATGAAATGTTTGAGAAAAGAGCCCCAATAAGAGTTGAAAAAGTCTCAGAGTATAGTTTTAAAAATTTTAAAGTTGAGAATGTTCTTTTTGAATCCTTTCCGGGCTGGTATGTAAATGCAACTATATATAAGCCCGTTGAAGATGGAATATATCCGGGCGTTGTTTGTCCTACAGGTCACAGTTCAAAGACATTTCCTAATTATACAGGTTCAGCACAATTACTTGCCGGAAGTGGATATATTGCAGTATCCTTTGATCCTCCGGGCATGCAGGGGGAAAAAATCAAGGGGAATGACCACTTTGAGGACGGAGCAAGGGGATATCTTTCAGGTTTTTGGTCACAGTCATTTTTCATAATGGATGCAATACGCTGCATGGATTATCTTGAAACCCGAAGTGATGTTATACAAGGCATTGGATTTGGAATGACCGGGATATCCGGAGGTGGAACAACAACAATACATACTGCAGTTCTTGATGATCGGCTTGCTTGTATAGCTCCTGTTTGCTGCATATCTGATGAAGAAGGTGTAATGTTTGGAGACAGGTATACTTTTTGCCCGGAAGGAAGAGGTTATGGTCACATAAGAGGGGGAATCAAATACAGGACCATGGTTTCACTGAATGCACCGGTGCCGAGCCTGGTTGTTGCAGGAAGGAATGATGAAGTTCTAAGGCCTGAACTTGCTCAAATGAATGTTGAAAAAGCCGGAAGGATTTATTCGTTGTACGATAAGGGTGAAATAAAGCTTTTCATAGATGAGAACGCAGGGCACCAATACACCCCGGCAATGGTAAACGAAGTCCTGGCATTTTTTGACAAATACCTGAAACCCGATATGAAAGCCTGTAAGTATACTTATGATTATGATGACATTGAATATCCGTTGCCTTCCCAGGTTTTATGTTATCCCAAAGATACAACATCAATGTATATAAAAAATCTGGAAAGGTTTGATACTGTTATAAGGAAAGATTTACCTGATCCACTTAAAACCGCTGAAATGATAAATGTGAGAAACGATGTTTATCCATTGGCAGAAAAAACTGTAGAAACACCTAAGTTAAGATGGTCCCACCGCATTGAAAAAAGAGTTTATGATATAGATAAGTTAAGAAAGATACCGGCAATTGTCCTGGAACGTGATGCAATTATTCCTGATAATCTCCTGATTCATGCGGACAGTCAGAACAAATGGAGAGCATTTGAAAATGATGGATATCTTGCAAAGCTTGCAAATTTCCTTGAAAGGGAAAGCAAGCCCGGAGAATTTTCAATTTTAAGTGCAGACCTGTCAGGAATCGGAGAGTTAAGCATGGACCCGGGTGAATACGATATAGCCGGATGGAGCAGGACGGACAGATTGTTAAGTTATATAGCAATTTCCCTGGGAACAAGTATCTTATCCCTCAGGACAGAAGAATACCTTATGTTACTGAACTCAAATTACAGAAAAAACAGATATAAAAATATTGTTGCTTCCGGGGAAAAAGAGGCAGCAATGGCTGTGTTGCTTGCATCATACATTTTCGGAAAGTGCAGTAAGGTTGTTTTAAGCGGTTTGCCTGTCAGTTTCAGAAGCATTGCTGAATATGTACCAAATGAATTCTGCCCTACGTCAATCATACATAATGCTCCTGAGAAATTTGAAATCTTTGAAATTGTAAATCAAATGCAAAACATCACATTGGTGAATCCCATGCATGCGGATGGAAGAATTCTAACAAATGAAGAGGCTGCAAAAATATATGACAGGAAAGTAAATATTGTTTTTAACAAACATGGACTGGATAAGAAAATAATGGAGGTTTCATGAGCAGGATTGAACCTATAAAATTTGAGGATGGAAAGCTTTTACTGCTTGACCAGAGAAAACTACCATTTGAATCAATCTACATTGAGATTGACTCAGTTGAAAAAGTGTATGATGCGATAAAAGATATGGTTGTAAGAGGAGCTCCGGCTATAGGAGTTACCGCTGCTTACGGAATGGTTATTTCAGCTATGGAATGTCAGAGTGATTGCTGCGGTGATATTCTTACAAAAATGAAAAAAGACGGGGAACATTTGAAAAAAGCCAGGCCAACTGCGGTGAATCTGACCTGGGCAATAGACCTTATGAATGAAAGGGCCGCTGTGTTGAAAATCAAGGATCCTTTGCTTTTTAAGTGGGATATTCTCGGAGAAGCTGTAAAAATACATGAAGCAGATGTTGTTACAAATAGGAGAATCGGAGAAAATACTCTGATTGTTTTAGGTAATAAAAGGAAAATTCTAACTCATTGTAATGCCGGAATCCTGGCTACAACTTCCTATGGTACAGCAACAGCTGCTTTTTACATAGGAAAGGAAAAAGGAATAAACTTCAAAGTATTTGCTGATGAAACAAGACCAAGGCTTCAAGGTGCCAGACTCACTGCATATGAGCTGAGTGAAAATGATATTGAAGTTACTGTTATATGTGACAATGCAGCTGCGCATATGATGGCAACCGGCGAAATTGAGGCTGTAATTACAGGTTGCGACCGTGTTGCAGCAAATGGTGATACAGCCAATAAAATAGGCACTTCGGCATTGGCAATATCTGCAGGATATTATAATATACCTTTCTATATAGCGTGCCCCATATCTACAGTTGATTTCAGTCTTGATTCAGGAAAAGATATTCCGATAGAAGAACGTGATCATGAAGAGGTCGAATTTATTATGGGAAAGAGAATTGTTCCAAAAAACATAAAGGTTAGAAATCCTGCTTTTGATGTAACCCCGGCTGAAAAAATTACAGCAATAATAACAGAAAAAGGAGTTGTACGCCCGCCGTTTGCAGAAAATCTCAGGAAGATTTCATTGAAGTAATCCATGTTTCAATTTTTTCAAACATTTCATCAGGGGTCTCAACGCCTGCCGATAAACCTTCCATTGGGCATAGGCCTGTATTGGTTCTGTTCAGTATATGAGGCACTTCTTGATCAAAAAAACAAGATATTGAATTTTCTTTAAATACTTCTATTGCCGGTGTACTGATCACATGTGAATAAACTTCCTTGATACCGGCTTTAACACAAAGCAGGGCGGCGGCTTTTCCAATTATTTTATCTGCAAGATAATAGGGACCTGAATTATAATTTTTTACAATAAAGTCATAAAGTGGTTTTATACCTCTGTCGGTTGATTTATAGAATAAACCCATACCGTCTGTAATTACACAAGTCAGTTCCTCATTGGAAAGTAAGTCTTTCAAGCTTTTTGTCAAATCATTCATCTGCACATTTTACCATAAAATATATAATCCAAAACAATCTTTTAAAAAACTTTGATGTATAATATTAAAATAACAGCTGTTGAGGTTTAACATGAAAAAAAGTCTGCTTTGGAAAACAAATAAAGTCAATACGGTTTTTATGGAAAATGAATTTGTTGCAATTTCCATGGATCTCGGACTTAAAAAAATAATTGGTTTAATGTCTCGAGAACCAGACATTTGTTTGGATATAGAAACGTTTTTATCATCTGTTACATTCAGCCATGATGATATTCTTTATCGTCAGGGTATTCTATCTGAGCTGGATAAACGCGAGGATTCAATGGAATTGCTTGAGGATGTTTTATCAAATCTCAAAGATATAAGTGAACTTCATAGGATACTTAAACCTGAATTACAGATTCCTCTTTTAATGCTAAGAATAAGGAAACTGGAAAGTTACTGCAATGTCATGGATGGCTTGAAGAAACTGTTTTGTTCAGGAATGAATAATAATGTAAGTGAGATTGCAAATGAAATTGAAGAGGAGTATAGTTTATCCGGCGTACCTTTAATAAAGGAATCCTTAATAAAATGTCATGAAATAATTGATTCTTTTAAAAGTATGGCAATTGGTGTAAATCTGGATGAAAAAAGTTTAGTCAGAGAAGCAATAATACTTCAATTCAATGATTACAAATATGAAAAGAATAATCTGTTGGACAAGATTTCTTCTGAAAAAATTAATGAGAGCAGCTTGAAATCCATAGCTCCCAATCAGGATATTCATGAAAAAGGACAGTATATAATGTTCACAAACAGATTATATGCTGAAATGGATTCATTACTTAACAAAGAATTGCACCTGATTAATAATATTCTGGAACTACACAGCAAAGTAATAACAAGTTCATTGATTCACCTGATAGATGAGTTATCGATTTATTATGGAAGCCTAAGACTAAAAAAATATCTTGCTGATAGAAATTACCCGGTTGTTTTACCACTATTTGAATCAACCGATATAAAGGTTGATGAATTATACAGTATTACAATGGTACTTGAAAGTACAATTCGGAATGATAAACATATAAAGGCTGTAAAAAATGAATTTTATAAAGATGTGGAGAAAAACCTGCTTGTTATAACCGGAGCAAATGATGGAGGTAAAACGGTTTACCTTGAAGCAATAGCTATAGCACAACTGCTGGGTCAAAATGGTATTTATGTTCCTGCAATGAATGCACAACTGAAAATTTATAACAAAATTTTTACACATTTTCCAAAGAATGAAGATATTGGTTTTGGTACGGGCAGGCTTGGGGAAGAAGCTGGAAGATTCAGTGAAATCTTTGAATCTGCGGGTGAAGGGAGTCTGGTTGCTGCAAATGAACCATATGTTACAACAAGTCCTGATGAGGGCCTTATGATTCTGACTCATACAATAAAAAAATTGTTGAGCAGAAAAGCAGATGTTTTTTTGGTAACCCATTATCTTGATTTATTCAATGTACTGGGAGCAGAAAGCAAAACAAAAGCTTATACAGCCCAGCTGCTTGACGGTGAAAGAACTTATAAGATGATTCCGGACAAACCAATGTCCATAAGTCACGCAATGGACATAGCGAAAAAACACGGCATTGATAAGGATGGAATAATTAAAATGATTCGGGAAAGAGTGTGATTATGAGATTGATTTTTTCGAAGTGTGAAGTACCATGGAAAGGAGCTCAGGCAGGGGAAGAGTTTCTTGAAAAATTGGAAAGAAATCTTGAAATAAATAAACTTACCGCTGCATTGTCACTGGAAGGCAAATACAAACTCTATCCAAATGATTTGTTGAAAATGATGACATCTGACTATGACGAAATTATTGCCAGGCAAATGGTTTCACGGGATCTGATGGAAAATGAAGAATTTTTCCATGAAATCAACAGTGCATATGCAAAATTAAGAAGTTTACATGACATTGCAACTGATGTCAGCGGGTCAACCGGAAAGGATGTAAGCAACTATATTGTTATAATTAAATGGCTTGAAATTTATATAAGTATTATTATTGAATTAAGAAATATCCTGGAAAAACATAAAGAAACATTACATTCGCAACAATTTCAGGAACTTAGGATAAAAATGTCTGAAATGGTTGAAAGCAGTGAATTCTCCGCTATCACTAAAAATCTAAAATTTATGAAAATGGAAAATGTATCATTGAAAAGCGCGCGGCTAGGTATAAATCTCAATGAATATCTGGAACCTGAATCCATTAACTGCCTTGAAGTAAATTCGGATTATTATTACCCGAGAAAAATAATTAACTCAAACAATAACACAAATAAAAGACATGGAATAAGCAAATTTATTTACAAACCAAGGGGTAATAATACTCAGGCAGGTTTGAGATATGATGAAAGCCAGCCTTCAGTGGCAATGATTAATACAAACAAGCTTCAGCGCCTGGTTTCATGCGAGGTAGATATAGAATTCATAAATTCACTGGGTCAATATTTTAATGACCTTAATTTCAATAGTCGTACGGCGGTAAGAAATTTTATCCGCGATAGAATAAATTTTATTCGGTAGTTATATTCATACCTGGGCGTCTTTCGGGGAGCAGTTGCCGATGCAAGAAAACTGGATTAAGAATGCCTGTCAATCTGTCTTCCGGAAATTTCCCGTGATGAAAAATGTTACTATGCAAAAGGTCTTTATAATAGTCTTCTTTTTTCAAATAGCGGTAAAAGAAAATCCGAAATAGTTCCCAACGACATTGAATTGACATCAAACAATCGGTTTGCAGTACTAAATGGTCCAAACAGGGGAGGTAAGACTACAATTGTTCAGGCAGTTGCACTTAGTCTTGTAATGTTTCAATCAGGTATTTTTGTACCATGCGAACATGCAATTATAAAACCGGTGGATATTATATTAACCCATTACCAAAGTGAAGAAGGTGGAGCAATCAAGGGAAGGCTTGCAATGGAAGCTGAATCTATGCGTAAAATCCTTGAGAGCGCCACTGCAGATAGCTTTGTAATTCTAAATGAGCCTTTTGTTTCAACCAGTCCAACAGAGGGCATGATTCTTATTTTGAATTCACTGTATGGAATAAAGGAAATTGGGAGCCAAGGCATTCTTGTAACACACTTTCATAAGCTCAATGATGCAATTGAAGTAGAAAATAATGAATCTAAAATCAAAATAAAGTTCTTTCATATGGGTATGGAAGACAGTGGGAAAAAACGTACTTTTATACTTGAAGATGGAAAAGGAAACCCTGAAAGTCATGCTATGGATATTCTGATAAAATATGCACCAGGATTGATAGAGGGCTTTACAGATTGAAAAATTCAATCCTTATGGTATAATATGTCCGCATCGGAAAGATGCTTGAATTTTGACAAATGAATAAAGTGGCGCAGTATTCTAGTAGGTACTGCTGATGCTGAAGACGGGCTTAAAAATCCGTTAAAGAGCATATCGATGAAGTTTTTTGGGTTGGCTTGATACGCCCAGTTTTGGGCTGATCCAGGGAGTTAAGGTTTGGGGGCGCTGCACAATGGCATGTGCGGGCCGACCCCTTTACCGCGGAGATTCCCGTAACGTTAATGTGGCACCGGTTGGTAAATACAGACTTACGGGAAGATACCCTGTTCCGGAGTAATTCGGTTCAGCGTAGCTTGCCTTGAGTGGAGATGGCGGATTCCGGACAGACACAGTCACAGTGGCCACTGTGCGATGTGTTATTGCTGGATGAAATCATTTTCTGCAAAAGAGGATAGGTATCAGCAACAGGCCCCGAGGAAATCTCCTAGACTGTTCCTTATTGGAAATGCAATGAGCATTGCAGTGTGGACTAAGTGGTAATCAGGCACCGTCAATGGCAACATGGCGGCTGAAAATTTAATGGGAAACCACCGTTCCGGCGACGGACGGTAATTTCAGGGGAAAGCCAGCCTGACCTTAAGCCGCAAAATTTACTCAATGCATTGCCACTTTATTTTATTTTTGAAAGGATTACAGTGGAACAACCGCTTAAAAAAAATTATAGGAAAAAGTCATATACCGGGAAAAAGGGAAAGCGAACAGGATGGATAATAGGTGTTACATTGGCATCTTTTATTTTATCAGGCGGATTATTGCTTGCTTCTTCCAGCGCTCTTGACGGAGCAAGTGTATATGCTGCCATTTCAATTGTTTTTGTAATAGTACTTATAGGTATAATATTTGATACTGTCGGTATTTCTGTTGCTTCTGCAAAAGTTTCGGTTTTCCATTCCATGGCTGCAAAAAGAATCTACGGTGCCAAGCAGGCTATTTGGCTTGTCAATAATGCTGATAAAGTATCAAGTATCTGCAATGATGTTGTAGGTGATATCTGCGGCGTTATAAGTGGATCTGCAAGTACCTTGATTATTATTTCAATTGTCGGGAATATAAATACAAATCCCAGTTCATGGCCAAGTCTTATTGTAAGTGGAACTGTTGCTGCACTGACTGTCGGAGGAAAGGCTATAGGGAAGGTTGTAGCTCTGAAACATGGTACCAAGATAGTACAGAAAGCCGGTGCCATTGTAAGATTAGTACTTGGAAAAAGAAAGAATGCAAATGATAACTGAAGAAAATCTACTTTCATCCATTAAATCACCGGATATGCTCAAAAAACTCGATAAACGGCAAATTGAGACTCTGGTAGAAGAAATACGTTCTTTTTTAATAAAACATGTTTCTGAAAACGGTGGTCATCTGGCTTCAAATCTCGGTACAGTGGAACTTACTGTTGCTTTGTTGCGAACCTTTGATTTTTCTGAAGATAAAATAGTCTGGGATGTAGGACATCAAAGCTACACTTACAAAATTCTAACAGGTCGTTTTGAAAAATTTGACACCATAAGGAAAAGAGACGGTTTATCAGGATTCCCGAAGAGGGATGAAAGTAATTTTGATCATTTTAATACCGGACACAGCAGTACTTCTATTTCGGCAGCACTTGGCTTCGCACGTTCTGCGAAAATTTTCGGTAAAGACATTAATTCAATTGCTGTAATCGGAGACGGAGCACTAACAGGCGGACTGGCTCTGGAAGCCATGAATGATGTTGGTGCATCCGGTGACAATATGTTGATTGTTCTAAATGACAATGAAATGTCAATTTCAAAGAATGTAGGCGGTATTGCTGAATACTTCTCAAGGCTTCGTTCAATAAGAATTTATTCGGGAACCAACGAAAGGGTTCGAAGCAAAGTGGAAAAAATTCCTCTTGTCGGGAAATTCTTTTCCAAGAGTATCCACAATTTTAAAAGCGCCATAAAATATCTTTTCTCACAGGGAATGCTATTCGAGGAAATGGGGTTGACTTATCTTGGCCCGGTCAATGGGCATGACATCCGTAAACTTGAGAGCATCCTTCTTGACGCAAAAAGGCTGAAGGGTCCGGTATTGCTTCATGTTGTAACAAAAAAGGGCAGGGGACTCAAAGAAGCTGAAAATGAACCTGAGAAGTATCACGGGGTCAAGGGTAACGGTAATGGAGATGCTTGTTCAGGCACTCAGAAAACCTTTTCGTGTGTATTGGGTGAATCGCTTACTGAGCTTGCAGATGAGGTTTTGAACCTCGTTGTTATAAGTCCGGCTGTAGCTCCGGGTTGCGGACTTGCTGGATTTTCTGAAAAGTTTCCTGAACGGTTTTATGATGTAGGAATTGCAGAACAACATGCAGTAACTCTGGCAGCAGGGATGTCCTGCAGTGATATAATTCCGGTAGTTTCAGGTTATTCCACTTTCATGCAAAGGGCTTATGATCAGATTTTGCATGATGTGTGTTTGATGAAACTGCATGTGGTTTTTACACTTGACAGGGCTGGAATTGTAGATTTCGATGGCGAAACACATCAGGGTGTTTATGATCCTGATTACTGTTTTACTTGGTGGGTAGATTTTACTCACCTTATACATCGAAAAAATTATTTTCTTGTCGTCGCTCATTTTATTTGTTTTTGTTTTGCCGCAAAAGTACGAAATTGTTTAAAGAGAAGCTACGTGCCGCGAGTTGCTAGCAACGAGTTTTTGTTATACCAATTGTACTTTATTTTGCCGCATGGCAATAAGAGAGTTTACAATGGTTTATTCCGATAATACAGCAAAGGAGGAGACTGAACGAAGTGAAAGTATGCGACATTTTGTTGTTAAATCGGTATTAGTGCTGGTTTTCGTGTATAGTCAGCATTTTTGTTGTCAAAATCTTCTTCAATTTGTACCACAGAGTTGCACAAAGAAGGCTCAGAGTTACGCGGAGAGAAAGGCAAAAGAGGCAAAAGGCAAAAGACAAAAGACAAAAAAGGCAAAAGTTTCAATATTACAATAATCAATGTTCAATATTCAATGAATAATGACTAACATCCAATGAATAGAAT
>CAYYXJ010000037.1:16286-19626 GCA_964475455.1 uncultured Clostridiaceae bacterium | reverse complement strand
ATTATTTATATAATACAATATATGTTATAATGTAACAAGTTGATTTCGAGGGAGGAACTGTATATTGCCTGCGAAGATTCTTATTGTGGATGATGAAAAAAATATTGTTGATATCCTGCGGTTTAACCTTGAAAAAGAGGGATTCGAAACCGTTGAAGCATATGATGGAAAAGAAGCCATTGAAAAAGCGCTCAGGGCAAAACCTGATATTATTCTTCTGGATGTCATGCTTCCGGTATTTGATGGATTTACAGTATGCAGAAAGCTCCGGGAAAGGATTCAAACTCCGATTATAATGCTTACTGCAAAAGAAGAGGAAGTTGATAAAATCCTTGGTCTGGAAATGGGTGCTGATGATTATGTTACAAAACCATTCAGCCCCCGGGAATTGATTGCTAGGATTAAGTCTAATCTAAGGCGAAGTACAATTGAGAGCAGTTCCCAGACTCCGGACATTATATATGTCTTCGACCTTGAAATTGACATAGCAAGGTACGAGGTTGTTAAAAACGGAGAAGTCATTGACCTGACAGCAAGGGAATTTTCATTGATAAAATTTCTGGTGCAAAATGCTGGAAAGGTTTTTTCAAGGGAAACCCTTATGGAAAAAATCTGGGATTATGAATACTTCGGTGATATGAGAACCGTTGATGTAACTGTGAGTCGTCTGAGGGAAAAATTATCAAAGAACATTAACGAATACATTCTTACCAAACGTGGCGTTGGTTACTATTTCAGAAAGGATTGACGGCCGGATGGTCAGAAAAACCCTACAATGGAAAATTGTATTCTTTATCTGTGTAATCGCGCTGTGTTTGGTTATACCCATTGGGTTGCTCTTGAATATCAATATTGAAAACTATCATTACAATGAGTTTATCAGTGGTATAGAAAAAGGCTTTGAGACATATGATCCAGTTGAAAATAAAAATGCAACTGCTGATAGTATCTATCTTGATATGAGCGAGCTATATGCAGGTGTATTTGGTATATACGGAGATAACAGGAGTTATACAATAGTTGATGCAAGGGATAATACCCTGTACAGCAGTGATTTTAATTATCTCAACAGTGACAGCACCCTTTTTATAAATGATTTATATCTCTCTGATAATTTTATAAGGGCAGCGGCAGGGGAGATTGGAAATGATGACAAAATTGTATCCATAGGCGGAAGCACATTCTATGACTATGCCGTAAAAAAAGATGATTTTATAATCTATTTCCGATATTACAAACAGGATTGGCAGAACATGGTTTCACAGTTCAATAAAACTGTTTTCAGTGCACTTGCCATTTCCCTTTTTATAGCTTTTATCTTTGGTTTTCTGATTTCCAAGGCAATTACAAACCCAATAGGTAATATAACAAAAAGAACCAGGGATATTGCAGAAGGAAATTTTGGTCAGGTGCTGGACAAACAGGGAAATGATGAAATCGGTCAGCTGACAAGTTCAATCAATTATATGTCAAAGAGCCTCAGGAACATGCTTGAGGAAATTAAAAATGAAAAAGCCAAGGTGGACACAATACTTAACAGCATGACAGATGGAATAATTGCATTTGATGGTTCAGGTCAGATGATGCATGTCAATCCGGGTGCCATGACTTTCCTGAACAGGGTAAGACTTGAGGAAAATCTTGATGAGTTTATTAGGGAATATAATATTGACGTTACCCATGAAGAAATTATCAATAATACCAATGAACTGAATAACAGGAAAATTATTCTGAAACTGGGTGACAGGATAATGAGAGTCGGATTTGCAGTTTTTTCAGAAACAGACGAATCGAGGGAAGGCTGCATTGTAATACTAAGGGATGTAACAGAACAACAAATGCTGGACAACATGCAAAAGGAATTTGTTGCCAATGTATCCCATGAACTAAAAACACCACTGACATCAATAAAAAGTTATACAGAAACTTTAGGCAGCGGAATGGTTGAGGATAAAGAAACTGAAAAAAGATTCCTATCTGTCATTGAGTCAGAAGTTGACCGTATGTCTTCACTTGTTACGGATCTTCTTCAGCTTTCAGCCCTTGACATGAAAAGAACCAAACTGGAGTTCAGAAAATACAGTGTCAATGAATTAATTGAAAAAACATTGGAAAAACTGGATATTGCAGCAAAGGAAAAAAATCATGAACTTACCAGTACTGTGACTTACCCCGGAAAGGCAGTTTTTGACTATGAAAAACTTCAAAGGGTTCTTATTAACATAATTTCAAATGCAATTAAATATACAGAACCGGGAGGCCGGATAAATATAAGTGCCCAGAAGGTAAATGGTGATATAGTTTTCAAGGTAACTGACAACGGAATGGGAATTCCCGAAAAAGATCTCTCGAGAATTTTTGACAGATTCTATCGGGTAGATAAAGCACGGTCAAGGAAAATGGGTGGAACCGGGCTGGGACTTGCAATTGCCCGTGAAATAGCATCAGCCCATGGTGGTGATATTAAAATTGACAGTGTTGAAAACAAAGGAACCGAGGTAACAATTTTGATACCTCTGAACAGCCAATGGAGGAATCAGGATGAATAAAACGATCGCTATCATAATTGCTATTGTACTGTTCATTGGAGTAATCTTCCAGGCCATGGTAATCGTGGACTACCATTCTGATGAATTTAATCCGGGATTTTTCCGCAACAGGGAAAATCCTACGACTTATTTTGAGTCCTTTGATCAATCTGTTTCAGACCAGTATTTCAAGCCTTTCGATATTTATCTCAGAGACGGTGACAAAACCTGGATTGTAAAAAAGAACGAAGATTTATTCAATACATTATGGAAAGACGGACAGTCTGTGCTTTTATCTGTAAATTCCATGCAGTTTGGTATAAGTGAGGATACATGGGCAGAACTTAGTTCCAAGGCAGGTATACTGTTTAAAATGGGCTGTTTGTATCCTGTGGAATTTATAAATTTCCTGATGGGAGAGGACATAAAAAGCAGTAAGGTTGAATCATTGGAGAAGTTTCTTGTTATCCCTGACGGTGATGATATGAGTATATATGTTAAATCCGGAAATATTATTTATGAAGCAACCGGGCTTTCGGCAACAGGTCTCTTCACCGGAACTAATTTCTCCGGTCTGATTAGTTTGTTTAAGGCAGATCCGTATTATTCGCAGAATTCTTACACGGAAATACACAAGTTCGTCGATGAGGATGTTCTTGAGGAATTCATTGAACCTGATATTCCGGTAACACTGGATGTCAACTCCAGGAATCTGCCATGGCTTAAATTAAGTATTCCGCAATCCATTCGCGAATATATTGAAGCAGCTAACAAAACGGATGCCGTGAGCAAACAGACCGGGATTGAAGAAG
>CAYYXJ010000037.1:5161-16276 GCA_964475455.1 uncultured Clostridiaceae bacterium | reverse complement strand
TTACCATTAAAAGCAATATAATCAGCAGAACGCTTAATACTTATGAAATGCATCTGGATTCCTTTGATAATTTGTTTTTCTCAAATCAGTTCAATATATATGAAGTCAGTAAAACGGGAAGGATCAACTATAACTATACTGAAGGAGCTGAAGGAGATGAAAAGGGAAGTATTGGACCGGCTTTCATGAATGCAGTGGAAACCCTGACTAATCTTATGCGTTTGTCCGATAATTCCAAAAATCTTTATCTATCCGGAATTGAGGAAGACGACGAAGCTTACATTTTTTCATTTGATTACAGGTTTGAAGGTAATGTAATTGTAATCAAGGGTAGCGACCATGCCATTCAAATCAGGGCAACTGCCACCAGGACCATTGAAGCAAGTGCTTATCCCTTTAATATTGAAGAGATGGTTGGTGATGAATACATAGATTCCAAATACAAGACAGCTTTCTTGTTTATTACGAATTTCAATGGCATTACTAATATAAACAACATTGAAGCATATGAAATGTATCTGGGTTATGTTAAAACTGATGCCGTCCTTGAGGTCGTTAAACCTTTCTGGATCATAGAAAAGAAAACAGGAGAGAAGCAGGTTCTGAATCTGGTTGAGGCAGGTGATTGACATGGATACAAAAAAAGCTCTTGCAGTAATAATAGTCCTGCTGATTCTAATGAATATTACATTAGGGATTTATTTGATTGTAATTAATTCGGGACGCGGGAATATAGAGGATACTCTTTTATATACAAAAACCATCCTAAATGACCGGAATTACAATTTGGACTGCAATATACCTGCAGATGCAATCTCGCTTTCGACTGTAATATTCAAAGAAAACCGATTTACTGAACAATCCTTGAATTCTGTAATGGAAAAGACAAACGGCAGTGCTTATATCGAAGAAGGCACAGGAGTCATGCATTATATTAATTCAAGTGGAAATACGGTGAATCCAATTGACAGCAGCAGAACATCGATAGAAAATATCGCTGATAATTTCATATCATCAATAGGTATAAACAGAGATGAATTCACCCTTGATTATTTCAGGGAAACAGGAGATGACTCTTTTAATCTCAAATATATTGCCGTTGACGAAAAAGGCAGGCTATATTTTGAGAGTTATGTGGAATTGCAGATAACAAGTGAAGGCGTTCAAAGCGCTGCAATAATGTATCCTAATCCTGAGGAAGTACAGGATAATCAAGGCGAAGGAATCCCTGTATATACAATTTTACTGGCCGGTCTGAAGGAAACCAACCTCGAAAAGACAATCGAAAGCATTAATGCAGGATACCACTCTGAGAATAATAAACCGGGTGCTGCGGGTACCTGCTGGAGGGTAAGGTTCAGTGATGGCGAAGAGCGGTTTTTCAATGCGGCAACCGGAGAAGAAATTAAATAAGTATGTGAGGTGTAAAATGGGAAACAATTTCAATGAAAAAATATCAAGGCAACTTAAGGATTTGAAGGATGCCGGGAAATATAAGGTCTATCAATATCTTAAAACTCCTATGTCCAATAAGGCAGAACTTGAAAAGTTCAATGAAGTTATTGTTCTTTGTTCAAACAATTATCTGGGGTTGAGCAATAATCCGGAAATAATAGAAGCCGGCAAAATGGCTCTGGAAAAATATGGCGTCGGAGCTGCCAGTGTCAGATTCATCTGCGGAACTTATGATATTCACAGGGAACTGGAAAAGAGAACTGCTGATTTTCTGGGTATGGAGGCATCATTGTCATATACTTCCTGCTGGAATGCAAACACTGCAGTTATACCTGCTCTTGTTGGTGCCGGGGATTGCATAATCAGTGACGAACTAAATCATGCCAGTATAATTGACGGTTGCAGATTGGCAAGCAAAAAGGTGCAAAGATTTGTATATAAGCACTCAGATATGGAAGACTTGGAAAGAGTGCTCTCGGAAGCCAAAGAATTTGAAACAAAGCTGGTTATTACAGACGGAGTTTTCTCCATGGAGGGGGATATTGCGAATCTACCTGAAATCAAGAGACTTGCTGATAAGTATGATGCGGTGACCATGGTTGACGAATCCCATGCCACCGGAGTCATGGGTAAAACAGGACGCGGAACCCTTGAATTCTATGACATGGTCGGAGAATTTGATATTATAACCGGGACATATGGAAAAGCACTTGGAGGAGCCGGTGGTGGATTTGTTGCAGCAAGCCGTGAAGTTGTGGAGCTTTGTGTACAATCTTCCAGACCTTCTCTTTTTTCAAACTCACTTCCACCTGTTATTGCTGCAATGGCAATCAAGGCAATTGATTATCTGGACAGCCATCCTGAAATGGTTGACTCACTTCACAAAAAAACAATGTATCTGCGCAATGGGTTGAAAAAAGAAGGGTTAAAACCGCTGGATGGTGAAAGTGCAATAGTTCCGATTATAGTAGGTGAAACTGCAAGGGCCATTGGTATGGCAAAAGCCATGCTTGACAAGGGTCTTTATGTAACAGGTTTTGGATATCCTGTGGTTCCGGAAGGGACAGCAAGGATAAGGATTCAGGTTTCCGAAGCACTTACTTACGAAGATCTGGATTACTCTATAAAAGTTGTTAAGGAAATATATGAAAATTCATAATATATGGATTGTTAATAGGGTATATATCTAATATAATTAGGGAAATAAAAGCGGAAGAACCATGCGGGAGATTTTCCATCAGGAAAAGCCGAAGAAGCAAGTTTGTATCCTAGCCGGAATTCAAATGAATCTTTCAGGCAAAAAGACCGTTAGGGGACGCATCTCTGAAAAGCCTTTATGGCACCGAAGGGGCAATACATTAAGTAGAAACTCTCAGGTCAATGAACGGAGAAGACGGCAATTGTGTTTGCTGTCTTTTTTTGTGAGGAGGAAAGTATGAAGAAAACACCGGTATACAATATGCATGTTGAACTTGGGGCCAGGATGATAGATTTCGGTGGATGGATGATGCCTGTACAGTATTCAGGCATCCTTGAAGAGCATAACAAGGTCAGGGAGTCTGCAGGGCTTTTCGATGTTTCTCATATGGGTGAAATACTTTTGAAGGGTAAGGATGCCCTGTCATTTGCTGATTATCTAGTAACAAATGACTTGACTAAAATGAACTGCGGTGATGTTGTTTATTCTCCCATGTGTTATGGCAACGGTGGATGTGTTGACGATATTCTTGTTTATTGCATGGGTAATGAAAGAATATTTCTGGCCGTAAATGCATCAAATATTGAGAAAGATTTCAACTGGATTAAGGAAAATGCAGATGATTTTGATGTGACTGTTACAAATGTATCTGACAACTATTCACAACTGGCTGTTCAGGGACCGAATGCTGAGAAAATTTTACAGAAACTGACTTCGACGAATCTGAATGATATCAGATTTTTCAAGTTCAATGAAAATATATTGATTGATGATATACCTGCATTGGTTTCAAGGACGGGATACACTGGAGAAGATGGCTTCGAAATATATATTGAGGCATCAGCCGGGGAGAAGATGTTCAAAATGATTCTGGAAACAGGTGGCGAGGCCATTCTTCCATGTGGATTGGGAGCAAGGGATACGCTTAGAATGGAGAGCTGTCTTCCTTTGTATGGTCATGAACTGTCAGCACAAATTACACCGGTTCAAGCGGGATTGGAACACTTCATTAAAATAACTGAAACTCCTTTTATTGGCAGGGATGTTCTGGCCGCAGAAATAGAAAGTAGACCGGGAAAGAGAATAGTCGGATTTGAAATGAAGGATAGAGGAGTTGCCAGAAATGGTTATAAAGTATATAACGTAGATAAACAGGAAACCGGATATGTTACCAGCGGTAGTTTTTGCCCGACTCTTTCAAAGAACATGGGACTGGCCCTCGTTGATAACACAGATGTAAAAATCGGCAATATCATTTATATTGAAGTTCGCAATAATATGGTTGAAGCAATTACGGTTAAAAAACCGTTTTATAAAAAAAAGTATAAGAAGTAAAAGGAGAGTTGACATGGCAAATACAGAACGCAGATATTCGAAAGACCATGAGTGGGTTAGGGTTGAAGGCAATGAGGCTTTTATTGGCATTACGGAATTTGCACAGAATCAATTGGGTGACATAGTTTATGTTGAGCTTCCGGAAGTGTCATCATCAGTGGAGAAGGATGAAGTTGTTTGTGCAGTTGAATCGGTAAAAACTGCTGCTGACATTATTTCTCCAGTTTCGGGTACCGTTATTGCGGTCAATGAAGATCTTGAGGATCAGCCGGAACTCATTAATGAGGATCCATATGCAGCATGGATAATGCAAGTAGAATTAAGTGATTTATCAGAATTCAATACATTAATGAATGAAGCTGAATACAATACCTATTGTGAGAATGAGGAATAGCAATGCATAAATATATACCCAATACAGGAGAAGAAATCAAATTAATGCTTGATAAAATTGGTGTATCGTCCCTTGATGAACTTTTTTCACCGATTCCTGATGAAATAAAATTCAAGGGTAAATTGAATTTGCCCGAAAAAATGACTGAACAGGAACTGGATAAATATATGAGAGAGCTTGCTGCGATGAATTTGTCGACAGAAGATCTTGTATGTTTTCTTGGAGCAGGTGCCTATGACCACTATATTCCTTCAGTTGTTAATGCGCTTACATCCAGATCTGAATTTTATACTGCGTATACTCCGTATCAGGCTGAAATAAGCCAGGGAGTACTTCAGGCAATCTTTGAATTTCAGACAATGATCAGTGAAATAACAGGCATGGATGCGGCAAACGCTTCAATGTATGACGGAGCAAGTTCTACAGCAGAAGCATGTTCCATTGCCTTGGTTAATGCAAAAAAAAGGAATAAAATCTTAATATCCGAAGGCTTGCACCCGGAAACAAGGAAGGTTATAAGAACGTACATGAGCGGAAGGGATGCAATAGTTGAGGAAATACCGCTCAGTGACGGAGAAACTGACTATGGGGTGCTTGCTGAAAAATGTGATGATACTACAGCTGCTGTCTGTATACAAAGCCCAAACTTCCTGGGAATAGTGGAGGATATGGATCAGGCGGGGGAAATAGCACACGCCAAAGATGCAGCCTTCATTGTAAATACTGATTTGATTGCATTGGGTATATTGAAACCTCCATCAGAAGCAGGGGCTGATTTTGTGGTGGGCGAGGCACAGGGTCTTGGGAATCCTCTGGCATTCGGCGGACCTCACCTTGGATTTTTCGCAACAAATGAAAAGTATTTGAGAAAAATGCCGGGAAGGATAGTTGGAGAAACAAATGATGCTGAGGGAAGAAGAGGGTATGTTCTTACACTGCAGGCAAGGGAACAGCATATCAGACGCGAGAAAGCAACTTCAAATATATGTTCAAACCATGCACTGAATGCCCTGGCAGCAACTATATATATGTCTGTCCTTGGTAAAAATGGATTGCAGGAATTATCCCTGAGATGCGCAAACAATGCAAGATATGCAAGTGAAAAACTAGTGGAAACAGGAAAGTTCAAGCTCAAGTACAATAAACCTTTCTTCAAGGAATTTTTACTTGAGGCAGAAGAAGATCCGGGGGAAATAAATAAAAGACTCCTGGAAAATGGAATTCTGGGCGGTTATGAAACAAAAAGATGTTATCCGGAACTTGATATGGGATGGTTGATTGCTGTTACCGAAAGAAGAACAAAAGCTGAAATTGATGACCTTGCAGAAAAGGCAGGTGGAAAAGCATGAGCAAATTAATTTTTGAAATCAGTAGAAAAGACAGAAGGGCCTTTGAGCTTCTTTCAACCAAGATTGAACAAAGGAAGGCTGAAGATTTGTTTCCTGAAAAGTACCTTAGGAAGGAAGCGGCCCGCCTACCGGAAGTAAGTGAATTGGATGTTATTCGGCACTTCACCGAACTGAGCACAAGAAACTTTGGTGTTGACTCTGGGTTTTATCCACTTGGTTCCTGTACCATGAAATATAACCCCAAGATAAATGAAAAAGTTGCATCCTACAGTGGATTTGCCAATATACATCCCTATCAGCCTGAAAGTACCGTACAGGGAGCTCTGAGGCTTATGTATGAGTTGAGTGAATCTTTGGCAGAAATTACAGGTATGGACAGAATTTCACTTCAACCATCTGCCGGAGCACAAGGAGAGATGGCAGGCTTGATGGTTATTAAAAAGCATCATGAAAATATGGGAGAGTATCAGCGAAATAAAATAATATGCCCTGATTCAGCTCATGGTACCAATCCTGCATCCGCTGCAATCTGCGGCTTTGATATCCTGCAGGTCAGTTCCAATGACAGAGGCATGGTTGATGTTGAAGAACTAAGACGTCTGGTTGGACCGGATACTGCAGGATTGATGCTTACAAATCCGAATACACTGGGACTATTTGAGGAAGATATTGTAGAAATTGCTAAAATCATTCATGAGGCAGGAGGGTTGCTTTATTATGATGGAGCAAATGCAAACGCAATACTTGGAAAGACAAGACCCGGAGACATGGGTTTTGATGTTGTTCATTTGAATCTGCATAAGACATTTACAACACCCCACGGCGGCGGTGGTCCGGGAGCGGGTCCAATAGGGGTCAAGGAGTTCTTGTATCCTTATGTTTCGGTTCCTGTAATTGAGAAAAAGAATGGGTCATACATATTGGATTACAACAGACCTGATACCATAGGAAGGGTAAAGGCTTTTTACGGAAACTTTTTAATCCTTGTAAGGGCATATGCATATATTTTGTCGATGGGCGCAAAAGGGTTGGCTGAGGTTTCTGCTAATGCTGTTTTAAACGCGAACTATATACTTGCCAGATTAAAGGATGTCTATGATGTCCCATTCGGTGACAGATGTATGCATGAATTTGTTATCTCCGGAGAAAAGCAGAAAAAGATGGGAGCATCAACACTTTCAATAGCCAAAAGACTTCTGGATTATGGATATCACCCACCTACAATATATTTTCCGCTTGTTGTCAAGGAAGCCATGATGATTGAGCCAACGGAGGCTGAATCCATGGAAACACTGGATGATTTCATTGAGGTTCTAAGAAAAATAAATGACGAAATCCTGGATAACCCTGATGAGGTGAATCATGCACCTCATACCACTGTTGTCGGTAGGTTGGATGAAGTAAAGGCTGCCAGGACCCCTGTAGTGAAATATAATTTTGAAAAAAGTAATCAGTAAAGAGAAAGTTTTTTAAGGCAGTCTTTGTACCAGTAATAATCAAATGGTGGTTTGCCTGCCAAATAATGATTAAAGAATGAGGTTCCGGAGATATCCCATGAAATCATGAGGAATCTCCGGTCCTTTTCGTTTAAAATCATATTCCCAAGTGATGTTACAGAATCAGCCTTTAATACTGCTGATGATTCCATGAGGGTTTCACCGGAAAATATGTCTGTTACTTTGTATGATGAAGTTTTATCCATTAGAAGGTCATTGCATGCAATCAACTCTATTAAACCGTTTTTCGGTTCCCTGAACATTAAAATTATATCCTGCTGAGATCTTTTTATATAGTCAAAAGCCAGCTTTTTGTTAAAGTAGTAATCTACAACAGCATCAGAAAACTGGGGCCAACCATCCATGAGGTTCCACCAGATAATTCCTGTGCGTTCCCATTTTTCACTACGGAACAATTCTATGAAGAATTTCTTTGCCTCGGCCTGGGACATTTGACTTGCCATGCTGAAGTCGTTTATATTGTCAGGTATGCTGCCGAACAGAACCTCTATTTGTGAAGCCATCAGCTGTACCCTGAAATTGTATCTTTTATCTATTTCGGGCATTGGGGAGGTCGAGTGAAGAAGCCATTCTTCATTTTCATAAGGCCATATGTTTTCGGAGGAAATAAAATTTGAGATGGATTCAGGTGATGGGCAGCCATGATATCCCATTTCGCTTGCAAAACGGCAGGTAGATTCGGCATAATATTCACTTTTGTAATAATCCCTTTTTCCCCAAAGATGATTTTCCGGGAGACAACCATCACCCATGCCCCATGATTTTTCATCAATATATGGAGAACTGGGAAGGAAGTCCCTGAATGGATCGTGGTTTCTGACGCTGTCGGGTAAAATATTTCTGGTAAGGACATTTGTATTGGGATCCGTATCAAAACCAAACCAGGAGTAGGCCTGATCACATTCATTGTCACCGGCCCAAATAGCCAGGCATGGGTGTTGACGTAATCTTTTTATTACTGCAGAAGCCTCGGCTTCAATTACTTTCTGAAAATCCCTGTCCTGGGGATATATAGCACACGCCATGGAAAAATCCTGCCATACCATAATTCCCAGTTGGTCGCATATATCATAAAAAAGGTCATCCTCATAGAGATTACCTCCCCAGCAACGGATTATATTACAATTCAATTCTTCTGCCATTTCAAGAATTGCCGGGATCCTTTTTTTGTCCCTGGAGTGAAGTGCATCTGCAGGGACCCAATTTGTACCTTTTGCAAATATCTTTCGACCGTTGACCAGAAAATGAAAATCACCGCGGGGCTTGACATCCGAAACCGGATTTCGTATCAATTTTATAGAACGAATACCATGGGTGAACTCAATTGAGGCTACAGGGTTTTCATTTTCATAAAGAGTTGCTTTGACATGGTATATATTCTGCTCACCGGCTCCACGCGGATTCCAAAGAAGCGGATTTTTGAAATCGAAGATATGTTTTCCATACTGGAATGCAAGAACAAAGCTTTCCTTGAAATATGACTCCTTGCATGTACCTTCAAGTACAATACACCAATCGGTCCCCGGTTTTTTATCATAGGAACATTTATAAAAAAACATCATGCTGCAATGGTTTTCTTGAATTCCTGTTGTCTGAAGATAACACTCTTTAAAGGCAACAGGGTTTCTGTGTTCAATATATATAGGTCTGAAAATACCTGCAGAAATAATTCTGGGCAGAATGTCCCAACCAAACATATGGGCAGGTTTTCGAATATATAGGGATTGATAATTCGCATGAAAACCGGAAATGAGAATCGGATAGTCTTTTTTAAGAGCTTCAATAATAACAGGTTTGAAGTGTATGACAATTTCATTTTCTTCAGCCCTTAAAAAATCCGCAACCTTGAATTCGTGTGTTATCATCATGTTGTCTGTTGAACCCAGGAACTTTCCATTTATATAAATATCTGCCAGGCAATCCAATCCATCGAAAATGATGAATGTATTTTTCAAATTCCCTGAATCTGTAATGCTGAATTTCCTGTAATACCATACATGTTTGTTTTCATATTCCCTGAGAATTTTAATATTGGTTCCAAAATAAGGATCGGGAATAATTCCATTCGCCAGAAGATCCAGTTCAAAATTGCCCGGTACTGAAGCTTTATATGATTTTGAAAATATTGATAAAGCGTCACCGATGGTTTTAATGTCATTATTTTCATCGCTATAATTAAAAAACCATTTACCCCCGATATCCTGCTTTTTAAACTGATTAATAAATTTCATATTCCCCCCTGAAATCCTATACTCAGATTATACAACACATTACCCACCGGGAATTTGTTTAAAAGTCGTATCCGGTGTCAATTGTGAATTGCATGCAGGCGATTATGTAGTCATAAATTCTTGATTTGAGCTGTATTTCTGCCTGGTTCAATGCATATTCGGAGCTTTCAAGGGAATTTACTGAAACTATACCTGCGATGTATTGTTTCTTTGATGCACTATAAAGTTCTTCCTTGATCTTTACATTTAATTTTTCTAATTCAATTGAATCGAACATAGTTTTCAATTGGTCGATTTTGTCCATTGCTGAGTCTTCGATTGATTGAAGTTTTTTGTCATAACTGAGTTTTGCGCTCATCAGGGATGAAAGTGTACTAATAAACAATTCCTCGTCTTCATCATAAAACCTGGAAGCAATTTCATGTCTTAAGCCGGCAGATTCATAGGTTCTTTTGGTTTGATATAATGAAATGTCGGTTTCAATCATAGATTCACAAACTTTAGCCTCATCCAGGGAATACGGTGAGATATATTCAATGGGAATATCTACAGCTGAATTTTCTACACCGATGAGTCCGTCAAGTTCTTTTTGCCTTTTATTCATTGTGTTTTCAGCCTGAAGCATCTTGATTCGATTGTTTTCTGCTGTATATTCCAGTGAAAGAAGTTCTGCTGTACTAATTGAAGAGTTGCCTATACCCAGGTTATATTCAGATGAAGAATTTTCATAAGATGTTCTGGCGCTTTCATATGCAGCAATGCTCTCGTTCAGGGAAACCATAGATGAGAATATACTAATCATCAATTGTTTTTCAGACCTGGCAAGATTCATTTCACTAACAGTCAAATTCGTTTCTGCATCAAAAGGGGTTACATATTTTGTAATATTTCCCTGATAAGTATTAACAGCTGAGTAGGAAGCATTTTTCAGGCTTGTTTCCAGACCTGCCTGCTTTAATTCCAGGTTTAGTTCGTCAATTTTATGCTGAATGTCATTCAAAGAGGCTGCTTCATAGGCTTCTTCAGGTGTGAGGTTAATGATATCAAATCCCAGAACGGCGGTTCCTGCTATTATAAGGGCCAATGTCATAACTATAATTTTCTTTTTCATTGTTCATCCTCCGGCATAAACCATGCACAGTCATATTCAAGTTCCAGCAGCATGGTGTTGTATTTATAGACTGCAGCCTGGTATTCTAAAGCAGCAATTTCAACGGATTGTTCTGATTCCATAAGTTCACTGTAATCTATTAGTTTTCTATTATATAAGCCCTTGTTGATTTCATGGTCTGTCTCGGCAATTTCAAGGGATAGTCCCGCCAATCCCACTTTTTCTTTTTCAAGAAGTAAGGTGTTGTACTGTTCTTCAATACTTTGAATAAGGCTGAGTTCATTTTTTTCAAGGGTCAAACGCAAAACAGCCAGATTTAGCTCGACTGATTGCAGCTTCTCTTTGTAATATGAAAGATTTTCTGAAATTTTGTATTTAGTCAGATATTTCAATTCATTTTCATAACGAATGATTGCTTGTTTTGTGCTAACTATGGATGGGGAGAAAACAAGAGCATGTTCAGTGTAATCTGTTATTTTTGCGGGTTCAAACAAATTTTCGGAAAAATCAAATGTTAAATCATTT
>CAYYXJ010000037.1:0-5151 GCA_964475455.1 uncultured Clostridiaceae bacterium | reverse complement strand
TAAATTATGCAAAATGGTACCGTGATAATCGAAAAATGTTAAATCATTTGTTTCAAGGGTGCTGCCTATAAGTCTTCCAAAAGACCTTAAATCCGAACTCCATGTCCTTGAAGAAGCCAGATAGTTATTTTCTGCCTGTTTTAAATTGTACTCAGCCTCCATTAATTCAATCTTTGAGGCATACCCTTTTTTATTGTTTGAAACAGTTTCATTGTACTGTTTCAAAGCGTCGGTTTTTGTTTGAAGACTAAAGGCAGATAAATTGAAGCTGTTGGATAAGGACAACATTGAATTTCTGAAATTGATTTCAAGTAGAGATTCACGTGCTTTCACAGAAAATAAGGTATTTGAAATATCCCAGTCAACCTGTAGCAATCCGTTTTCCTTTGCTGCATAGCTGATTGCTGCATTATAAGTACTTTTGCGGTTTATCCTATAATTATTATAAAACTCAATCCTGTCGTTTCGTTCATCAACAAGATTCTCATATTTTTCAGTGAGTTCGACAAGCGTTGAGTCGTTTTTTATATATTTTTCAAGCAGCGTGATTTCCTCCCCATGAAGGGAAGTGAAGGGTAAAACGATAATCACTGCTGTAAGTATGACAATTATGATTTTTTTCACAAATTTACCTCCCGGGGGGATGTTCGAATTATATCATAATTGTTATTTTAAAAATTAACCTGCAGCAACATATTCATAAATTGTTTACAATTACAACGATAAGTTGAGATAAGATAACAACAAGGGTATACTAAAGGAAATGATTCAGGCAGGTATATATGTTCAGATTTTGCAGTTTATTCAGCGGAAGCGATGGTAATTCACTCTTTGTAACAGACGGAAAGACGAGGATTCTTGTAGATGCCGGAGTAAGCGGGATTCGAATTCAAAATGCTCTTTTATCCATTGGGGAGAATCCAAGGACCATTGATGCAATATTTGTTACACATGAACACAGCGACCACTCACATGGCGTTGGTATTCTTTCCCGCAGGAATAATATCCCTGTTTACGCAACAAAAGGAACATGGGGCAAAATGCGAGGCTTCATCGGCAGTGTCAATGAAGCGAATATCATGTATATCACTCCCGGATGTGCGGTTGCAATCGGCAATATTGAAGTTCATCCTTTTCGAATACCTCATGATGCAAATGATCCTGTGGGTTATTCGTTTTTATGTAAGGGGAAAAAACTGACAATTGCAACTGATATCGGCCATATGAATGAGGAACTGCTAGAGAACATCAGAAACAGTGACTTGTTGATGCTTGAATCCAATCATGACCTTGAAATGCTGGATAATGGTCCATATCCATATATCTTAAAGAGAAGAATAAAAAGTGACCATGGACATCTGTGCAACTCAATGGCCGGTGAGACAATTGCCCAGCTTGCGCTGGAGGGTGTCAAGAAATTCATAATCGGGCATTTAAGCGGTGAAAACAATAATCCTGACATAGCATATAAAACAGTTGGAGCATGTATAGAGAGCATTGGATTTAAACTGGGTGAAGACATTGAGTTGCATGTAGCAGAACGAGGCATAACAAGCAAGGTATTCAACATATGAGAATAAAAGTTATCGGGGTGGGAAAACTCAAGGAAAGATATTTAAGGGATGCGGTGGCGGAATATACAAAGCGGCTTTCTTCCTACGGTAAGATATCCATTGATGAAGTCAGTGATGAAAGAGATGATGACCCTACCGCTCTAAAAAAAGAGAGCGACTCAATACTCAGAAAAATCAAGGATGGTGAGTATGTAATTGCACTTGCAATCAACGGGAAATCATTTGACAGTGAAGAATTTTCCAAAATGATTGGTAATCTGGGTGTTCATGGAGTATCGGATATCGTATTTGTTATAGGTGGATCAAATGGTCTTCATGATGAAGTATTGGAAAGGGCTGATATTCTGCTTTCTTTTTCAAAGATGACTTTCCCGCATCAACTTATGAGAGTTATTCTTTTGGAGCAGATATACAGGGCTTTTAAAATCAACAGGGGAGAAAAATATCATAAATAGAAAGGGTTATTATGAAATTAATTTCATGGAATGTTAATGGGCTTCGTGCATGTGTTAAAAAAGGATTTGAAGATTATTTCAATGAAACTGATGCTGATATATTCTGTATTCAGGAAACCAAGCTGCAGAAGGGTCAGATAGATTTTAATCCGGAAGGATATGATGGATACTGGAATTATGCCGTTAAGAAGGGGTATTCAGGAACTGCTGTATTTACAAAATTGAAACCGGTCACCGTGACATATGGAATGGGAATTGACAAACATGACCAGGAGGGAAGGGTTATCACGGTGGAATTTGATGATTTTCAGCTCGTAAATGTATACACTCCCAACACACAGCGTGAACTTGCCCGTCTGGATTACAGACAGGATTGGGAAGATGACTTCAGGCAGTTTCTTCTTAAGCTCAATGAAAAAAAACCTGTAATAGTATGCGGGGACCTGAATGTTGCCCACAATGAAATTGACCTCAGGAACCCTAAGACAAACCGCATGAATGCCGGATTCACCGATGAAGAACGAAGCAAGATGACAGATCTGCTGTCTTCGGGTTTCATAGATACTTTCAGATACTTTTATCCCGACAGAGAAAACATATATACCTGGTGGTCATATATGGGTAACGCAAGACCAAATAACACAGGATGGCGCATTGACTATTTTTTAACATCAGACACCCTTAAGGAAAAGTTATATGATGCATATATCTATCCTGAAATATATGGAAGCGACCACTGCCCTGTAGGGCTTGAAATTAATCTTTAAACCGGAGGACAACATGAGTTTAACAATCAGAAAAACAAAAAAGGAAACACCTGTATCCAGCCGTAATATTTCCATATGTCTGCCGGATTCATTCGAAGTCAGTGTGTTTAAAACGGTCATCGACTGCCTGGGGGAATTGGCATCATCAGTGAAAGTCAATGAAAACACTGACGACAGATCAATGACTGAAGCTGCAGGTCCTGTTATTGTCATAGGGAACCTTGCGGATAATAAATGCGTTGAGAGGCTCTATTATGATTTCCTTTCAGCTACAGACCGGTGGTATCCGGGTCCGGAAGGTTATGAAGTCAGAACTCTTCTGGATCCTTATGGTACTGGAAACAATGTTATTCACATTGGCTATTCTGATGAAAAGGGTCTTAAAAAAGCCCTCGAATATTTTATAAAGCAAATAAGCGGTGTAATACCATATCAAAGGGAAATCCGTCCGGCAAGACTGCACATACCAGATGAATATGCAAACCATATTTTCAATGATGTGATTGATTCTTCAAAGGATACATATTTTTATTCAGTAAGACTTGAATTAAAGGGATATCTTGCCTATCTGACAGGTAATGAGGAAGTGCTTGCTGATTATATAAATGCTTTCAAGGGGATATTTGAAATGCAGTTGCATCATCTTATGTTCTACAACAGATTTGTTGTGTGGAGACTTCTTGAAGCAGCAGGAATGATTGAAGGTGATATTCTTGAAAAAGGCCCGGATTTCTTTTTGGGATGGGCTGGTTCTGAAGAAGGGATTGGAACCATTGACAAGCATCAATATCAGTCACCTTATCTTGCCAGGAACAATCATGGAACCATACCTGCACTCGGCCTCAAGATGTTTTCCATGTATTTGAAAACATATTATCCGGAAGTTGCTGAAGCTGATAAATATGAGAAACTTGCTGATAATGTTTTCAGCCCATACTTCAGCGGGAGCTGGAAACCGCAGTGTGATGGATTGTGCCACGGATGGTGGTTATCCCAGCCGGTTTTATTCCATTATGGTCTCCTTGACCCGGAAAAGAAGTATTTCAAACACGGAGGTGCCCGGAAAGCGGCTGAGTGTGCAATTGCAGTAATTGCCAATGACGGATATCTTCCTGCGGTCGGAGATTCATTGCAAAACAGGCAGCATCCTGGATTTGCTCTTAGGATTGCAGCTGCATTCTATAAGGAAGGCAGATATAAATATGCCAATGATATACTGCCTTTTGAACTAGCTAACTGCGGTGAGATGTCTGCTCTTCCAAGGCAGTTTGATATCGGTTTGCAGCCGGTTAAACCAAATGATGGCGGAACGACAATAGTGCCCGTGGACAAGCTGATTTATGAGACCTGGGAACACGAGGATGAGTATCACTCCAAAATGGTTTCGGATACTGCTCCTTCAGGTCCTTTGGAAAAGTGTTTTGACAAGATCAGTTTCAGAAGCGGATGGGATATAAATGATGATTTTCTGTTGATTGATGGTCTTGGCGGAGGAGGTCATTCATATTCTGATGCCGGATCAATACTTGAGTATTCATTCATGGGAATTCCTTTCCTGGTGTCTGAAGATCGGCTGACTTTTGTTGAACCTGAAAACCATAACATGATAACAATAAGCAAGGATGGTATCAGGCAGCCGATAACAGCTTTCCCATTAATTGAGGATATAAAGGATTATGATGACGGAATTTCATATTTAAGAATCCTTTCCAAAGATAACAATGGAGCAGACTGGACTAGGGAGCTTTATTTTATTGACGGAGTTGGAATAGCTGTAAGGGATTGTATAGAGGCTGTTGATGACGGAGAATTTTCAGTGGAAGCTCATTTTAGGACGCCTGGACCGGTGCTGCCAAGAGAAGATGGATATGTTTGTATCCGGAATGATAAAAAAGGAAACCGGGTTGCGTTTGTACTGAAATCATTTGATCAGGATGCATCTGTTACATTTGAAAGAAAGAGTTATAGCCATCTTTTCAGAACACAACCGGGAAAAGAAAATCCTGGCTTCATCGGTCTGGACAATTTAGCTTTATATCTGGACAGATATAGAATCAAGAATCCTGAAATTACTGAATACAAAGCCAAATACAATAAGAGGATTGAAAAAGGCGGGACTGTGGTGTTCACTCATTTCATTTCAATGGCGGTAAATGACCAGAAACCACCGGCGGTTGAGCAAAAGGAAGACGGAATTGTCATAGAAGCGGGCAATTTGGTCAAGGCTCTGGCCTTTGTGAAAAAATCACCTGAAAGCCTGATTGACTTTGAACCGGAACAACCGGAATTCGATTTCTTTGCAACTTTGCTGCAGGAAGAAAGTTCACCGATAATGTCCGTTGACATGCAGGATGG
>CAYYXJ010000036.1:1659-19676 GCA_964475455.1 uncultured Clostridiaceae bacterium | reverse complement strand
GGACCACGAGGCGGCTTTTTATCTGCTTGGAGAAAAAGGCGGTTTTCGTATGGGATGGTATTAAATTTGGAATGACAATTGGTAGTTCCGATGAAATTGAGGGCGGTCTTGTATGCCTGCCCGGTGAACACGCAGATATGACATTCCCTAAGATGTTCAGAAGCGGATTCTTATTCAATTCACCAAAAGTCGGTGTTGGATTTCTATTGAAGATGCAGAAAGTTTTTTATCCGGTCGAAGAATTCAGACGCATAAAAATGAAGGGGAGGAAGTACCTCTATTTGTTTATATTGGGGGTTGATCCACTGCATCAGGGCAAGGGTCTTGCAGGTAAGTTGATGGATGTATTGATCGATGAAGCAGATAAAAAGCAACTTCCCATATATCTTGAAACAGCAACCCGGAGAAATGTTGATATGTATGAAAGGCGTGGTTTTAAAGTTATTCAAGAGGTTATGCATCCAATTATAGACCTACCGCAATGGGCAATGATACGTGAAGTAAATGAGTAGATAAAAAAGTGTTCGGTTGGAGGAATATATGCAGATAATAGATTTTGGTAGAACGGGTATAAAAACTGCACGTTTTGGGTTGGGATGCATGAGATTACCCAAGGAGCAGAAAGAATCCACAGAAATTATCAGATATGCCATAGACCATGGTGTAAATTATCTTGATACTGCTTATATATACAGAGATAGTGAAGCTATTGTAGGGAAAGCTCTAAAGAGTGGCTACAGGGATAAAGCTATTCTTGCAACAAAAAGTCCGGTATGGGGAATAAAACAACATAGTGATTTTGAAAGAGCTCTGGATGTAGAGCTCGAGAGACTTAATATGGATTATGTAGATATTTACTTAATGCATAGTTTGGGCAAAGAGAATTATCAAAAAGTAATTGAGCATGACGGATTTACATTCCTCGATAAAATGGTTAAGAAAGGCAAAATTTTGCACACAGGGTTTTCATTTCATGGGCCCGGTGACTTATACCCTAAAGTTGTAGACAGCTATAATTGGGAGATGACACAGATACAGTTGAATATTTTAGATGAATTTGAACAAGCGGGACTTAAAGGATTGAAATATGCACATGGCAAGGGATTGGCAACTGTAATTATGGAGCCTTTAAGAGGAGGTCATCTGATTACGGATTATCCGGATGAAGTAAATGATTTAATCAATGAGTTTCCTGTTAAACGTTCCTTAATAGAATGGGCATTTCGATGGTTATACAGTATTAAAGAGGCTGATGTAGTGCTCAGTGGGGTTTCAACACTTGAACAACTTAAGATGAATATAGCATTATTTGATATAGGTGAATACGGTTGTATGAGCGGGGAAGAGATGAACTTGATACATAGAATCAGAGAAGTTTTTGAAAGAAAATATGCTGTTGGCTGTACAGGATGCGGCTATTGTATGCCATGTCCGTCAAATGTAGATATACCAGGTGTTTTTGCATGCTATAACAAGGTTTCTATGCTTGAAAAACATTTCATTGATAAGATGATATATAAAGAAACAATCAGACATGAAGGCAGGGGGGCCGACATGTGTACTGAGTGTGGGCTTTGTTTGACAAAATGTCCACAGGGAATACAGATACCTGAAGAGTTGAAAAAAGCGCACACATTGCTGACTGCAAAATAAAAAGACTGAGAAATATTGTGAACATAAAAAACTTATTAATTGGGATATTGGCTATAATCTTACTAATAGTTAGTGGGTGTACAGATAAAGTAGAAGCACCAACAATCCCTCCGACGATTATTTTGGAACAAACGCCCACTGTTGTTACGCAAGAACCAATGCCAACTGTTGTAGTAACACAGGAGTCACAGCAACCCGAACCGACTGAAACTGAAACGCTTTTTGTAACCGAAGGGATTTTTACATATATTGAATGGGGGGATTACCTTCATCTGTATATGATGGACATTGAAAAAAATGAGCTAAGTTTCTTTGTGTTAAAATATCCGGACTTTGATGTTGAGTTGCTGAAAGAAGGGCAAAAAATTAAAGCATACTGGCGCAATGTTGATATTTTTCTTGATGCTCCTCAAGCAATTATTAATCTTAATGAACTGGTTAAAATTGAGATTATAAACTGAGGGGATACGATTATAAAATTGAAAAATATTTGTAAATTTGGTATTATTGGTTTGTAAATTCATTTCATTTATTTATTTTTGCAATCATTTTAACGGAGGAAGAATTATGCCACAGCCAGAGATTCTTTTAATATACTTATTTTTAGTAAGATTGTTAACAGCATTTCTGGTTCTTACTTTATATGCAAAAAATAGATCAATGGTAAACCTTGCATTTTTTATATCAACCACAGCTTATGCATTGTCTTCTGCTTTTTTAGTTTTTTCGGACTATATCCCGGAATTTGGTGCTTTAGCAGGAATATTTGCAGTACTTGGTATATTCTTTATTTTAGCCACTGTTATGAGCTTGGTATACAAAATCAAACCATCAGTCCAACATGTTTTTAGTGCAGTACTTATAATATTCATTATTGTAGGAGCTTCTTTCAATAATAATATTTCAAGGTTTATAGTTTTAAGTTCACAAGCGTTGATTGTAATTTTATCCTTAATCGCTGTGTTAATAAAAAAAGCCCGGTTCAAAGAGACACTTGGAGTTAGTTTCAGGTGGTTGCTGTCATCTTTGATATCCGGAAATATTGTTATTGGCATACACTTGGCTAACTTATTATTAGGTGGGAAACTTGATATACTACCTGATGTTTTTACATTTATTACAAGTTTGATGCTCGCAGTCTTCTTTGTACAGCTTGAGTTTATTTCGCAAAACAAAAAAATTGTAAAAGCTAACGTTAAATTAGAAGAAGAAAAGGTCAAGTTGCTTAAAATGAAAAATGAACAAATTGCTATGTTAAGCAATATTTCTGACGTTGTAACAATACTTGATAGAAATGCGAATATTAAATATGTAAGCCCCAATATAGAAAAGCTGTTTGGTTGGAAAGTAGATGAGTTGATAGGTAAACATGGGTTTAACCACTTAAGACAAGATAAGATCAATAGAATTTCTAAAGATTATAATGCACTGTTGGAAGTTTATAATGAACCTCAGTCAGTTGAAGTTGAATATATGAGTAAAGATGGTAAATACCTAACTGTAGCAATGACTGTTAAAAATCTATTGAATAATCCGGATATAAATGGTGTTCTAATTAATTTTCACGATGTCAGTGAACAAAAAAAACTTGAAGAAGAAAAACTGCAGATGGAGGCTCATGCAAGAGGTCAGCAGGTGCTTGAATCAATAGGGGTTTTTGCTGCCGGAATGGCACATGAAATAAATAATCCTATAAATGGTATTATGAATTATGCACAGTTAATAAAGGAGCTGGAAGAAAATAATCCAGAAGTTACCGAATATTCAAGCGAGATAATTAGTGAGACTGAAAGGATTACAAGGCTCGTAAAAGATTTACTTCACTTTGCCCGACAGGATGTAGAAACCTTGGATTGTGCAAACCCATACGACATAATCAATAGAACATTACCGTTGATAAAAACCATAATGAGGCATGATCAAATAGAGGTTAAAGTTAATCTGGAACCGGATTTACCTGATATCGAATGTAAAAGCCACCAGATTCAACAGGTTTTGATGAATTTCCTTACAAATGCCAGGGATGCTCTTAATTCAAGGTATTCTGGTTATCACGAAGATAAAATATGTATTGTTTCATGTAGTCTTCATGAATCGGATTCTGAAAAATTCATTCGGATAATGGTTGAAGACCATGGGAAAGGTATTGATGAAAGTGTTCAGCATAAAATATTTGAACCATTTTTTACTACCAAGGAGCGTGACAAGGGTACCGGACTGGGGTTATCAATAAGCTATGGTATTGCCCGGGATCATAATGCTAAAATATGGTTTGAAACAAAAGAAAATCAATATACAAGATTCTACCTTGACATACCTGTCAGTAACCAATAATAAATCCTTGATATAAAGACGTGGCACCTTAAATTGAACGCGTCTTTTTTAATGCCTTTATTTGTTCATAATTTGTTCACAATTTTGTTAATTACAGTTAAATCGCGCCGAATAATATGTAATCACAGAAAGCGAGGAGGACATAATGTACAGACACGAATTGAAATACATGATAAACCCATGTGATGCCCAAATCATTAAAGGCAGACTTAAGAATATCTGTTCATTCGATGAATTTACAGATGAAAATGGAAGATACAGGGTTTCAAGCCTGTATTTTGATGATTACTGTGACAGTGCAATCAATGACAATCTTTTTGGACAACTCAAAAGGAAAAAATTCAGAATAAGGGTTTACAACAATGAAGGCAGCATTATTAAACTTGAGAGAAAATCCAAGAACAATGATGGAGGTAAGAAAGATTCAGCACTAATAACAAGGGAGCAGTATTTGCAGATTATGAATGGTGAATACATTTCAATTGAAAGAATTGACAACGAAGTATTGAATGATTTCCTGAACTATCAGAAAACAAGGTTACTTAAACCCAAGGTTGTAGTTGAGTACGACAGGGAAGCATACGTATATGAGCCGGGAAATGTAAGGATTACATTTGACAGTAACATCAGATCATCTGTAGGGAAAATGGATATTCTTGAAAAAGACAGTATCACAGCACCGGTAACCAGAAGTCAGGACACAATCATGGAAGTAAAGTATACGGGATTTCTTCCCAGCTTTATAAAAAGGATTGTAAACATTAACAGCAGCCAGCAGGCATTTTCAAAATATGTTGCCTGCAGGTCATATATAAATTAGAAAAAACAGGAGGAAAGAGACATGACAACATTTCAGGATATTTTTAAAAACGATTTTTTGACCCAGGTAGGAGAAAGCACATCGTTGCTTCAGGTGGCCTTGATGCTATTGTTATCATTTGCATTGGGATTGTTTATATTCTATGTGTATAAAAAAACATTCCAGGGTGCAATGTATTCCAAGACATTCAACGTATCCCTGGTAGCGCTGGCAATGATTTCATCAACAGTCATAATGGCAGTAACCAGTAACATCATTCTTTCACTGGGAATGGTAGGAGCACTTTCAATTGTACGTTTCAGAACTGCAATCAAGGATCCGATTGACATAGTGTATATGTTTTGGGCAATTTCAATTGGTATCATGACTGGTGCAGGATTATGGGTGCTTGCTGTTATATCAAGTCTTATCATTGGAATCGTATTGTATGTTTTCTCAAAGGTTAACATAAAATATGAACCATACCTACTGATTGTAAGATATAAAAGTGGAAATCTTGAAGAAAAAATATTTGAACAACTTGACAAAGAAGTTGGAGCATACAAGGTTAAGTCAAAGATAAAATCCCCGGATAATTTCGAATTAACCGTTGATATTAAAGTCAAATCAGATAAAAGCAATATTGTAAACACACTGGATGCCCTTGAAGGAATAAGCAGTGTTGCTATGGTCAGTTATGACGGCGATTACGCAGCATAGAAAGGATAATGAAAATGAACAGTAAATATATTTTTAAAAAAGGAATACTGGCTTTGGTCCTGGCAATGGTGTTGTTGTCTTCTGTAATGCTGACTGCCTGCACAGGAACGGAAGTTTCGGTTGTAGCCTCAGATGGTACAAACCAGACAGTTTCGCAGGACCTGGGTATATCTTCGGATTCACAGTTGACCGCTGATTATGATGAAGATGATGTTAAGGATGATTTCAGTGATTCTGAAATATCAAAAATCTTATTCAGTAATGAATCCATAGAGTATACCGGAGTAAATGCATCAGTCAGCGGAAATACCATCACTATCTTAAGTTCCGGTACTTATTCTCTAAGCGGAAGCATGGATGACGGTCAGGTAGTGGTTGATTCCCAGGATGACGGAACTGTGTTTTTGATATTTGACAATCTGGACCTGAGTTCGTCAAACAGTGCTCCGGTGTATATAGCAAATGCTGACAAGACAGTGATAACGCTTGCAGGAGGATCGGAAAATGTATTAACTGATGGTACGGACCGTATTTTTGCAGATATAGAGGATGAAGAACCGAATTCCGTCCTTTTCAGTGAAGATGACCTTACTATTAATGGTGACGGAACTTTGATAATAAATGCCAACTATAAACATGGTATCAACAGCAAGGATGATTTGATAATAATCAGCGGTAATATAATAGTCAATGCTGTGTCGGATGGAATAAGAGGAAGAGACTCAATAACTGTTTCAGACGGAACCATAACAATAAATGCAGAGAATGACGGTATGCAGTCCAACAACGATGATGATCCCGAAAAAGGTTACATACTAATTGAAGACGGTACGTTGGATATAGTGTGTGGTAATGACGGAATACAGGCTGAAACGAATGTAATAATTAATTCCGGAGTTATAAACATCACGGCAGGAGGAGGAACCCAAAATATTGTTGTCAGTATGTCAATCAGTGAACAGGAAAAAGACAGTCAGATGGTTATTGAAGAAACAGAAAGCACAAAAGGAATAAAAGCAGGGATGCTGCTGATGGTTACAGGTGGTGAAATTACAATAGATTCACATGATGATGCTCTTCATTCTAATGACATACTTAGTATAAGTGACGGAGCAATGACAATTTCGACAGATGATGATGGAATTCATGCTGATAATAAAATCGTAATTGACGGTGGAACAATTGACATCACAAACTGCAATGAGGGAATTGAAAGCATGGTTGTTGTAGTAAATGACGGATATATAAAAATAAATGCAAGTGATGATGGATTCAATGCATCAGACGGAACTGCATCTACAATGATGCCGGGTTTTGAAGTAGCAACACCCGGTGTGGCAATTTTCATCAACGGTGGATACATGTATGTTAGCTCAAACGGGGACAGTGTGGATTCCAATGGCAGCATAGAGATGACCGGTGGAACTCTGGTTGCAAATGGACCGCAAAGCCCTACGAACGGCACTTTGGACAGTGATGGGGAGTTTACGATTTCCGGTGGCTTAATTGTTGCAGTAGGTAGCAGCGGTATGGCTGAAGCACCTGGTTCAACATCAGAGCAGTATTCGCTTTTGTACATTTATGACACCATTCAGCCGGTCGGAACAATGATTTATATAGAATCACAGGAAGGTGAACAGATTCTGGCATTCGAGCCTTCAAAGGAATATCAATCCATTGCGTTTTCATCACCTGAATTGACAAAAGGCGAAACATATACAATTTACTCCGGAGGAAGTATGGATAGCAATGAAACCGACGGTCTTTATGAAGTAGGTACATACACAAAAGGCACTGAAATATATAGTTTTACAGTATCCGGTGTATTAACAGTAATAGGTGAACAGTCGCGTCAGGGAGGCATGGCCGTTCCAGGTAACATGACACCAGGCGGTGGAAGAAGACCATAAAAACAGTAAAGATATCTATGATACAATTGAATCAATGGTTGTATCATAGATATTTGTGGAAAGCAGGGAGAAATGAAACCACAGAATAAAACAATATTAATAGTAGATGATGAAGATAGAATCAGACAAATGCTCAAGCTTATGCTGGAAAACAGAGGATATAATGTCTTTGAAGCCAGCAATGGAATTGAAGCCCTTAAGGCATTTACAGCAATAGCTCCTGATATGGTAATACTTGATGTAATGATGCCTCAGATGGATGGATTTGAATGTCTCAGGGAAATCAGGAAAAAATCTGATTGTCCGGTATTGATGCTGACAGCAAAGGGAGAGGATTACGACCAGATTGAAGGACTTGAAGGCGGAGCGGATGATTATATTATCAAACCGTTTTCACCCATGGTTCTTTCAACCAGAATAGAAGTTCTCTTTAGACGAAGTGCCGATAACCTGGCAAAGAAGGAAGTTTTTGGTAAATTAAGAATTGATGAAGATGCCCGTATGGTTTATACCGGTACATATCCGGTGATCTTGAACCGCAAGGAGTTCGACCTGATAAAAACCCTGGCGGATAATGATAAGATTTCATTGAGCAGGGATCAGTTGCTTGAAAAAGTATGGGGATACGATTATCTTGGTTCAGACAGTACGGTAGACACCCATATAAACAGGCTAAGAACAAAACTGGGCGAGTGCGGACAATACATAAAAACAATAAGAGGATATGGATATAAGTTTGAGGTTTAAATGCTAAGTAAAAGTATTACAAAAAGAATGTTTCTTGGAATTATTTCTGTAGTTATAGGATTTGCAGTTATTGTCCTGTTGGCAAACTCACTTCTCCTGAGCCCTCTTTATTATAATTCACTTGAAAATTCCCTTACCAATTCAATCAGTGAAATGGTCGACATCAATTTCTCAGGCGAAAGGTCAGAATGGTTACAAGACTTAAATAGTATAAGTTCCGGTAATTCGTTTGATGTTGTTGTAAGAAGCGGTGACTCAATTGTTTTCTCATCATCCATTGATATAGGTTTACGTGAATTTCCGGATGACACAGCAATTGCTTTACCTGACAGGGAAGAATTTCCTGAACCCAAACCCAGGGATCCTTTCCAACCCTATAACGAAAATATGGAGTGGAAAGAAACGGGTGATGAAATATATATCGGCTATTCCATTGATCCAAAGAACAATAATGAATTCATTTTATGTACTACACATAATAGCTATGGCTTTTCAATATTCCTGACTCAGGCTGTAGCACCCCTTGATGCAAGTATAGTACAGTCAAATCTTCTTTTATTGGTTTGCACTGTGATAATACTAGTGTTATCCATATTGTTTGCACTTAAATTCTCAAAAGGCTTTACAAAACCAATCAAAGATATAAAGGGCCAGGTAGAAAAAATATCCAATCTGGATTTTTCGGGACGATTGGAAATCAAGACCGGGGATGAACTTGAAAGCCTGGGAAGCGATGTCAATATTCTGGCTCATAAATTAAGTGATGCTCTTGATGAATTAAAACAAAAAAATATTCAACTGGAAAATGATATCATAGCCCAAAGGAGCTTTATTTCAAATGCTTCACATGAGCTGAGAACACCATTATCTCTGATTAAGGGTTATGCGGATGAATTGAATTCGGGCTTTACATTTAATGAAGAAGCTCAGAAAATGTATCATCAGATTATTTCTGATGAGTCAACCAAAATGAACAGATTGCTCAACGAAATGCTGGATTTATCCAGATTGGAAAGCGGGCGGATGGAGTTGAACAAAGAAGTATTTCCAATTAACGAATTCATCATTTCATTTCTGGATAAATACAGTGGCTTTGTTAAAGAAAAGGCTATCAACATTGAACTAAAACAGTGTTCTGAATGTAATTGCAGGCACGATATTATGAGGGTGGAGCAAATTCTGGCAAATTACCTTTCAAATGCAGCTAAATACAGTGACAGCAGAAAGCAAATTACCATTACAACAAAAATAATTGGGGAAAATGTACGTATTTCTGTATTTAACAGTGGAAAAGCCATTGATGAAAAATCAATAAACAGAATTTGGGACGGATTCTATAAAGCAGACAATGCCAGGACAAGAAATGATGACAGCTATGGACTGGGGCTTTCAATAGTCAAGGCAATCCAGACAATTGCAGGAAATGCATATGGAGTTGAAAATGGATTAATTCTGGTTTGAAGCTCAATTAATCGAATAATTAAACTTCCTATAAAACACACTTTATGTGATATTATATTCCCGTAATAATTTGAGTTATATTGCGGGGGTGTCCATGGAAAACAAACGCATATTCATTCTTGGAATGGCAAGAAGCGGTTATGAAGCAGCAAAATTGCTTTCGACAAAAGGCTACGATGTTTTGGTCAATGACGGAAGTGAAAATCAAAATCCCGGGCACATAGAGGAACTTAAAAATCTGGGAGTCGAGTTGGTCCTGGGAGATCATCCGGATGACCTCTTTGATAATAGTTTTTTTATGCTTGTAAAGAATCCGGGTATCTCAAATGAACATAAGTATGTCAGGAAATCCGTTGAGCTTGAAATACCTGTTATTAATGAAATGGAACTTGCGTACAGATATTTCCCTGAGGGTGTAAAAATAATTGGTATTACAGGAACCAATGGTAAAACAACCACCACAACAATTACATATGAGCTTTTTAAAGCGGCTATGGATCGGGTTTTCCTTGCCGGAAATATTGGATTTCCCTTGTGTTCAATAGTAGCTGATTTAAAGCCTGACGATATTGTCATCATGGAGGTTTCCGATCATCAATTAAGCAATGTAGAAAAATTCAAGACCGACATTGCAGTTCTGACAAATCTTTTTGAGGCGCATATAGATTTCCATGGTTCATACGAAAAGTACATAGCCATGAAAAAGAGAATCTTCAATTTTCACACCGTTGATAATATAGCAATACTGAATAAAGAAAATGCTGATGTGCTTGAACTTACAAAGGATATTGGTTCAACCAGAAAATATTTCTCTTCAAAATCAGTAACAGATTGCTGCATATTCAAGGATGCAATTTGGTATGATGGCGAAAAGGTCATTGATTTGAATGATATAAAGATAAAAGGTATCCATAATTATGAAAATACTATGGCAGCAATAATGGTTGCCAAGGAGTTTGGAATAGATAATAAGACAATAAAAAGAGTAATGATGAACTTCAACGGGGTCGAACATAGACTTGAATTTGTAAGGACAGTGAAAGCTGTTGATTATTACAATGATTCAAAGGCAACCAACATTAAATCAACTCAGATTGCCCTGTTATCATTTAAAAGACCAACCACACTGATTCTCGGGGGAATGGACAGGGGGCATAGCTTTGATGAATTAAAGGATTATCTGGTAAATGTAAATCTTATTATTTCATATGGTGAAACCAGATTCAGAATAGATGAATTTGCTAAAGAATGCAAAATTGAATGTATAGTCCTGGATACCCTGGAGCAAGCAGTATTGGCAGCGTATGAAACAAGCATAAAAAATTCTGTGGTACTTCTAAGTCCGGCCTGTGCTTCATGGGATCAGTTTGCAGATTTTGAAGCCCGGGGAAATCTTTTCAAAGAATGTGTTAAAAACCTTTGAAATAAAAAATTTTCCTCAAAAAACTTAGAATAGTAACAAAAAAGCGGTCATTTGTTCAAGATTAGCAAAATAATATAAGAAATAGCAAAAAAACGTATCGATTATTTACGATTTGTTTGTTAAATAATTGACAAAGTGTCAATTGTTTGAGATTATGATATCGTGTTTTGTGGATATGAGTCGGTGGAACGGGTATATTAATAATCTGACTGCTCTGATCGATTTTATAAGACACCTATAACTTAGAAGGAGATTTAAATGAGTTCAAATATTGTTATTGTTGGAGCTGGATATGCCGGAATTCTGACAGCAAAAAAACTAGCTAGAAAACTTAAGAAAGTTCCGGATGTATCTATAACTATAATTGACAGGAACCCATATCATGTAATGCTTACAGAACTTCATGAGGTTGCTGCAGGAAGGGTTCCTGAAGAAAGCATCCGGGCAGATCTCAAAAAAATATTTGCAGGAAGAAAAGTAAATGTAGTACTGGATACTATTAAGGACTTTGATTTTGAACAGCAGATTGCCTTGGGTGAAGCAAATGATTACAGTTATGATTATCTTGTTATAAGTACGGGTTCCAAGCCAACTCATTGGAATATTCCCGGTGCTGATGAGCATGTACTGAATCTTTGGTCGTATGATGATGCAATAAAGATAAAATGCCATTTGGAAAACTTATTCATAAAAGCAAGCCGTACTCCGGAGCCGGTTGAGCGAAAGGAACTGCTTTCCATGTATGTTGTGGGAGCAGGATTCACAGGTGTTGAAATGGCCGGTGAACTTGCTGAATATATGGATGTCCTTTGTAGAAGATTTGATATCGCCCGTAGTGATGTCAGTATAAGTATAGTGGATCTATTGGATCGTATTGTTCCGGTATTCCCGGAAAAATTATCAATAAAAGCGGAAAAAAGACTTACCAAGATGGGTGTAAAGGTTATTCTTAACACCGGAGTTTGTAAAGTCGGTCCTGATTTCATAGACCTTAAGGAAGATGACAAGTGTAACCGGTATAAAACATCAACAGTAATATGGAGTGCCGGAACAGTAAGCTCTGATTTATCTGAAAGAGCAGCTGAGGATCTGGAATCATGTAATAAGAACAGAATTAAAACAGATTCATATCTTCGTTCCATTACAAGAAAGAATGTATTTGCAATTGGTGATAATCTTCTTTTTGTACCAGAGGGTTCAGATACTGCCGTTCCACAGATCGTTGAAAACTGCGAACAAAGTGCAGATATTGCAGCACATAATCTAACCACACTTGTAACAGGAAAGGGAGAACTTGAAGAATATAAACCCAGCTATCATGGATTCATGGTCTGCATCGGAGGAAGATATGGTTTGGCCAATGTTGGTACAAAGAATAAAAAAGTAAATCTCCCCTCGTTCCTGGCGATGTTTGTCAAACATTTTATAAATATAGTTTATTTTATTCAGATACTTGGTTGGAATAAAGTTATAAGCTACATGAAACATGAATTTTTTACTGTCAGGAACAAGAGAAGTTTTGTAGGAGGACATTTTTCAAATAGAACACCGAGTTTTCTTCTGTTTCCGATCAGGGTATGGCTTGGTGCTGTATGGTTGTTTGAAGGCATAAAGAAAGTCACTGAAGGATGGCTGGCATCTCCCAAGCTTTCCGGATTCTTTGGCGGAGCAAATGCATGGTTTGATTCCATTCTTGGAACAACCGCTGCAGGTGGAGCTGAGGCGGTATCAGCTGCAACAACTGCAGTGGAAGCTACATCTACAGCAAGTGTTACCGGAGCTGTGGAAGCTGTTGGACAGGTATTCATAAATTGGAATATTCTGGGTTTATTCAAGGTAATTCTGATAAGTGGGAAAACTTTTGCAGAATCAACACTGAATGATTTTGCATTCAAACTTGATGTGCCATTGATCAATTGGTTCATTGATAAAGTTATTCTTTCCGGAGATACAATGCAATTGATTGCCCAGGTTGCAATAGTAGTCATAGAAATCCTGATTGGACTTGCATTAATAGGAGGGTTGTTGACGTTCCCGTCATCTGCGGTATCTCTTGTACTTCAGCTGATGTTTGTAACGACTACGGGATTGTATCTTGGAACATTTTGGATGATATTTGCAGGAATAGCCGTTTTGTTCGGCGCAGGACAGGTTTTGGGATTGGATTACTATGTAATGCCTTTCCTTAAGGAAAAATGGTCAAAAACTAAATTAGCAAGGAAGTCTTACTTATACAATGATTGATAATGGAAAAGAATTAAAAAATCCATATAGCTTTGATACAGCGATTGCACTGGTCAGGGAAGAAATCTGAAAGGCGCTTGAAAATTCTCCTGTAATAATAAGGGATTACACAAGCCATCTGGGGAAGGCAACAGGTAAACTGATACGAGCCAAGTCACTTTTGATATGCTCCCAGGATGCCGCCGGTAATATTCAGGAAAGAGCAGTCAAGGTAGCTGCTGCAATTGAGATTTTTCATCTGGCAACACTGGTTCATGATGATGTAATTGATGATGCTCCTTTGCGCAGGGGAATTGTAACCCTAAATAAAAAATACGGAACAAGGACTGCGGTCATATGCGGGGACTATCTGCTTAGCATGGCACTGGGAATGATTACGAATGCTTTTGACAATGACAGGGTTCCCGAGATAAAAATGGCTAACTTATTGGGGAAACTGAGCCTTGGCGAATTGAACCAGCACATAAACAATGGAAACTACTCGCTGTCAGTTTTTCAGTACCTGAAGATTATTGCCGGAAAAACAGCTGCACTGTTTGAAGTGACATTTTATCTCGGGGCACACATAGCAGGGAACAATCATGCTCAATCAAAGAAATATGCCAGGATAGGAAGATACATAGGAATGATATTCCAGCTTACCGATGATTGCATGGATTATGAAGCAACAGAGGATATAGCATTGAAACCTGTTAAATCTGACTTTGAACAGGACGTTATAACACTCCCTCTTATATATGCATTGAAGACATCAGATGAAATAAGAACTAAAGCAAAAAAGGGAGAACTTAACAGCAGCTTGGTAAACAAAGCCGTGAAATTGTCCGGAGGATTGAAGTTCACAAGAGCGCTGGCAAAAAGATATAAGAGTAAAGCAATAGGAATTCTGGATGGGTTGGTCCTGGACAATGCCAAGAAGAGAAATCTCTCCATGATCCTTGAAACATCTTATAGAACATTTTAGGAAGAATGAGTATGATAGGTGATACATTTATTCAGAAGTTTCTGAGTTATATTGAAATAAAAACCAAAATAACAAGTGTTATAACTTTTTTATTGGTTCTTTCCTACCTGTTCTATCTTCAGGAGTCCATAAACTGGGGTATAACATTGGTCTTCTTTGTGTCCATGCTGTTATTTGACCTGACCACAACTGCCTTGAACAATTATATAGATACAAAGACCAATCATCAGACCCTTGCTTTTAAAAGAACCAGGGCATTGGGCATATTCTTTATACTGCTATTGCTTAGTGTTGCGTCCGGTATTTATCTTGTGATGCTTACAGATATTGTTGTTCTCTTAATAGGCGTACTATGCTTCTCTGCAGGTATTCTTTATACATTCGGGCCGGTTCCTATATCAAGACTTCCACTTGGTGAAATATTTTCAGGTGTATTTTATGGTTTCTTTATTCCTTTCCTTATAATGTATATCAATATGCCTGCAGGAGCTCTTTTGACCTTGAAATATGATGGAGTAACGGACAAACTTCTGTTTTCCATGACTGTCCGACCCGTTTTGGCTTTAATTATACTTTCAATAATACCTATTGCAGTTACAGCCAATATAATGCTTGCAAACAATATATGTGATGTAGAAAAAGATATTGCCGTAAACAGATATACACTCCCGCATTTTATAGGGCATAAGGCGATTACCTTATTTGCATTTATATACTATGCTGCATATGCTGCCAATATAGCGATGGTTATACTTGGAATTTTACATCCGATAACTCTCATTGCACTTCTGACATTCCCATTGGTTCAGAAGAATATCAATGAATTCCGTAAAGCACAGGTAAAGGAAACAACTTTTGGAGTGTCAATAATTAACTTTATTATAATCATGATGGCTAATACTGCTGCTATTTTTATTGGCGGTCTGTTCGTGAGGTGGTTTTGATGAAATTCATTAAGAGAACAGATTTCATAATAATTGCAGTAATACTATTTGTTAGCCTTGCGTCATTAGGCATATATACACTAACCACAGGAGATAGCCATGTATATGCAGAAATATATCTTGAATCTGAATTGATAATGACCGTAGATTTATCAGAAGGTATAGACAGACATTTTTCCATTGAGGCAAGGCCTGCAGTAGTTTTTCATCAAACAGCCGATGGAACTATAAGATTTGAAAGCTCGGATTGCCCGGATAAAGTATGCATCAATGCAGGAGCTTTATCAATCCCGGGACAATTTGCAGCATGCCTGCCAAATGGAGTAATACTGAAAATAGTTGGTGGAGATAAAAATGAAGAGATTCCCGATATGATAGTAGGGAATTCAGGAGATGTGAATTGAGCGAAACAAAACCTGTTGATTTGAATAATACAAGAGCGAAAACCAAATCATTGGTTCTGACCGGACTGCTTTTTGCTGTTGCAATAGTTGTAGCAGTTCTTGAAGGCATGCTTCCGCCAATACCGGTACCGGTTCCCGGTGTTAAATTAGGTTTATCCAATATTGTTGTTATGTATACAGTTTTTTTCCTGGGAGCAAAACAAGCATATGGAATCTCAGTATTGAAGTCTTTCTTTGTTTTGATAACAAGGGGAGCTATTGCAGGGGCACTGAGCCTTTCCGGAGGACTGCTGTCCATTAGTATAATGCTGATAGTAATATACTTGACGAAAAAGAAAGCATCTTATGCAATAACAAGTATTTCCGGAGCAATATCACATAACATAGGACAATTTATTGTGATATCCCTGATATACACAGGGACCAACGTTTGGTTCTATTTCCCGCTGCTGATTGTTGCGGGAGTAGTAACAGGCCTGCTGACGGCAGGTATTTTAAGGATCGTTTTACCTGCTTTAAATAAGCTGGTTAAATAGAAAACAATTTTTTGGAGGAAAACATGAAGAAAATTTTAGTAATCGGTTTGATTTTGGCAATGCTGGTAACAGTAATAGCCGGTTGTGGTACTAAGGACACAAGTGAGCCTACAGCTACACCTGCCGCTACTGCTACACCTGCTCCAACATCAACCCCAAGTACAGAAACAAGCTTGAAAACAGGTCTTTCTGTGGTGACATCAGTTTCTAATTCTAAGAATGCTGGTGAAGAAGATGGTTTGGCTCAGGCCAATACTGTTATCATCGCAGTTACACTTGACAGTGCAGGAGTAATTCAGGATTGTGCAATTGATTATGTCCAGGCAAAAATCAATTTCAATGCTGAAGGAAAACTTACCAAAGCCCTTGAAACAGTATTCCCGAGCAAAAGGGAACTTGGTGATGACTATGGAATGAAGGCAGTCTCAGGCATCGGCAAGGAATGGTACGAACAGGCAGATGCACTTGAAGCATATGTAATTGGTAAAACAGTTGACCAGGTAAAAGGAATAGCTCTTGATGATTCCGGTCATGCAACTGATGCCGAACTTACATCTTCTGTAACAATCGGTCTCGGTGATTATATCAGCGGAATTGAAAAAGCAGTTGCAAATGCAGTGGATCTTGGTGCGATGAGCGGAGATAAAATCGGAATCGGTACAACAGCAACAATGTCTAGTTCAAAGGATGCCACTGATGAAGCCAATGGACTTGCTCAATCATATGTGAACATTTCAGTTGTTACCGTGGATGGATCAGGAAAGGTAACCAGTTGTATCGTTGATGCAGTACAGGCAAATGTGAATTTCACTAAAGCCGGTGTCATCGAAACTGACCTCACATCAAAACCTATGACCAAGCTTGAACTCGGAGAAGGCTATGGTATGAAAAAGGCTTCAGCAATCGGAAAAGAATGGAATGAGCAGGCAAATGCTTTCGCCGCTTACGTAACAGGAAAAACTCTTGATGAAATCAAAGGTATAGCTGTTGACGAAACAGGCGTGGCAACAGATGCAGAACTAACATCTTCAGTAACAGTACATGTATCACCATTTATAGCTAACATCGAAAAAGCTGTAAAGGCTGCAGGCTGATTTCCAAAAAGGAATATATCATACAGGGGGCAGAACTTCTGCCTCCTGATTTTATAAAATATGAAAAAAATAATTTCTTTAGCATTGATAATATGCCTGATCCTGGCATTTGTATCCTGTGATAACGGTGAAAAAAAACGTTATCAGGCACAGTTTATCGAGCTATTTGATACCCTGACACAGATAGTTGCTTATACGGAAGATGAAGAAGTGTTTACCGGATATGTAGATGAAATTTACAGCGAATTGGATGAATATCATAAACTCTTTGACATTTATAATGACTATCCTGGTATCAATAACATTAAAACAATAAATGATAATGCCGGAATCAAACCGGTTGAGGTTGACGGCAGAATAATAGAACTTCTGGAGTTTGCAATTGATGCTTACCACAAGACAAATGGGAAATTGAATATTGCCTATGGTGCAGTACTGTCAATTTGGCATGATTATCGGGAAGCTGGAACTGATGATCCTTTTTCCGCTGAACTTCCACCGATAGATTTGCTTGTTCAAGCTTCAATGCATTGTGACATTAATAAAATAGTCATCGATAACCAAGCATCAACGGTATATCTGATAGATCCTGAAATGAAACTGGATGTAGGGGCTGTTGCAAAGGGATTTGCTGTTGAGCGAACCACAGAATTACTTATAAAAAGCGGGTTTATTTCCGGTTTGATAAGTGTCGGTGGGAATGTAAGGGCAATCGGAAGAAAACCGGATAGCGGTGAGTTATGGAATCTAGGTATTCAAAATCCAAATACGGCCTCAGATCTCC
>CAYYXJ010000036.1:0-1615 GCA_964475455.1 uncultured Clostridiaceae bacterium | reverse complement strand
AGAATATTCATATTGTATATCTTGAAGATGCTTCATTGGTTACCAGCGGTGATTATATTCGATATTACACAGTAGAAGGCAAAAAGTATCACCATATAATTGATCCGGAGACAATGTATCCTGCTGATTATTTTAAGGCCATAACAGTTGTGTCCCATGATTCAGGAAATGCAGATATTATTTCCACTGCACTGTTCATGATGCCGTACGAAAATGGTCTGGATTTACTCGCTGAATATCCGGGGAGTTATGCTTTATGGGTGCTTGTGGATGGCAGTGAACTTTACAGCCCGGGTTTCCAGGAGTTGTTGGGAAATTAATTCATCCATGGGAATCTCTTTGTTAATACTTATATAGTATGGTAAATTATTTTGGCATTAATATACTTTTATTGTTGACATGATTTCTATCATTTCCATATAGTCTTCGTCATCGTCATAAGTACAGACAATTGAAACAGTGTAATCGTCCAAAAGAAATAAGTGATAAACTTCTGATACAGTACTTTCAAATGGTTTGGTTCTCGTAAACCTTTTTATCAGCAGATTATCGAATTCAAGATCCGGCAAATCAGTCAAAGACTGTTCAATTTCAGGATTGAACCCATTTTTCCACTCTTCCAGAGCAGCGGCGCAGCTTATATTGCTATTTTCTTTTTCTGAAGATATAAACCAGAAATGGGCAACTTTATCTTCTTCATTTTCACCTGAGTATTTGTCAAGGTAAAACATAGCGGTAACATTATCCTGAGATATTATACATTCTATGTTCTCATCGGATACCGTACTGACATTATAGACAGTGAAGGCAGGTGCTGAGTTTTTATCTGCGTTGTTGCTGTACAGGTACCAGTTGCGGGGAAGTGCCATTTCCATCCCCAGTAACTCGCTCTTGAACCTGTTGTTTTCAATTACGCCCGGTTTGATTGTCTCTGGAGTTTCAGATGGTAAAGGTGAAACTAGTTCGACTTTTGAATTATTGCAGGCAACTGTAAAGATGCTTAGACTTACTATCACAAATAACAAAATAATGAACTTTCTCATATAATAATTATATGTGTGATAACAAATAAAATCAAATCTTATGCAAATAGATTTTTGTCTGAATAAAGCAACCACATAATTATAATAGTAATATTACAAGGTGATTTCCGAACTTGATGACAGAATTCATTTTATACTAGGTAGAATTTTAAACAGCTTTATGGTATATAATTCATATATTGGGGGAAGATATGGCAAAGAAAAAAAAGAAATCAGATGTTTTCTGGCGGATAATAGTTTCAGCTGTTGGTGTTGCACTTATTGCCATGGCAATTACAAACTTTACACTATTCATTTTTGGTACAGAAACCTCTGCTTCTGTCAATGTGAGGAGATTTCTTGGAGCTGATAATGGAAAACCTGCGGATATAAGATACAAGTGGTCAGTTGACTATACCTTCTTTGATGAAGATGGAGATGAGTATGAGGGACATTCTACAAAACTCGGAAGCGAGTTATCTGTAAAAACCGATAATACTGTATACTACTTCGAGGCAGCACCATGGATTAATGCCTTGGAAAGTGAGGTTAAACGGCAGCCGGGGCAGGAGCGGCATGACCGGGCTGTTGCT
>CAYYXJ010000035.1:0-20074 GCA_964475455.1 uncultured Clostridiaceae bacterium | reverse complement strand
CGTTCTTATAAGGTTCAAAAAAGTACTGGAAAATCTTGGCATAGAGTTTGTACCGGAACACAGCGGAGGGGGAAGTGATACCAATATTATTTTCAACAAAGGTATAGAGGCATTGACTATAAGCTGCGGAATGGAGAGGGTTCATAGGATTACTGAACGGATATCAATTGAAATCCTTGAAAAACTCCCCGGTCTGATGATGGGATTGGCAACAGGAGTCTAAACTTTGACAAATATTTAACAAAAAGTTCTTTCTATCTGTTGAAAATAGAGGTGAACTAATGTAAAATATCAATGATAATTTTGTAAACAATTTTAGGAGGATAAATATAATGGCTGTAAAAATTGGAATCAATGGTTTTGGTAGAATCGGTAGACTGGTATTCAGGGCTGCTGCAGCAAACCCTAACGTAAAAGTAGTGGGTATAAATGATCCGTTCATGGATGTTGAATATATGGTTTATATGACAAAATATGACTCGGTTCACGGCAGATTCAATGGAGAAGTTTCAACTGAAGATGGTAAGCTTGTTGTCAATGGTGAAAAAATTAATGTATATTCATCAATGGACCCGGCTGAAATCCCATGGGGCGAATGCGGAGCTGACTATGTTGTTGAGTCAACCGGAGTTTTCCTTACAACCGAAAAAGCATCAGCTCATCTAAAGGGCGGAGCTAAGAAGGTTGTCATCAGTGCACCTGCCAAGGACAAGGAAACACCTATGTTTGTAATGGGTGTCAACAATGAAAAATATACAAGCGACATGAATGTTGTGTCAAATGCTTCATGTACAACAAACTGTCTTGCCCCGATAGCAAAGGTTCTCAATGATAATTTCGGAATAATTGAAGGTCTCATGACAACAATTCATTCCTATACATCTACACAGAAACCTGTTGACGGACCTTCAAAGAAAGACTGGAGAGGCGGAAGAGGTTGTGCGGTAAATATTATTCCTTCATCAACCGGAGCAGCCAAGGCTGTAGGAGTTGTAATACCTGAGCTTAACGGCAAACTTACCGGAATGGCTTTCAGGGTACCTACACCTGATGTGTCAGTAGTTGATTTAACCTGCAGACTTGAAAAAGGAGCAACAGCTGACGAAATAAAAGCTACAATGAAAAAAGCCAGTGAAAATGAATTGAAGGGTATCCTGGGATATACAGATGAAGATGTTGTTTCAAGTGATTTCATTACAGATCCAAGAACTTCCATCTTTGATGCAAAGGCAGGAATATCATTGAATGATAATTTTGTAAAAGTTGTTTCATGGTATGACAATGAATGGGGTTATTCAAATAAAGTAGTCGATCTCATTACCTACATGGCCGATGTTGATGCAAAATAATTAAACAAAGGCCCGTTGATACGGGCCTTTTGTTTGATTTAACGAAGAATGAACAATTTACAGCAAATAAATGAACAAGAGGTGTAACTGGTATGTCAATGTATAATAAAAGATCTGTGGAAGATATTGAAGTCAAAGGCAAGAGAGTCATCGTCAGAGTGGACTTCAATGTGCCGCTGGATGATGATGGAAAAATAACCGATGATAAAAGGATAAGGGGAGCACTTCCTACAATCCAGTATCTGGTTGACAATGGAGCAAGGACAATACTTGTTTCCCATCTTGGCAGACCGAAGGAAGGCTTTGAAGCCAAATTCAGTCTTAAACCTACTGCGGAAAGACTTTCCAAACTTCTGGGCCAGGAAGTAATCATGTCAAAGGATGTCATAGGAGATGATTCATTTGAAAAAGCCGGTAAGCTAAAGGACGGACAGGTTATGCTTCTTGAGAATGTAAGATATTACAAGGAGGAAACCAAGAATGATCCTGAATTTGCAAAGAAACTTGCATCCCTTGCTGAAATTTTTGTAAACGATGCATTCGGAACTGCACACAGGGCTCATGCTTCCACGGCAGGAATTGCAGATTACCTGCCTGCAGTATGCGGTTTTCTAATCCAGAAGGAAATAGACGTAATGGGCAAGGCTCTTAAAAAACCTGACAGACCGTTTGTCGCAATCCTGGGCGGAGCAAAGGTATCGGATAAAATTGGGGTTATAGAGAACCTGATAGAAAAAGTTGATACCTTGATCATCGGCGGAGGGATGGCATATACATTCCTTAAAGCCAAAGGTTATAAAATAGGAAGCTCGCTTTGCGAAGAGGACAAGATACCTCTTGCCAAGGAGCTTATGAAAAAGGCTGAAAAAGCCGGTGTTGAGATTATGCTTCCTATTGGCAGTATCGTCATCAAGGAATTCAAGAATGATACAGAATATAAATATGTACCTTCAGATGCAATGCCTGATGGTTGGATGGGTGTAGACATTGGATCCCAGACCATTGAGTGGTATTCAAAGGCAATCTTGAAGGCAAAGACTATTATATGGAATGGTCCGATGGGTGTTTTCGAATTTCCGAATTTTGCCAAGGGCACAGAAGAAATCGCCAAGGCTGTTTCAAAGGCTGATGCAATTTCCATTATAGGCGGAGGAGACAGTGCCGCAGCAATTGAATTACTCGGATATGCTGATAAAGTAACTCATATATCAACCGGAGGCGGTGCTGCACTTGAATTTCTAGAGGGGAAAATTCTACCGGGCATTGATGTTCTTATGGATAAGGTTCCAAAAAGAAAAGTAATTGCAGGAAACTGGAAAATGAATAAGACACCTTCTGAAACCGGGGAATTCATTACTGAACTTGCTCAGAAAGTTGCCGACGTTGAAGATAAGATAATCTGTGCCGTACCTCATGTTGCAATACATGAAGCCCTAAAAGCTTCAGCTGGAACAAACATTGAAATAGCAGCACAGAATATGCATTGGATGGACGGAGGCGCATATACAGGTGAAATCTCACCGGTAATGCTGGTTGACATGGGTGTAAGATATGTAATACTTGGACACTCTGAAAGACGTGAATACTTTGGAGAAAGCAGCCATACAGTAAATAAAAAAGTACATGCTGCACTTAAATACGGAATGGTTCCAATTGTTTGTGTTGGAGAATCACTTGCTTACAGGGAACTCGGAGTAACAGAGGAAAGAATAAAATTCCAGATTAAAGTTGCATTGAATGGTTTGACTGAAGAACAGGTTAAGAAGATAATAATAGCCTATGAACCAATATGGGCAATTGGAACCGGTAAAACTGCTTCAAGTGAACAAGCCGATGAAGTTTGCGGAATCATCAGGAACATGGTTGAGAAACTGTTTTCAAGGGAAGCCTCAAGGGAAATAGTAATTCAGTACGGCGGAAGTGTCAAACCTTCAAACGCCGGAGAATTATTCAATATGCCCAATATTGACGGCGGCCTCGTGGGAGGCGCAAGCTTGAATATTAAAGATTTTGAACAAATAGTCCGTTACGATGGATAGACGGGAAAAGATATGAATAAAAAAACACTGGCATTGATAATCCTTGATGGTTATGGATTGAATCCTGAGCATCTTGGTAATGCGGTTTATATGGCAAACACACCAAATCTTGACAGATATTACAGCGAATATCCTAATTCGAGGCTTTCTGCTTCAGGTATGGATGTCGGGTTGCCTGACGGTCAGATGGGAAATTCTGAAGTAGGTCACACAAATATAGGTGCAGGACGTGTTGTTTATCAGGATTTGACAAAAATAACAAAGTCGATTCTTGACGGTGATTTCTTTGAAAAAGAAGAATTCATCGGTGCTGTAGAAAACTGCCGTAGAAATGGCACAGCTCTGCACCTTATGGGTTTGCTCTCTGACGGTGGTGTACACAGTCATAATACACATCTTTATGCCCTGTTGGATCTTGCTAAGGCACAGGGTTTGAAAGATGTATATATACATTGCTTTTTCGATGGAAGAGATGTGCCACCCGACAGCTCCATTGATTATATAAGGCAACTTGAAGAACAGATCAAAATCAAAGGTGTTGGTAAAATTGCAACTATAATGGGAAGGTTTTATGCCATGGACAGGGACAACATGTGGGAACGTGTTGAACTTGCATACAATGCCATGATCATGGGAACAGGAAATACAGCAAATTCTGCAGAAGAAGGTGTCTTGGAGTCTTATGATAAAAAGATTTTCGATGAATTTGTAAAACCCTGTGTTATTCTTGAAAATAAAAAACCGGTTGCTGTCATAGCAAAGAATGACTCTGTAATTTTCTTTAATTTCAGGCCTGACAGGGCAAGGGAAATCACAAGGGCATTGGTTAAGAAGGACTTTGCTGAATTTGAGAGAAAGAACGGTTGTTTTCCATTGTATTATGTGTGCATGTCCCAGTACGATGAAACCTTTACAGAAACAGAAGTTGCTTATGAATCTGAGGATCTGAGCAATACTTTTGGTGAATATATATCACAAAAAGGTCTGACACAGCTGAGAATTGCTGAAACAACAAAGTATGCTCATGTAACATTCTTTTTCAATGGAGGTGTTGAGAATGTTTTCAAGAATGAAGACAGGGCGTTGATAAAAACACCCGAAATTGAAACATTTGACCTTCAGCCTGAGATGAGTGCCTACGAAGTTGCAGATGAGGCAGTCAGGAGAATTAAATCAGGTAAATATGATGTAATGATATTGAATTTTGCCAATTGTGACATGGTTGGCCACACAGGAGTTATACCGGCAGCCGTCAAGGCTGTTGAGGCAGTGGATGACTGCCTGGGTAAAGTAGTTGATGCATTGATTGAAACAGGAGGCAAGGCCCTTGTGACAGCCGATCATGGCAATGCTGAAGAAATGCTGACAAAGGACGGAAAGGTTATTACTGCGCATTCAACCAATCCGGTTCCTTTTATAGCAATCGGGCTTGGAGATGTCAGGGTAAGGGAAGGAATTCTCGCAGATCTTGCACCAACAATGCTTGATATCTTAAAATTGGAAAAACCTGAAGGCATGACAGGAACCAGCCTGATTGTCAGAGGGTAATATATAAAATTAAAATCCGGAGGATGATTGACATGAAACAGTATTTGGAAATTGAAAGTGTATTTGCACGTGAAATTATGGATTCAAGGGGAAATCCCACACTTGAAGTTGAAGTTATAGTTGAAGGTGGCTTTCTGGGAAGAGCTGCAGTACCATCTGGAGCATCAACAGGAGCATTTGAAGCAGTTGAACTCAGGGACGGCGATAAAAGCAGATATATGGGTAAAGGTGTTTCAAAGGCCGTTGCCAATGTAAATGAAATAATTGCTCCTGAAGTTGAAGGGCAGAATGTGCTTGACCAGGTTTACATCGATAAGATGATGATAGAACTTGATGGAACTCCCAATAAAGCAAACTTAGGCGCAAATGCAATGCTTGGTGTATCTCTTGCAGTTGCAAGGGCAGCAGCAGAAACTCTTGGGCTTTCCCTTTATCAGTATATCGGTGGAACAAATGCAAAGGTTCTTCCTGTTCCTATGATGAATATCATAAACGGTGGAAAACATGCTGATAATTCAGTCAGCTGTCAGGAATTCATGATTATGCCGGTTGGAGCAGAAACCTTCAAACAAGCACTCCAGTGGTGTTCCGAAGTATTCCATACACTCAAGAAAGTCCTTAAGGGCAAAGGCTACAGTACGGCAGTTGGTGATGAAGGTGGATTTGCACCTAACCTTACATCTGACGAAGAAGCACTTCAAGTAATAGTGGAAGCTATAAAGGAAGCCGGATTTGAACCCGGTTCACAATTCAGAATAGCCCTTGATCCTGCTGCTACTGAAATGTATGAAGAAGCAAAGGCAAAGGGTCATGAAGGAAGTTATTACTTCTGGAAAACAGACAGGATGTTCACAAAGGAAGAGATGGTTGATTTCTGGGCAGAAATGGTAGATAAATATCCTATAATCTCAATTGAAGACGGACTTGCTGAAGAAGATTGGGAAGCATGGAAAATGATGACCGACAGACTTGGAAGCAAGATACAGTTGGTAGGAGATGATCTATTTGTTACTAACACAGAAAGATTGAAAAAGGGAATTGACAGCAGGACAGCTAACTCAATCCTGATCAAGGTCAATCAGATAGGAACCCTGACTGAAACACTTGAAGCCATTGAAATGGCCAACAGAGCCGGATATACTGCAGTTACATCCCATCGTTCAGGGGAAACAGAAGATACAACCATTGCTGACATAGCGGTTGCAACAAATTCCGGTCAGATAAAGACAGGAGCACCTTCAAGAACTGACAGAGTTGCAAAATACAACCAGTTGCTTAGAATTGAAGAAGAGCTTGGAGAAACCGCGGTTTATCCTGGAATCGATGCATTTTTCAATCTTAGATAGATTTTGATGGTTCCGCTGCCGGGTTTCCGGCAGTGGGATTTAATTATTGCAAAGTTTTATTCATTTATGCTATAATTGCATTCGCATGCGTAATTACTAAAATGATGCAAGGGAATTAAAAGTGGAACGGAGGTGCTTTGGATGAGTGCTTTGGCTATAATAGTAGGAATACTTCAGGTAATATTTGCAGCAGCAATAGTTGTTGTAGTTTTGCTTCAGTCTGGTAAGGCTGCCGGACTTTCAGGCAGTATAGCAGGTGGAGCCGAGACCTTCTTTGGAAAAAACAAGGGAAGAACAATAGATGCAATGCTTTCTAAATATACAACATATATAGCAATCGGGTTTATGATAACATCGATAATGCTGTACTTATTGCTGAAATAGAAAAAGAGGCCAAGGCCTCTTTTTTAATCTATTTGAACGCTCCAATCATTTGACAGGAGTGTTTTTTTTGTATTGAAAAACCACCTTCTTCCGGGTGGTTTGCAAATAACAGGCGGGTATGCAAGGTATATAAGTCACAGATACTGAGCAACAGCTTCCTTGAGTGCATCCACATTTTCAGAGTAGGCAACAAGTTTAATTGGTTTGTTCAGGTCAAGGCTGAATATTCCCATGATTGATTTTGCATCAATGACATATCTGCCTGACACCAGGTCTATGTCATAATTGAAACCTGCAACTATATCAACGAAATCCTTTACTTCGCTGATAGAATTGAATTTAATGTCAAATTCATTTTTCATATTTTTTCTCCTTTTCTTTAGTCTAGATAGATTTTAATTAAATAAGACTGCTATGTCAAATTTATATTACAAATAAATTATAAAATACGGAGTTAAGGATTTATTTGTTATAATCATAACAGGAGGCGCATTATGAACATTGAGTTGAAAAACGAACATCTTACAGTAGCTATAAGCACGACAGGAGCTGAACTTAAAAGCATAAAAAGAAACAGAGATTCAGAACGGGTCGAATATCTTTGGCAGTTGAATCCTGATGTATGGGAGAGGCAAGCTCCATTGTTATTCCCGCTGATAGGGCGACTGAAGGACGGAGAGTACAAGTACGAAGGTAAAATATATAAAACTGAAATACATGGGTTTGCCAGGTTCAGGGAATTCATTGTTGTAGAAAAACAAGCCGACCGGATCATCCTTGAAACAACCCATGACAAGAATACCGCTGTTGAATATCCCTTTGAATTCAGTTTGAAAATCATTTACACACTTAGTGAGAATTCGCTGATAAAAGAACATTGCATTGAAAATACAGGAAAGAAAGAAATGTTTTATGAAATAGGTGGACATGAAGGGTATAACCTTGCTTTATTTGAAGGTGAGTCAATGGAGGATTATTATTTAGAGTTTGAAGGACTTGATCATCTTATGACTTACACAGTTGACAATGATGTAATGATTGAAAAAGAATTGAAAAGAGTGAATCTGGAAGAAAACAGATTGTACCTTTCACCTGAGGTTTTCAAGAATGATGCATTGATAATGGATACTTTTATAAATAAGACAGTCCGGCTTTGCAACATGAAAAACAATAGAAAAGTCATAGTAGACTTCAATGATTTCAAATATCTTGGTGTTTGGACAAAATATATGAGAGGAAATTATATTTGCATAGAACCCTGGTCGTCCCTGCCTGATTGTAACTATCTTGGAAAAGAACTTGAGAAAAAAAGAGATATCAGAAAACTTGATGCAGGTGAGAAGGAATCACTGAAATATACAATTACAATAGTTTAGATTAATTGAAGGAGTATGAAATGATAATAGACAATTTAAATAATATTTCCAAATATGCGGGGCTTTCAAAAAAAATGGACATTGCCTTCAAACATATTGGGAATGGTCTTGATAAAGCCATGGAAAACGGAACCATGGAAATTAGTGGAAGGGATGTTTTTGCTGTATGTGCAGAGTATGAAACTAAAAACATCAGCAACGGAAAAAATGAAGCACATAGGAATTATATTGATATACAGATTTTACTTGCCGGCAATGAAATCATTTATGCTTCAAATATTGATGACCTTGAGGTAATTGAGAATTATAACTCGGATAAAGATGTCCTTTTCCTGGAAAAATCAACCCGAACGGCCATTGATATGAAAGAGGGTATGTTCTGTATTTTCTTTCCCTGGGATGCGCATATGCCTGGTATATCCGGGGAAGATGGTCCGAAGAAAGTTAAAAAGGTAGTTTATAAAATTCATGTTTGAGAGAATTTGTGATAAAGCAAATAAAAATAAAAGATTTGTTTTCTTCACAGGAGCAGGTATTTCAACTGACAGTGGTATCAAGGATTTCAGATCTGTTAACGGCTTGTACTCGGAAGGATTGTACGGAGGCTATTCTCCTGAAGAAATATTGAGTATTGAATTTCTGGAGAAAAAACCTGAAAAATTTTTCAAATTCTACAGGAATAAAATACTAAATGGAGATATAAGTCCCAATGATGTTCAATCCATTGAAATACTGAAAGATGCCGCTTCTGTGTTCATTCAAGAAAGTTTATGGTTGATGGTCATAAGGTTATAGCCTGGATGGAATCAATAGGGTTCAAAACCAGTGTTGTTACCCAGAACATTGATGGACTTCATGCAAAGGCAGGTACTAAAAGCATTGTTGAATTACATGGCTCTGTCTTGAAAAATTACTGCATGGATTGCAAAAAAGGATTTGGATTGTCATTTATTGAAAATTCCGGGGAATCGGTACCTGTTTGTGATTTGTGCGGCGGTGTTGTCAGGCCCGATGTTGTTTTATACGGAGAATGTCTTGATGAAGGTAACATTGAGAAATCTGTCAGGCTGATCCGTGATGCTGATTTTTTATTCGCAATAGGCAGCAGCCTTACAGTATATCCTGCAGCGGGTTTGTTGAGATACTTCGGTGGTGACTATTTCTATATAATTAATATAGGGGAAACCCCCTATGATAAAAAGGCTGACTGTGTTCTGGAACAAAACAGCAGTTATGCGCTAAGAGAACTTAAACAGGAGCTTGCCCATGCATTCAGATAATTCTTTAAATGAAATTCGCTTTCTGAAAGGAGTCGGTCCTTCCAGGGCTGAAGCCTTTAAAAAGCTTGGCATTGAAACAATCGGTGACCTTATTGAATATTTCCCGAGATATTACGAAGACAGGTCATATGTAAAAAAAATAAAGGATATAACTGACGGGGAAAGTGTTACGGTAATAGTGAAGGTCACAACCGTGGAATTCAGAAGGATTAGAAAAAGCCTGAGTATCCTGAAGCTTACAGGAGAGGATGGTACGGGGTATATAAGTATTGTATATTTCAATCAGGATTATCTGAGGTCCACTTTCAAAGAAGGTAATGAGTTTTGTTTTTTCGGAAAAGTGACCCAAAAAATTATACCTGAAATGAGCAATCCTGTTTTTTCGGTAAATTATTCTGAGTTTGCTGTAATTGAACCTGTTTATAGAAAGAACAGGGACCTCTCACAGAACATCATCAGAAAATCAATTAAAACAGCTTTTGAAGCTGTGAATCAGAAACCAAGGGAGTTTTTCCCGGCGGATATTATGGGGAAATTTTCATTGATGGGTTATGGAGATGCAGTCAGGGGTATACATTTTCCTGATTCAAATGAGTGTTTCATAGAAGCCAGGAGAAGGCTTGTTTTTCAGGAGTTTTTTCTGCTGCAGGCATCACTTTTGCTTATTAAGAGCAAGGTAAATGAAAGTGCACCGATAAAGGATCAAATAATTGATTTTAATTTAGGCAATAAGTATATAAAAAGCCTGGACTTTGAATTAACTGAAGCTCAAAAGAGAGTAATCAATGAAATTAGAAATGATTTTTCATCCGGTAAACCAATGAACAGACTGGTACAGGGAGATGTTGGGTCAGGTAAAACAGCTGTAGCAGCAACAGTCATTGCTGATGTATGTAATAACGGACTTCAGGCTGCCTTCATGGCTCCTACAGAAATACTGGCTGCTCAGCATTATAATAACCTAAAGGAGAAAATGCATGGACTGGGAATCAGAGCAGCATTGCTTACCAGTGCAGTCAAGGGAGTTAAAAGAAGGGAAATGCTGGAGGAGATATCCTCAGGTATAGCTGATCTGGTAATCGGAACCCACGCATTGCTGCAGGATGATGTTGAATTCCGGGAACTTGGTTTGGTTATTACAGATGAGCAGCATAGGTTTGGAGTTGAACAAAGGGCTATACTCGGAAGCAAGGGCAATGTACCGCACTCACTTGTATTGACGGCTACACCTATTCCGAGGACACTGGCTCTGATTCTTTATGGTGATCTTGATATATCCTTGATTGACACCATGCCTCCGGGAAGGAAACACATTGAAACACATTCAATTGATGAAGGGAAAAGACGCAGAGCATTGGATTTTGCCGGGAAAATGATGAAACAAGGACGACAGGTCTATTATGTCTGTCCGAGAATAGAGGATGATGTAGAAACTGATGGAATTGTTTCTGTAGATAAGATCTATGAGGAATTGAAAACGGTGTATAAAAATCACACAATCGGAATGATGCACGGACGCATGAAATCAAGTGATAAAGAAAAAATCATGAAAGATTTTTATGCAGGTCATATTGATCTTTTGGTATCTACAACGGTTATTGAAGTCGGGGTTGATGTTCCCAATGCCACATTGATGATAGTTGAAAACGCAGAAAGATTTGGCCTGGCGCAGCTTCACCAATTGAGGGGCAGGGTTGGCCGGGGCAGTGACCAATCCTATTGTATTCTGATCAACAGAAGCAGTAATCCCATTGCTTTGCAGAGAATGAAAATAATGGAGAAAACCAATGATGGTTTTATAATATCAGAGGAAGATCTGAGACTGAGGGGAACAGGTGAGTTTTTCGGGACAAGGCAGCATGGTCTGCCGGAATTCAAGATAGCGAATATTTATACAGACATTCATATTCTGAAAGAAGCTCAAAAGGCTGCCCTGGAATTAATTGCAGATAAAAACAATTTGCATAAGGAAGAAAATAAAAATATAATTAGTAAAATTGAAGAAAAGCTCAATGACTTCGGAGCATTATAGGTGAAAAAATGAACATTATTGAAACAGAATTATTCAGAACAAGTGCATTGAAAATAAGTGGAACCGAAACGCCATTTTGGTATACATCGGGAACATTCGGTCCATTCTACATCAATACCCATTTCCTATTCGGAGGAGAAAAAATGGCAATGGAAGCCTTGGAATACATTGATTACAATAAAAAGGATAAATATGATTTTCCGGCAATGATGACCAGAATTCTTCTTGTAATATATAACAGTGATGAAAATTACAGGGCTGTAATTGATTTCCTGGTAAAAAGAATAATGGAAAACATTGATGTCAATGAAATTGATTTCATATCCGGCGGAGAAAGAAGAGATTGGTTCTTTTCCTATATTATCGCTTATATACTTCAGAAAAAACATATTACAATTTATAAGAATCTTGTAATGATAGTGTCCCAGAACGGTAATTCAGAACGCATGACAGAAAGTCAGGGAGGTAATGTTCTCCATATTTCCGACTTGATTACAGAAGGTTCAAGTTATTTCAATTTCTGGATTCCCGCCTTGAATAATGCAGGATTGAAAATGCCATGGACCCTGACGGTTGTAGACAGACAACAAGGGGGAACAACGGAGCTTTCTTCACAGGGAATAAAAGTTATTACAGGAACAGTATTCGGCAAACATTTGTTTGAAGAAGCTCTTGCCGGTAATCAAATAACAAAGAAGCAGTTTGAAATGGTTAAGGAATACATGAAAGGCCCGGAGGAATTCATGAGACACTTTGTAATGAATAATACTGAATTCCTGAGAAAATCGATTGAGAAGGATGAGAAGACCAGGGAAAGGGCAGTTGCATTTATAAAGAGAAATGAAGGGATTATTAAAAAATGAATCATCTTCTGAAAAACTGCAGAATTTTCAACGGTTTGGAATTTCTTGATGACCTAATGGATATAGAAATTCAAAATGGATTTATTACTGATATTTCATCCGGCTTAAATAGTGACAATGAATATGATTGTCATGGGAAAACAGTGGTTCCGGGTTATGTCGATATACACACCCATGGCATTTCAGGTTTTGATAATTCAGATATAAAAGAAGAAGAATTTGCAGACATGGTAAATTCTTATACCAGAAGAGGGACTACATGTTTCATACCAACTTTCCCGACCATCGGAATCAAAACAGCTGCCGAAACATTGGGGGTATATTCAAAACACAGGGATCAGATCAATTGTATACATCTTGAAGGGCCGTTTATAAACGAGGGCAAAAAAGGTGCTCAAAATCCTGAATATATACTTAAACCGGACTTGGGAGAATATATCAAATATGTCGGGGTTCATGGAGATCTGATTGGGCGCGTTACACTGAGTCCTGAAAAAGACGAAAATTTCGCTTTGACAAAATTCCTGGTTTCAAAAGGTATCCTGGTTTCATTTGGACACACTGCCTGCTCGTACGAACTGGCTGCGGGGTTCTTTGAAATAACCGATTCACTGGCTACCCATATGTTCAATGCAATGCCACCGGTACATCACCGTGAACCCGGAATAACAGTGGCAGCCTTGATGAATGAAAAAACCGCCTGCGAGATTATTCCCGATTTGATTCATCTTCACCCTGAAATCATTAAACTTGTTTTTAGATTGAAAGGTCCCGGTAAGACCGTATGCATATCTGATTCTATCGTAGCAGCCGGACTGGATGAAGGTGAATATGTTTTCTCAGGACTGGATATCATTGTTGATAAAAACAGTGCAAGGCTGAAAAGCGGTAATCTTGCCGGCAGTATAATAACCATGGCGGATGGTGTTAAAAATATGGTTTCAATAGGAATTACTCCGAAGGATGCAATTATGAGTGCTACATCAACTCCTGCAAGGGTTATGGGAATTGATGATAAAGCCGGGTTTGTTAAAAAGGGAAGAAAAGCAGATTTACTGATATTAAACCCTGACTATTCTGTTTATGAAGTTTTCAAAAATGGTAAACGCATCACCTGATCCTGAAGTCTTTGTATCTATTCACTGTGTTTTCCAGGATTTCAAGCGAAGATTCAATTACGAAGCTGCAACCTGACTCTTCGGTTCTGTACATTTTTTTTAATGGAAGACATTCACTGGATTGCATTTTCAGTTTAAAATCCGTCAAAAATGAATGAACAACAGGTTTCATTATATCTGATTTGTGTGCACATTCCTCGACAAAGAGATAACCCAGTATCATCAATGCTCCTGTTACAACACCACATTTTTCTTCAATGCACATACCACCGCCGAAAGCTGAAGAAAACCTTATGGTTTCGTTTGTAAAACCAAGTCCATAAGCATCATTGGCAACGACCACAATGGACTCAGCACAGTTAAGGTCAAGGTCATCATACTTTCCGCTATTGTATAATTCTTTGAGCATAAAGCCTCCTAAAAGTAATAAAAACTAAAAAAATTTAATATTTTATCTATTTATTATACATAAGTTTATTCAAATTTTGTATAATGAAAACAGCAAGTTAAAGCTAATAGCGATTGTATTTTGGGGGGTTAATGATGATTTATGTCTTTTATGTCATTCTAGCAGTTGGTCTTCTTATATTAATTGCCGGATTTTTCCTTGCTCAAAGTCTGGCATATATTAAGAAAAGACCTGATTTTCCATTGGAGAATTATAAAAGTCCGTATGTTAATGAAGATTATTCAAAAACCGTTAAAGAATGGCTTGATCAAACTGAGTTACAATATACAAATGTACTTTCACCATATCTATATAAAATCAATCTTATGATAGCTGAAAATAAAAACAAAGATAAATGGATTGTTTTATTACATGGTGTTACCAATTCACATAAATACATGATTGATTTAGCATCCTTTTACCACAAAGCCGGTTACTCCGTTGCAGCTTGGGATTCCAGGGCACACGGTAAAAGCGGCGGTAAAACAGTCACTTATGGATACTATGAGCAATATGATTTAAAAGCCGTAATTGATTATCTAAGAAAAACCTATGGCAATAAATGCAGTATTGGCCTGCATGGGATTTCAATGGGTTCAGGCATATTACTTATGTATGCATCCCATGTTCGGGATGACTGCAGTTTTTATATTGCAGATTGCCCGTACAGTAATTTACAGCAGCAGGTTATGAATGTTTCATCCCGTAAATTGAAACTTAAAGGCTTTCCTTTGAAGTTGATTTTTGAGGCAGGGAATTTTCTTGCAAGGACAATTTATAAATTTGATATAAAAAAAGTTGATATATTATCAAAAATCAAGAGAGTACAAAATCCTTTGCTGTTCTTTAATTGCAGGGATGATGATTATATTGACCCAGGTATGACAGCTGATCTTCATGAGGCTGCGAATTCCAAATTCAATGAACTGATTTGGTTTGATGACGGTCGCCATGCAGGAGCATTTTTCAGTCATCCTGAGGAATATGAAAAAATGACCTTGGAATTCCTGGAGAAAATAAATTTTTGAATGATTTTTGGGTATAATCTTAACAAAGAGGTATTGATTTGGCAGTATATATTGAAACGGAAAAAATATACAGAGCTTATTTGAATGGTGCCCGTTATGTCATAAATAGCAGACAGGAGCTCAATAATATTAATGTGTTTCCTGTGGCAGATGGGGATACAGGAAATAACCTTGCGTCAGCAATGAGAGCAATCATAGAACATTCCAGGGTTACAGTTTCAATAAAGGAAACCCTTGAATCAATTGCTGATGCATGTCTGCAGGGGGCAAGAGGGAATTCAGGTGTCATTTTTGCACAGTATCTGAACGGTGTCAGCGAAGAAATAATAAATGATGACAAAGTAACTATAGAAAATTTTGCAGACGCACATATGAAATCAGTTGAATATGCTTATTGTGCAGTCAACAAGCCTGTTGAAGGCACTATGCTTACTGTTATGAAGGACTGGGCTTGTTCCATGTTTGATTTCAAGGGGAAGGCAAGGGACTTCACCGAGTTGCTCAGCCACTCATATAGAAAACTGGAAGAGTCTTTGAAAAATACAAGGAATCAACTGTCTGTTTTGCGAAAGGCCGGTGTTGTTGATTCCGGAGCCAAGGGGTTTTCGCTTTTTGTCAAAGGAATCATGGATTTTATAATAAATGACAAAGAAACAGAAATCAAAAGCATAATGGAGGAAAAAATTGAAGGAATAGAAAAAGATTCACATGAGAATACAAAGTATAGATATTGTGTTGAAGTTCTATTATCTGAAGGTACAAAAAATCACGAAGAACTAACATCTTCCTTGAATCAAATAGGGGATTCATTGGTAGTTGCCGGAAACAGAAGGATGACCAGAATTCATATACATACGGATAAACCTGCTGCAGTTTTTGCAGTGGCGGGGAAGCATTCGGATATCCTTGAAAAAAAAGTGGATGACATGAAAAAACAAGCAGAGTTGATTTCCAATAAAAAATACAGCATAGGTTTGGTTACTGACTCCATTGCAGATCTTCCTCAGGAAGTAATTGATGAATATCAGATTCATGTTGTCAACCTTAGCATTTTGATAGGCGACACGGAATATTATGATAAGCTGACCATAGAAAATGATACCTTGATTAAACTTTACAGGGAAAGTGAAGACTTTCCAACTTCCTCCCAACCTTCGCTTTCTTCAGTTCAAAGGACACTTGACAATATAAAGGATAAATATGATTCCATAATTGTAATAACTGTTGCATCAAAATTAAGCGGTACCCACAGTGTATTTGAAAAATCAGCAGGTCAGCTCGCTTCAGAAGGTCATAGAATTTCAGTTGTTGATTCAAAACAAAATTCAGGTTCTGAAGGATTGATTGTATTGATGGCTGCAAGAATGATTGAAAATGGTTTTCAGCATGATGAAATTGTTGAAAAAATCACTGCAATGAGAGAACATTCTAAAATTCTTGTAAGTGTAAAAGACCTTGAAACAATGATCAAGGGAGGTCGACTTGGTACTACCACCGGCAGAATAGCTGAACGTTTGAACCTTAAACCTATAGTAACACTGGATAAAGCAGGAAAGGGTACCATTGGGGGAATTGCATTTTCTAATAACGGTACAAAGAAAAAGCTTCTTGCAGATTTCAATAAAGCCGTTAAAAAAACAGGAATTGAGGAATATTGTATAATTCATGTTCAAAATCAGGAGTATGCATATGAGTTCGGCAGACAATTGGAGGAGATATCAGGTAAAAAGCCGGCATATATAATGGAGGCTTCATCAGTTATTGCGATTAGTGCCGGTGACGGAGCTCTGGCACTTGCATATATAGGTAAGTATTCATGAGTATTTATTTTCAGGTACTGATTGTTCTTTTTGTTTATTTTTTGATCTTCTTTATAATTGCTCAGATTATAAGGAACAATTCTATTGTAGATATAGGTTGGGGACTTGGGTTTGTTGTTACGGCAGTCTATACATTTGCTGTTTCAGGTTTATTTGACCTGACTTCAATTACTGTTACAACTGTGGTATCCATTTGGGGACTCCGTCTTTTTTATCATATTGTAAGAAGGAACTGGAAAAAGCCCGAAGACTACAGATATGTGAATATGAGAAAAAACTGGGGGGAAAAATTCCCTGCAGTTAAAGCATTCACCAGGGTATTCATGCTTCAAATGATACTGATGTATCTAATATCCTTACCTGTAACAGTCTCAAATACCATGGGAGCAAAGAATACAGTATTTTGGATTATACCGGGATTAATCATATGGTTAATTGGATTCTTTTTTGAGGTTATCGGTGATTTACAATTAAAGAGATTCAAGGATGATAAAACCAACAAAGGTAAAATCATGCAACAGGGATTATGGAAATATACACGCCACCCGAATTATTTCGGGGAATCAGCAATGTGGACGGGCATTTTCATAATGTCATTAACCAAGGGTTTGTTCTATGTAACCTTCGTCAGTCCGGTGATTTTGACCCTTCTGCTTCTTTTTGTTTCCGGTGTACCGCTGCTTGAAAAAAAATATGAGGGAAACCCTGAGTTTGAAAATTATAAGTTACACACAAATAAATTTTTCCCCTGGATTCCAAATTAAATGAAACGGAGATAAGACATGTTTGAATTTCTTTTACAATTTGCGGTTGCCTTTATTGTTTTCATGGTCATTGATTTCATATGGCTGGCATTTGTAGCATCAAAGCTCTATAACAAGGAACTTGGTAATCTTAAGAAGAAAAAGATCAACTGGCCGGCAGCAATGGTTTTTTATGTCCTTTATATCATAGGTTTGGTTTTCTTTGTCCTGAATCCGGCAATTGCCGAAAAAGGCTTGGGATTTGCAGCTTATGGAGGAGCTCTGTTCGGTTTGGTTGCTTATGCAACCTATGACCTGACAAACCTTGCAACCCTCGAAGGCTTTCCTGCGAAAATAGCTGTCATTGATTTGATATGGGGAACATTTGTTACCTGCGTTACAGCTGTTGTTGCATTTTTAATACTTTAAGTTTGACTTTAAACAAGATATGACATAAAATGTCATTATGCTTAACGATTATATTCTGACATTTGCTTCTATAGATTATATAAGTTTCAAGGAAAAGACATTGCTTTTGGAATATTTTGGGGGTTGCTCTCAAATATTCGAAAACTCTTATGAGGATTTGTATTTTTCAGGAATATTGAAACATGAAAAAGCAATGAGACTTTCAAGGGAAAAAGTAAGTTCAGTTGTTTCAACGAATATGAAAAGGCTTGGGATTAAAGCTGTTTCTATTTATGATAGTGATTATCCGGAATCCCTTAGGAGTATATACGACCCTCCGATTGTACTTTTTTATCTAGGTCGGATTCCAACAGATAGAAGAATTGGAATTGTGGGAGCAAGGAACTGCGAAAAAGAATCCGCCTTGGAAACATTCAGACTTGCAGAAAAGTTGTCAGAAGCAGGTTTTAGCATTGTCAGCGGTATGGCAAAGGGAATAGACAGCGCAGCCCATAAGGGAGCATTGAAAAACGGGAATACTATTGCTGTACTCGGATGCGGAGTTGATATATGTTACCCATTTGAAAACAAAGATTTAAAATCAGCAATTGAAAAACAAGGTTGTGTTCTGTCAGAATATATCCCGGGAAAGAGACCGACCAAATATACTTTCCCTGCAAGAAACAGAATTATTAGCGGTTTATCCGAAGCAATTATTGTAGCTGAAGCAGGTGAGAAAAGCGGTGCCCTGATTACAGTGGAATTTGCTCTGGACAATGGAAATGATGTTTATGTTCTTGGTAAAAACGACAGAATTTTCGGGTTGGGAACCAGCAAACTTTATGAAGAAGGTGCACCGATGATTACTGCTGAGGATATAGATATTTTGGTTTGACTGGTTTTATAGTTATCATGTGTAAAAAATACTATAAAAGAAAAATGGTTGAAATTAAAGAAAAAAGAAGGTAATATAGTCAATGCTTGCATTCGGGACCACCCGTCTAGGCTTATGGAGGAATTGATGGCAAAAAATTTAGTAATAGTTGAATCACCGGCAAAGGCAAAGACAATAAACAAATTTCTTGGGAAAGATTATAAGATTGTAGCCAGTTACGGCCATATTCGTGATCTTCCTGCCAAGTCCCTGGGTGTAAAGATAGAAGAGGATTTCAAACCCACTTATTCTATTATGCCTGACAAAAAAGAGTTGGTTAAGAAACTTAAAGCCGAGGCTGAAAAGTATGAAACTATTTATCTTGCCACTGACCCGGACAGGGAAGGCGAGGCTATTTCATGGCATCTTGCGCATATTCTAAAGCTGGACAGCAGTGATAACTGCAGAATAACTTTCAATGAAATAACCAAGAATGCAGTTGGAAGTGCCATAGAAAAAGCAAGACCCATTGACATGAATATGGTTAATTCACAACAGACAAGGAGAATTCTTGACCGGATTGTAGGATATAAAATCAGCCCTTTGCTTTGGAAAAAAGTTAGAAGAGGTTTGAGTGCCGGAAGAGTTCAGTCTGTTGCAGCAAGGCTTATTTGCGAGCGGGAAAAGGAAATTGAAGGTTTTGTCCCCAAGGAATACTGGAATCTGGCACTTCTGCTTTCAAAAAAGGGCGAAAAGGAAAAATTTCATGCAAGTTATCAGGGGAGCGATGGAAGTGAATCTCAGAAAACAGAAATAAATGACAAAGAATCAGTTGATAAGATAATTTCAGAAATAACAGGTCAGCCAATAGCTGTAAAGAATATAGTAAAGAAACAGAAAAAAAGGTATCCGCTTCCACCTTTCAAGACAAGCACCCTGCAGCAGGATGCATCAAATAAACTTGGGTTTACTACAAAGAAAACAATGAGCATAGCCCAGCAGCTGTATGAGGGAGTTGATGTAGAAGGTATTGGAAGCGTTGGTCTTATAACATATATGAGAACAGACTCAACAAGAATAGCCGGAGAGGTACAGGTCAGCGCAAGGGATTTGATAATAAATAAATTCGGCGAGAAATATGCTCCCAAGGCTTTCAATGTTTATAAATCAAAGGGAAAGGCCCAGGATGCCCATGAAGCAATCAGGCCTACAGACTTGGCATTATTGCCAAATGATATAAAGGAGAGCCTGACAAAAGACCAGCTGAAACTTTATAAGCTTATCTTTGACAGATTCATAGCCAGCCAGATGTCTCCTTCAATATCAGATGTAACCACTATAGATTTCAAATGTGACGGACATATATTCAGGTCAAGCGGAAGTGTTATTGTTTTCAATGGTTTCAAAGCAGTATATGA
>CAYYXJ010000034.1:19038-20237 GCA_964475455.1 uncultured Clostridiaceae bacterium | reverse complement strand
GGCCAGAAGCTTGAAGAAGAAGGGAGAGATAAACCCTTCGGTCCCCTCCTCTCCGTTAAGTATTTTAGCAATGGTGATGATAGTAGGGTTGGTTGTTACCGGCTGCAGTGTAGCTCAAACAACAGAAGAACCCATAGAAAATAGTGAGAATAATGAAAACCAGGAAGCGGTTGATAATGAAAATCCAACTCCACTTGCATCAGAAAATAAAACAGGAAATCCGGAGGAAATTTTCAGATTTGAGACTACAGCCTTATATGGAGAAGGCGGTTCAACCATAAATCCAACCGGAATGCTGCTTAATATAGGATGTGAGGATTGCCAGGATATATTCTATGCATCAAGGTCCCTTAGTGTGGCAGAAGTTATCCAAAGGTTGAAAGATGAGTTCGGTATAGAAGAAATGCTGGCTGATGAAAACTTTGTTCGATTTGACATAGACCTCGATTTGGTCAGAAAACTGGAGTTAGACCTGGATCTGATAGCAGCAAAGAAGCTTGAAAATGAAACTGAAATTGTTGATGTCAGAATAATATCCATAGCTCCGGTAGAATAATCGTTTTGAATGGTCACTATATTAGAATAGATATGTTTAAATCAAAGATTTCTATGATTAAAGCAAATTAAATCTCTGAACGGGATGGGCATAATAAATTATAGTAAATAATTCAATTTTAAAGGTTGACTGAAAAGGAGTGAAAAAAATGAAAAGTAAAAAATTATTTGGAATAATGGCATTGGCAATTTCTGTACTATTTGTCCTGAGTGCATGTACTGTCGGAAATATAGCCACAGAGGTTATAGATTCAGAAGAAAATACTCAAATGGAGGAGGAAACTACTTTCAAGGGTAATGCATATAACTTCAGTTTGGTAGATACAAACGGTGTGGAGCATTCTTTGGAAGAATACAGTGGTAAAAAGGTATATGTAAAGTTTTGGGCTACATGGTGTCCATCATGTCTTGAAGGTCTTGAGGAATTGGGACAGCTTCAGGAATATGCAGGTGAAGATATAGTAGTATTATCTGTTGTAGCACCTGGATACAGTGGCGAAAAGTCATCTGCAAAATTCATAGAGTGGTATGAAGGTCAGGGACTTGAATTTACTGTACTGCTTGATGAAGGCGGGAATTCTTTCTTTGAATATGGGGTCAGGGCAGTTCCAAGTTCTTTCTTCATTGATACAAACGGAAATCTT
>CAYYXJ010000034.1:16948-19010 GCA_964475455.1 uncultured Clostridiaceae bacterium | reverse complement strand
ATGGGATAATGTAATTTCCCGACGAGAGGAGAAATTGAAATGAAAAGAAAAATATTTACAGGCTCAGCACTGGTACTGGCGTTGGTTTTAATACTGGCAGCTTGCGGAAATGCAGTTGTTGACAATAACATTGGTGAGGTTACTGCAACTCCTGAACCAACAGCAGTAGAGAGTGAAAAACCAAAGGATATAATACCTGGTATTGATCTTCCGTATAATCCCAATCTGGATATAGAGTTTGACGAAACAAAGCTCAGGACAATTTATCTGGCGGGCGGATGTTTCTGGGGACTCGAAGCATATATGGCAAGGGTGCCCGGAGTAGCTGATTCGGTATCAGGGTACGCAAACGGAACCACAGAGAACCCAAGTTATGAAGATGTTGTTTACAGAAGCACAGGACATGCTGAAACAGTTGAAGTTACATATGACCCTGATATGATAACCCTTGATGAAATCCTAAATTACTTTTTCAGAGTTATTAATCCAACCAGCTATAACCAGCAGGGACCGGATATAGGCAGCCAGTACAGGACAGGTATCTACTTTACAGATGAGACAGAGCTTCCAGTAATTGAAAAGGCTGTTGCACTGGAACAAGAAGAGTATACAGATGAAATAAGGACAGAAGTACTGCCGCTGGTACATTTCTTTAAAGCAGAAGAGTATCATCAGGACTATCTGGAAAAGACGCCAAATGGCTATTGCCACATTAATCTTGATAAACTTTATTATGAAGAATATGTAGTAGTTGACCCTGATAAGTATTCTGTTCCAAGTGAAGAGGAGCTGGAGGCAATGCTTGATTTCTGGCAGTTCCAGGTGACACAGATGGGATCAACGGAATTTGCATTTGAGAATGAATTTTATGACAACCATGAACCGGGACTTTATGTAGATATAGTAACAGGCGAGCCTTTGTTCAGTTCAAAGGACAAGTATGATTCCGGATGCGGTTGGCCAAGCTTTGTTAAACCAATTGATATTGAAGCTATTATATTCCTTCAGGATGAAAGCTTTGGCATGGTAAGGACTGAAGTTAGAAGCAGGGTCGGGGATTCACATCTTGGACATGTTTTCACAGATGGTCCTGTAGACAGGGGTGGTCTGAGATATTGCATAAATAGTGCAGCACTTAGATTCATACATCTTGATGATATGGTTGAAGAAGGATACGGATTTTTCCTTCCTGTTGTACTTGATTGATGAAAAAGGGTAGAATTAGTACATCATGAACAGGTAGGTAGAGATGTATAAATTATTGATAGTGGATGATGAACCTCTTATAAGAAAGGGTATATCAAAACTTATTGACTATGAGGAACTAGCCGTCGGCAGCATATTTGAAGCAGCTGACGGCATTTCTGCGTTGAAAATAGTTAAAAGGGAGAACCCTGATATTATCCTTACCGATATTAATATGCCGGGGATGGATGGTCTTGAATTTGCAAGGAAAGCAAGGGAATTCAATCCGGGAATCAAGATAGCTGTTATAACTGGTTATGATTATTTTGATTATGCTGTTACTGCTCTTAAAACCGGTGTGGATGACTATGTTCTAAAGCCGGTATCCCGTGAGGATATAACCAATATTGTGAAGAAACTAATCAACGGTATAAAAAAAGAAAGAGCTGAATCAGAGGTCATGAAGACATATGAGAAACTTGCTGAAATAAAAGGCACTGATGATAAAGGCGTTGACTACAGGAAGGAAATCAAGGAGGTTATGGACAAAAGATTCAGTGAACCTGATTTTTCACTTAAAGCATTGGCAAAAAGTGTAGCACTTAGTCCGGGTTACCTAAGTTCACTGTTCAAGGATATATTCGGAATTACATTTCATGATTATCTGACGGCTGAACGACTTGAAAGGGCAAAAATACTGCTTCTCTCAACAGGTCTGAAAAATTATGAGGTTGCAAATCAAGTGGGTTTTGAAGATCCCAACTATTTTTCTACTGCCTTTAAAAAGCGCTTTGGAATGTCACCCAGTAAGTATCGTTCCTTTACAGGAGATGTCAGATGAAAAAAAGAAGGTCTCTGAGTATCAAAACACAAATAA
>CAYYXJ010000034.1:0-16938 GCA_964475455.1 uncultured Clostridiaceae bacterium | reverse complement strand
GGTAGCGACAGGTTTTATTTTGATAGCTGCCGGAAGCCTTATGTATGTTAACTTTTCATCAATTCTTGAAAAAGAAATTCTAAATTCAACACGCACAGGCATAGACTCAAGTGGAAGACAGCTGGAACTTTATGTTCAAAGAGTCAAGGATATATCTGATTTACTGGCAGGAAATTCAAATACTTGCAGCTATTTTGAACACGGCCATAATGAGCATGTTCCCGGTCCGGATGACCTGGATGATATTGAAAGTATGATAAATACTGCAATTTCAGGCAGCAGCGGAATAGAAACCATAATAATGGTGGGACATGATGGAAAAGTCATATCCAGTGATCCATCCATAGACATGGAATTATCCGGAGACATGATGCAAACCCAGTGGTACATGGATGCTCTTGATAACAGTATGCCCGTATTGACATCAGCAAGAATGCAGGAGTTCTCCATGGATAAAGACGAGTGGGTGTTGTCTTTGAGCCGAGAAATAGTAGGAGACTGTAATGAAAATATCGGGGTACTGCTAATTGATTTTAATTATACGGAAATTGAAATGATACTGGAGGAGCTGAATCTTGGGAGCAAAGGATATTCATTTGTTCTAAATGGGGCCAATGAAGTGGTCTATCATCCTGATACAAGGTTTTTCGAAGACGAGGACAGACGGTTGTCCCTTGTTGAACTATCTGAGATGAGCAACAATTCCATGGAAAAGGATAAGCTAATTCATAAATATAGTATTGAAGGTACAGACTGGACCCTTATAGGTATTGCAAGCCTTGACAGTATAAAAGTTATCCGGCAGGACATGGTAGTTCTTATGTGGATCCTTGGTTCTGCTCTTTTAATAATCGCCCTTGGAAGCGGGGTTATATTTTCTAGAAAAGTTGCATCACCACTGGCTGATCTGGAAAAAGCAATGGCCGAGGTTGAGGGTGGAAACCTTAATCAAGATATTGATATAAAAGGAAGTCTGGAGACAGAGAGCATAGCGGAACATTATGTCAGTATGATTAAGAGAATCAGAGAACTTATGGACGAAATCATGCAAAAGGAAAAATACCTGAGGACAAGTGAACTGAATGTTCTTCAGAACCAGATAAATCCCCATTTCCTATACAATACATTGGACACAATCATTTGGTCTGCTGAGTTCAAGGACAGCGAGAAGGTTATATCAATTACCAAAGCCCTGGCGAAATTCTTCAGACTGTCACTCAGGGGAGGCAGTGAGCTTACTACAGTCGAAGATGAACTTGAGCATGTCAGACAGTACTTGTTTATACAAAAGCAACGATATGAAGACAAGCTGGATTACTCTATCGAATCATCAGATGGTCTTTGTGACAAGCAGATACCTAAACTTATTCTTCAACCTATAGTTGAAAATGCTATATACCATGGAATCAGGAACATGGAAAGCGGTGGATATATAAAAATTACAGCAGAAGCGAAAAACGGAGAAATAGTTTTTAAGGTGTCTGATAATGGTAAAGGTTATGATACTGAAAGTAGCAAGGATAACACCAAAGGGAGTGGTGTTGGGCAGAATAATGTTGATAAGCGAATTAAACTTTACTATGGTAATGAATATGGACTGAGGATTGAAAGCATTTCCGGACAAGGAACAACAGTTATATTACACCTTGGTTCACAGATAAAGAAATGATTCAATCTATGTTATTAAATATTTCAAAGGCCTTTTGAATTGATTCATGGGTCTTTTTCATTGAATCCGGATTAAATTTAAGAACTTTTCGGTCATAGGTATAAATTCCATTTGTCTCAATCTCAACATCAGAAAGCTGTGTATAGATAACTCCTATCAAGCCCTTTTCAATAAGCGGCAATACTTGCTTATTAACTAAATTTTCATATGCAAAATTCAGTTCTTCGGCAGTTTTATAGTACTTATATCCGAATGAATCGTCATTACGCCACAGGTGATTTGTATCAATAAAATTGTAACCTCCGTACTCACTTATAAGATATGCTCTTCTGTCACTTTTAGGAGGAGCTTTGAGCTTAATTTTGTAAGTATGTATACTTCTGAAATCACCTGAACCCTGGTCGAACCAGCCTGATGCATGGTCTGCCAGCCTTGATGGATCAAGTTCCTTTACCATTTGATAGATTCTTTTGGAATCATACTGACCCCAGGACTCATTGAAAGGACACCATATCACAATTGAAGGGTGGTTATGCAAATGCATAAGCATTTCCTTTAGTTCCCGTTCATACATGTTACGGGATTCAGATGTATCTCTCATTGATGCTTTATACGCTGTTTTGTTATCATCAGGAGTAGTTATATTGAAGGCAATTGCCATAACTGTCTGCATATATTTTGCAAATTCACCACCGCCGTTGGGCATATCCTGAATAACCATAAGCCCGAGTCTGTCAGCATGATAGTACCATCTGCGTGATTCAATTTTGATATGCTTGCGGATGGTATTGAAATTAAGGTTCTTCATTGCCTGAAGATCAAAGACAATAGCTTCATCCGATGGCTGGGTCATTCCGCTTTCAGGCCAGTACCCCTGATCCAATGGACCATTTATAAAGACTGGTTTTCCATTGAGTAAAACTATATCACGGCCCGCCGGTCCTTCAGAAAGAGAAATCGAACGCATTCCGAAGTATGACTTTATAGAATCAGGACCTGCGGTGATATCAACATTATAGAGAAACGGATCATCCGGTGACCAGAGCCTGGAATTGGGAATATCGATATTACATATTTCATTGGTGACTGAATTGACAGAAGCAAAGGTATTATCACCATCCGATATTTTTATATTGCACTCAACCGAGGTTTTGGTTAAAACCTGTATATCAACTGAGTCAAGGTCGGAGGAAGGGGTGATTTTAAGGTGTTTTATGTAGTTTTCAGGAACTTCCTCAAGCCATACGGTCTGCCATATGCCACTTGTAGGGGTATACCATATGGATACCGGTTCGAGTTTTTGTTTTCCTCTTTGCTGCCAGGATGTATCCGTTGGGTCAGTGACAGAGAGTGAAATTGTATTTTCACCATTGACAGTGAAATTGGTTATATCAAATGAAAACGGAATATATCCACCTGTATGACTACCTGCTTTTTTATCATTTACATAAACGTCACACTTCCAGTCCACTGCTTCGAAATGCAAAAGAAGTCGTTTGTCAAAATTCCTTTCAATTTTAAATTTCCGCATGTAATGAAGCCTTTGGTTGGGCAGAAAAGATTTGCATACACCGCTTTTGGCAGATTCAATAGCATAGGGAACGGTAATAAAACCTTCATAGAGTGATGGGAACTTTTCATTGATATCAGTTACAGCATATTCCCATTGACCATTAAGACATGTCCAATTATCTCTTCTAAGCTGAGGCCTGGGGTACTCATCAAGGGGTATTTTTGTGATTTTATCTGACCAAATTGTTGATAATAATGAATTCATGGAATCCTCCTGTAAGCAGCAAAGATATTATACATAATTTAAGAAAAAGAATCCTATTATTTTCGCAAATCATTTACCCAGGTCATTTCATTAAGTATTTCACCATTATCATTCAGTGGGTTCTCAACAATGTTGAGATAAGTAAGATTTGTGAGTGTTAATAATGGGGAAGCATCACTGATATTATTTCCACTGATTAACAGGTATTCAAGGTTGATTAGACCTGACAATGGCGAAACATCATTTATGTTATTCAAATTTAGCCCCAGGCTTGTTATTGATTTACATGATGCCAATGGAGAAAGATCGGAGATTCTATTTGTGTGCAGAGAAAGTGATGTAAGGGATTCGCAATCGGATAAAGCTGATATATCGGTTATATCATTTCCGGATAACATTACACTCCACAATTTATCCATATTTGAAAGGGGAGATATATCATTAATACTATTTTGAGACAGATTTAAAAACTTTAACTCATGCAGTTGCTCTATTGGTTGTATATTGTCTATGTAATTGCCCTGTAAAAGGAGTGTATCAACCAGATAAAGATTTTTCAGAGGTTCTAAATCGCTGATATTGTTTTCCGAAAAATCTATACTTCGTATATTTGTAAATTCACTTAAAGGCTTTAAATCAGAAACACTGTTATACGCGAAACCAACAATAGTCAGATATTTGCAGTTTGCTAAAGGAGAAATGTCTGAGATTTTGTTCTTTGATAAATAAAGTCTGGATAGATTGGTAACGTTGCTTAACGGTTCAATGTCCTCAATATAATTATCTATAAGAGTAATCCAGCGAAGCTTATCCAATCCATAAAAATCAGGTAACTTATCTATTTTATGAAGGTTAATAGAAAGAAACTCAAGGTTGGGAAAGTACATTAAGTCATCAAGGCATCGAATTTTACCTCTTTTTGTAATCCAATTACCCTCTAAGTCTTTAAAAGATCCGCCTGTACTGAACATGGAGACGATTGCGTCATGCCCGGTATTTACAGCAGCATGGTTGCCCACTATTTCAATCTGTTGAATTTTACTGAGCATACCAACTGTAATTTCTTCCAAGGAAATATTCAGTGCTTTAGCAATGAGTTCACCAAAGGCTGAGTCAATAAAAGTATATGGTGTCATCTCTTTAAGTGAAGTATTATAAATAGAAAGCAATTCGGGAGATGAATCAAGTTTCTCAAAGGATTCAAGGAATTCTACTATTTCAGAATCTCTGGATAAACTTGACAAAAAGGATACATAAGCCAGAGCAGTAGAGGCATTCGTAGGATCCATAGATATAGCCCTTAAATAGTATTCATCAGCTATTTCAAATTCGCCTGAAAATTCAAACATTTTTGCATGCCTTAAAATCAATTCACTTGAATCTTCATAAATCTTATCAAGGGCATCAAGGAGGGATATTGCTTCAGAGTGTTGCCCTCTATATAGGTATGAGTCAAAAAGCAGGAGCGAAGCTTCAAAGGAATCACCCAGACTCAACGCCATCTCTGCTTTGCTTATAGCTAGAATAGGATTTTTGTTTTCATAAGCATATTGAGCTTGTAATATATAAACTTCTTGTAATAGTTCAGTGGTGATGCTACTTGATTCCATAAGACAGGCTTTAGCTATATAAATTAGAGCTTCCTGCAGACTGCCCTCGCTGAGTTTCCTTTTAGCATACTGGGTTATTTCCTGAAGGCTTGCATTTTCTTCAGGCCTGTCAACATGAGTATTGTTATGGTTGGATACATTGATATCAATTTTAAGATTTTCTATGTAGTTAATCAGATTTGCAATTAAAGGGTTATCAGGATCAAGCTCCAATGCTTTTTTAAGGTATGTTTTGGCTATATCATATTTGTCTGTCAATAACATCATTTTTGCATAGGAGTATACATAATATGCATTATCCGGGTCGGTATTTATGAGAATTTCATATTGGATGGATGCCTCATGATAGTAGCCGTTTTCTTCATGAAACTTTGCGAGTATTTCTCTTATAGTGGGATTATTGTCGTATGACAGATACTTTTCAAGGCTGTTAACACCCGGTTCATAACGTTCTTTTTCCCTGAAAATATTAAACTGGTTGAATAAACGCAGTTTTGTTACCTGAGGGTTGAAGAAAATCAGAGCTAAAACAATAGAAATAACAATAAGTGAAATTAAAAATAGAAGTTTCCATCTGTTTGTCGTCATAAATTTCCTCCATGATGAAATTCGATGGTTGTATATATAATATACATTAGATATCGAATAGAGGAAAGGCAAAGTTAACAAGGCTTTGCCGGACTAAATTATTTATAGTGAATTATGAAATGGTCAAGAAAGCGGTAGCTTGAAATAGAAGCAGACGCCCTTTGGAGTATTATAAACGCCATACTCAGCTTTATGACTTTCAAGGATTGACTTGACAATAGCAAGTCCAAGACCGCTTCCTTCAGAATCTCTGTTATGGGAAGCATCGACTTTGTAAAACCTTTCCCATACACGAATCAGGTCTTCGGATGAAAATTGAGCACAAGTATTTTTTATGTATATTTCATTTTTATCTTCAGCGGTTATGGATTCCACAGAAATAATTGTATCAGCAGTCGCATATTTGACAGCATTTGCCGTCAAATTGAAAACAACCTGATAAAGAGCACGGGAATCTCCCATCACATTTCCGATAGGAGATTTAATCTGAAAAACAAGATTTCGCAAAGTCGCAGCCGGTTCTAGCTTTGATGTGACAACATGGAACATTTCATCAAGATTTACCGGTTCAAATTCAGGAGTATTTACACCTGCTTCAGACTTTGACAGTTGCATCATGTCTTCAAGCAGAGAGTCCATTCGGGAAATTTCATCCAGTATTACATCCATGTAATAGGCATTCTTATCTGCTCTGACGCCGTCTTTTATGGCTTCGGTATACCCTTTGATGACTCCCAGAGGAGTCTTCAATTCATGAGATGCATTTGCTATGAAAGCTTTTCTGGATTCTTCCTCACGTTCTTTTCTCGCAAAGTCATCAGCAAGTTTTTTGTTTTTTGCCACCAGTTCCTTCATGGCACTATTCAGGTTGGATGCCAATGTGTTTAAACTATCTGACAATCTACCAAGTTCATCCTTCCTGGTAACTTCTGATTTAATGTCAAGTTCCATGGATGCCATACAGTCAGCAGCCTCTGTTATCCTGAGTATCGGTTTAGAAACTGTTCGTGAAAATACTGCAGATATTATCAAAGCCATAAGGCTTGAGGCAAGTAAGAACCAGGGAAGGAAGGATGTCATTATTCCATTGATTTCAGAAACAGAATGTAATGACATATAAGCATCAAAAGTTATGATTCGGTTGCTTATCTCTACAGTTTTTGTAAGATAGACCTGTTCAAGGTTAGTGTAAGGTATGGCTGTTAGATAATATGAAACACTATTTTTTTCAGAAATAACCGGCGAAACAAGTTCCGTTTCATAAACACCCCCAACAGCTGACATGGCGGATTCATCATCGGAGACTTTTGCCGAAATGGTCTGGTCAAATGAATTACTTACATTTGAAAATACACCGGTATCTATATATTCCGCGGTAAGGGTTACTGGTTGTGGTTCTGTTTCATTTTCAATTAGTATGTCGGAAGATGAACCATTGAACACAAAACCGTTTATTTCAGAAGGAATGATAAGATTATCAGCATATAAAAACCCCGATATATTAAGTGTGCCGGACAATGAAGTACCTGTTGATTCAAGAAATTTCTGATTTTCTTCTGCACTGATAACAAGATCATAATAAATTCCGTCAGAAAGAGTGGTTATCAAATAACTGGACTGAATACCTTCAACTGAAGGTGAAATGTTTTTAATGAGAGAAGCTGATTCCTCAGAATAAAAGGCTCCGCCATTTTCATATACAGTCAAGGATACATTATTTGTATCGTTGAATGTTGAAAGTCTTTGGTAAAGTTCATATTCGCTCCAGTTTTTTTGCTGATATTCTTCGGCGAATTCATTGATAGCCATAGTTATCCTGTCAATTTTAATTTCTCTGTAATAAAAATTAAAGTAGCAATAAATAAAAAGCATAATAACAGTTGTTATTAATGCAAACGACAGGAATAGGGTTGCAAACATTTTTAATGTGAGGGATTTTTTCATTTATTTCCCTCCATTTTATGATATTTGTATCCGGCCCCGATGACCGTTGTTATGCATCTGGAATTGTTCCCAAGCTTTTTTCGCAGAGTTTTAATATTGGTATCAACAACTCTTCCGTCACCGATATACTCATATCCCCAAATATTGTTTATGAGGTATTCCCTGGAAAAAACACGTCCGGGTTCACGTGCCATGGTGGTAAGAAGACTGAACTCCCTGGCTGTTAGAGTCAGTAAATTTTCTTCGGAAAAAACCTCCATGCTCTTGTAGTTTATAGTTAGGGTACCATCGCTGAAAGTATCAGCTGATGAAGGAATTTTATGGAATCTATTCAGCAGGGCACTTACTTTTGCAACCAATACTTTTGGGCTGAAGGGCTTGGTAACATAATCATCTGCCCCGAGTTCGAAGCCAAGTAGTTTGTCATCCTCATCACTTCTGGCAGTAAGTACAATAATAATGACTTCAGACTTTTTTCTTATGCGCCTGCAAAGTGACCAACCATCCAGTCCGGGCATCATGATATCGAGAATAACACAATCAAATTTGCCTTCATCGAATTTTTCCAAACCTTCATTGCCGTTGAATGCGCACACAACTGAATAGCCTGCAATTTCAAGATAATCTGAAACAAGCTCATTCATTCTTTTATCATCTTCAACTATAAGGATTCTGTTCTGCATGGCATTCTCCGTAACTGTTATTATTCTATCATATACATGTGAAATTTATGTGAAACATCAATGGTAAAAACACTTGAGGTCCACACATTTATTTCACATACATTTCATATTTCTTTACTAAAATGAAATTAATACTCAAGGGAGGAATAGTATGAGAATTTTTAAACATGCAATCCTGAATCTGATCAGGAAACCGTCCAAGGCGGTAATGATTCTATTGATTATGGTACTGGTATTCAGTCTAGTATTTACCGGTATTATCATAACTAACAGTATCGGACAATCAAGGGAGTTCATCAGGGTAAGTCTGGGTGCGGTTGTAAGGTTTGAACCGGACTGGATGAAAGCCATGGTAGACCAGATAGATGAAGCAGAGTATGAAAAAATGCAGATGGACTATACTACTGCAATGGATATAGGCAGCGACAGCCGCGTAAAGAAAACATATCTGATTGAGAATACATACCTGAATGCCCCTGGATTGAAATCCGGTATTCCGGGCAATGAGGGTCCGATACTATACAAGGAGTCATCAGACATAATCGGACCTTATGAACCTTATGAGGATTACGGCCCGGGAATGAACATTAGCGGATCAAATAATCCGGTTCCCATTGAATTTGAGACCGGAAGGCTTACGTTGTCAGCCGGACGTCATATTACTCAGGAAGAACTTGATCGCGGTGACAGGGTTATACTGATTAGTGAAGAGTTTGCTGCAGTCAACAATCTATCTCCAGGAGATACGATGGGCTTGAAATCATGGGAGATGGAAGTTCCTTTGGATTACACCATAGTAGGAATTTATCAAGGCGCAGAAGAATTTGCTGCAGATAATGTTTATTCAACTTCAAATGTAATCCAGGAAATCAATTCATTTTATGAGTACCCTATGGAAACTTATTATAATGTGTATTTTGTATTGAATAATCCACTTGAAATCGAAGGGTTTATCAGCGACAGCACAGAAAAACTTCCTTCAAAATATACAAAGCTCACAGCAAATGAGGATGATTACAAACAATTGACCAAACCTCTTGATCTGATGGAAATAATCACAAATATATTGGTCTGGGTTGTATTCGCTGCAGGAGCAATGATAATTATATCAGTTGTAACTATATTCATCCGTGATAGAAAATTTGAAATCGGTCTACTGCTTGCTGCAGGAGAGGGAAAACTAAGGATTGCAGCGCAGTTTATATTTGAAATAGCATTGGTCGCAATACTGTCATTTGCACTGGCAGCAGGCGCGAGCCAGCTTACATCAAAATATGTCAGCAACTGGATTGTCGAAAATCAATTAGTGGAAGAAAAGACAGAGAGTGATAATCCTGACGACTATTGGATGTATTATGATGACGGCAGTATGAAGGGTGATGTTGATATTAATGATGTAGCCGGTGAATTTGATATTTCAATTGATTTTAATACATTGATTACATTGTTTGGTCTAAGCATGGGAATACTTGTATTTGCAGCCGGAGTACCTTTGATAATAATACTTAGGTACAAACCGCGTGAAGCACTGCAGGAATCTTAGGCATTGCCTGTATGATGAAAGGAATGATTTATGAGTAACTTTATATTGGAAATGAAAGATGTCAGTTATGGATATCAGGATGGCGGCAAAAAAAGAATGATTCTTAAGAATTGCAGTTATAAGTTTGAACGCGGCAAATTCTACACTATCCTGGGTCCTTCCGGGTCAGGAAAAACAACGCTGCTATCTATGGCAAGTGCATTGGACATACCTGAAGGGGGAACCATTGAGTACGAAGGAGCAGAACTGAAGAAAATAGGCTACAGCAAGTACAGAAGAAACCATATGGCAATAATATTCCAAAAATATAATCTGGTTGACTACCTTACAGGCATAGAAAATGTTGAAGCCGGTATGATAGTAAGCGGTAATAAAACAAAAGGAGACAAAAAAGAAATCGGGTATAAAATACTCGACGCCATGGGAATTGTAAAGACAAAGGCTGACCGCAGGGTTACAAAATTATCCGGAGGAGAACAGCAAAGGATTGCAATTGCCAAAGCTTTGGCAAAGGATGTGGATTTGATTTTGGGTGATGAACCCACAGGTTCACTTGATACAGCAACATCAAATGAAGTTATAGAACTGTTTAAGCTGCTTGCAAATGAATATGGCAAGACGATAATTCTTGTTACACACTCTGATGATGTGGCAGAAAAAAGTGATGTATCCCTGAGACTCAGGGATGGGCAATTGATGCCCTTCTAGGAGAAAAAATGAGCGAAAAAAAGAATTTTTTAGATGATATAAACAGACCGAAGCCAGAGAGCTTTCAAGAAGAAGTCTTTATTAAGCACAAGAGGAATCTGCTGCCCTCAATAATAGTGGCATCGTCAGTTCTTGTGGCAGTTATGATTTTGATTCTTGTATTTACACGCGGAACAGTAATACCGGATATGGAAGGCTGGACAGGCAATGATGTAAAAGAGTGGTCTGATTCAAAGAACATTCTTGTTGTAATTAAGGATGTTTATTCCGCGGATTATGAGGCAGGGGTCTTCATAAGTGCTTTACCGGAAATCGGTACAAAGGTTGGACGAAATGATACGGTTACCGTTACTGTATCCAAGGGAGCAGATCCCAATGAAGCAATAATCTTTCCCGACCTGAAAAATATGAATTTAAGCCAGGTCAATGCATGGATAGATGAGAATAAGCTGACCGGTGTTACTATCCGGAAAGAAAACAGCTCGGTATTTGAGGTTGATGCTGTAATCAACTATGAAATGGTGGATGGAAGCGAATCAACTTTTATAAGAAAACACAGAGTGAGGGTTTATGTATCACTGGGCCCAAGCATCCTTGATGAAACTGTGAGCGTTCCCAGCTTTTCAGATTATGACAAATCCCAGGTTCTAAAATGGGCCAATGAAAATGGAATATCTGTGGAATTCCTTGAGTATTTCAGCGATTATATAGAATACGGAAGAGTTGCATCGCAGAGCATTGAGGCTTATACAAAAATGAATCGAACGGATGTATTGGTAATATCATTGTCCCTTGGTCAGGCTATCAAGGTGCCTGATTTTACAGGGATGAGCAAGGAAGAGGCTATTGAGGTAGCTTCAAATCTCGGAATTTCCCTCCAATATAAAAGTGAGGTCAGCAAAAAACCTGAAGACATTGTTCTTGAGCAGGATTTTGAACCAGGGGTTGAAATAAGCAGTAAACAGCTGGTTACACTGACACTGGCTGCAGAAAGTGAATTTGTTACAGTGCCGAACCTAATAGGACTGACATCCTCCGAAGCATCGGGTCTGGCAGGCATTCATGGAATAAATGTTTTCATGATGCAAAGGGAAAGTACCGAACCACAGGGCACTGTTGTTGGAATGAGTTTTGCAGCGGGCAGTGAAGTAAGTAAAGATGAGGTTATTTATGTATATATATCCAAAGGGAATGTGCTTGTACCAGACTTTTCAGCAATGAGCAGACAATCAGCAGATTTGTGGTCCATGAACAATGGTGTTTCTCTTACATACATAGAGGTTTATTCAGATAATTATAATAACGGAGATCTGTTCGGACAGAATATACCGATGGGTACATTGTTGGATAATGAGAATCTGGTTATCTACCAATCACTGGGTAAAATTGCAGTCAGGGATTTCAGTGGGTCTACGAAACTGGATGTAATTCAGTGGCAGCAGGAGGTCAATTCAAAAGGTGCCGGTATTGCATTGAAGTTCCATACAATTGAAATTCCGGGCATGGGCATCAATAAGGTTGTTGATCAATCCTACAAGAATGAATTGATAGGTCTCACTGCACGATTGGATGTATGGATATCCACTGATGGTAGAATCGTATCACCTGATTTCACCGGACTACATGCTGATGATTTCATAAAGTGGTGTGAAAACAACAATATCCTTTACAAAATTGAGAAAGTTTATACCAACGAATATGGTAAAAATATATTATTCGGCCAGAATATCACAGGTATGGAGATCCCCGAAGGCACCCAGCTTATTGTCAAGGAATCTAAGGGAAGACCATGGATTCCGCTTTTCAGGGGATTCAGTGAAATAGAGGTAAGGGGATGGGTAAATAACATTAACCTTTCCGGAGCAGATATCAAGCTTGTAATTATTCATGAGTATTCCAAAACTGTTGCAGTAGACACTGTGATTAAACAGGACATAGCAGACAAATCGGTGGATACGGGCACAGAGGTCAAGGTTTATATTTCACTGGGAGTGGAAGACTGAGAACAATTGGTTTTAAGATTATTAAACCCCGGAAAATTTTCCGGGGTTTTGCATAGATGAAAAATATAATGTAATATGGCTTCATGATGGAAAAGAATAAAAGGTTGATCAATATTATCGTCGGTTTGGCGCTGGGAGCACTAACTTTTGCATTGCTCCCGGCTATATTCACAATTCAAGCCAGGGTTGCACAAGGTGCTGTTGTTTTAATGCTATACTGGTGGATTACCAGACCGGTTGACCTTGCTGTGACAGCTTTGATTCCTTTGGTTGCAAATGCTTTGTTTGAAATGATTCCGATGAAAAGCATGCTGGAAGACTATTTCAATCCCATAGTTTTATTGATATTCGGTGCCGGCATTCTCACTGCTGCCTGGTCAATACATGGATTGGATAAACGAATTGCATTAAAATCACTATCGTCATTTGGAATGTCTGTAAACAAGCAAGTTGCAATTTTCTTTTTGATATCACTATTAATGAGTGCTTTTATGCCGAATATGGTTGTTGTTGCAGCGCTGTGTCCCATTGCGTTCTCATTGGTTAAATATTCGGGATTGGGAGCAGAAACAAGAACTTCATTCTCTTTCCTCCTGGCTATCGCATGGGGGGCAGGCCTTGGCGGGTTTGGAACTCCGATGGGCGGAGCAATGAATCTTGTGGTTATTTCTAATATTGAAACATTTACCGGAAAAGAATTTCTATATTGGGAGTGGGTTGTCAATGCGTTCCCATATATAATTTTGCTTGCAGGGATAACCATGGTTTATCTTCTTATAATTAAAAAGGAGGGGAAATTGCTTCCGGGAAACAAGGCTCATTTCAACAAAGAACTAAATTCATTGGGGAAAATTTCAAGGAGTGAGATATACTCCCTTATACTGTTTTCTGCTGCGGTTGTTCTTTCTTTTACAAGACCCTTTTATCAGGAACTACTCCCGGGTTTGACGCCACCCTTTGTATTTTTAATAATCGGGGTACTGGCATTTATAATCAAGGGAAATGATGCCAGGCCTTTGATTGATTGGAAACAGGCTAATTCAAAGATCAACTGGGGGTTGATGATTCTTTTTGCCGGAGGGATTGCGCTGGGCGGTTTGATTGTAGATACCGGAGCAGCAGGAACTTTGGCAGGCATTATTTCAGATTCGGGAAGTAAAACGATTTTCCCCATGATTGCACTGGCCGTTGCCATAGGAATGTTCCTGGCGAATACTTCGAGTAACACAGCCGCTTGTGCAATAACAATACCATTGGTTGTATCTGTTTCAACCGGTCTGGGAATAAATCCCATTTTACCGGTCTTTATTACTGCTGCAGCTTGTAACAGTGCATATGTGCTTCCAACTTCAATCAGAGCTGTTCCTGTAGGATTCGGTCTTGATACCAGGTATATGTTTAGCAAAGGCCTGATGATAAATGCTGTTTCTTATTTGGTATTGGTGGTAATCGGGTATATAGCGTTTATGGTAGTAGGGTGAGGGGGAATTATGAAAACCATTGATTGTTTTGGGGATATGTGCCCTATACCGGTACTGCGAATTGAGGAAGAGATTAAAACTTTGGCAACAGGGGAGAGCTTCATGATGGTTGTTGACCATAGCTGTGTAGTTACATCGATAGAAGATAAATACAAAAAAAGAAATATAGACATCAGTATAGATGAGGTTATGAACGGTGTCTGGGAAATTATTGTAACCAAAAGATAATTCAAGGATTATTTGTTATAAACATCATTAAAGACTTCAATATAGTCATATACATTTTCAATGGAGCAATTGGGCGGAATCCTGTGGTCGGGTATTGGAATAATACCACCTTCATCTATGCAGGGTTTCAACTGTATGAGATGTTCTTTTATTCTATCTTTACCCATCGGAATTACATGCTTATTAATGCCACCGAAGATTTTTAAATCACGTCCGAACTTATTTCGAACCTTGTCAGGGGTGTTTTCCCAGGTTCCAACTTCTAGTGGGAATATTATATCAACACCAGATTTTAACCAAAGGGGAATAAGGGGGTCGCAGTATCCGTCACTGTCCAGAAGAATATTTTTAACTCCCATTGATTTATAAAAGTTACATAGGCGCACATAATGTTTATCAAATATTTCTTTATATACAGCAGGAGAAAACAAAGGACCTGTTGCTCCGCAGCAGTCTTCCCAGATATATGCTGCATCCATTTCAATTTTTGACAGGGCATTTCCTGAAACTTCAATCTGGAAATCCACAATATATGAGACCATTTCATCCAATAGCTCGGGTTCGTCAAACATGAAGTACGAAATTTCTTCCACTCCCATCCAGTTTCTGATCCATCCATAGAGACTGCCTCCATGAAAAACCCTTACCATATCTTTGTTTTTCAGTTCTTCGATTTTGACATCAAGTTCATCAGGGAATCTTCGTTTATCATTTGGATTAAGAAGGTCCTTGAATGATTCCCATGACTCCCTGGTGGGTTCGAGCGCATATTTTATAGTGTGGTTTATGGAAGTTGATTTTTTAAGCTCTTTCTCGATTGAACCATCGGACTGCCTGATGATTCTATAGTCATCTGTTTCCTCAAGTACTTTGTATAAATCACTAACTGTATAATTCCTGAATAACCCATGGCTGGACCACATATCTGATTCCCAGTCGGGATCCATTCCCTTGATCTGAGGACCTGCATGTGACCGAACAGAGCAGTTGCAGTCATAGCCTTCTTCTACCCATTTTACCTTGGTTTCCGGCCAAGTTCCGAAAAAATAAACAGGCATTCTGTCTGCTGACTGAAAACTAAATATATTATTCCATCTCTCTCTGTGATTCATGATAACCCCCGCAAACAAAATATATCATGGAACAGGGTTCTAATCTATAATTTTTGCTAAGTTTTATAAATTACCATATAATCAGACAAGAATAATATCAAGGGGGACATTATGCAGTTTGATTTGAATGGAAGAACAGTATTATTCCAAGGAGACAGCATTACTGATTGTGGAAGGGATAGGGATGACATTGAAAGCCTTGGGAACGGATATGTCAATATGATAAGAGCTATGTTTTATGCCTCAAACCCGTTTGCAACTTCTACTTTTATTAACAAGGGTATCAGTGGAGACAAAACAGGCGACTTGTTTAAGCGCTGGGATGCAGATTGTATTCAAATAAAGCCGGATCTACTTACTATTTTTGTGGGAATCAATGACACTTCAAGAAATGACTCCGATGAAAACAGCGATTTTGTAAAATATTATACGAACTTCCTCGATAGAGCAGTTAATGAAACTGATGCAAAAATAATCCTTATGGAACCATTTGTTCTTCCGGTAAATGATGAAAGAGCAGCAAGGCGGGTAAAACTTGATTTTAAAATAGACATCGTTCGAAAATTGGCATTAAAATACAGGACAAATCTTATTCCACTTGATGGAATATTCAATAGCGTTTCAGCACTAAAAGGTTACGAATTCTGGGCGCTCGATGGAGTTCACCCTACAACAGCTGGGCATGCCTTAATAGCAAAAAAGTGGCTTGAAGAACTTGACAACATACCAGAATAACAACCCACTTTATAAAAATAAAACGAACATCCCTGGGATAACGTGTCAAATCTGACACGTTATCCCAGGGATGTTCGTTTTTTATCAAAAAAATATATGAGGATTAGAGATAATCTCTTTCACCTTTGTGATCTCTAATATATTTATTGGTTATCCCGGTAAACTTATTCAATTGTCTGATTGAAATACCTTGATAATAGCTTTTTGTGATAATGTTATTTATGCTTGCAGGTGACAATTTAGCTAATTCAAATTTTTCGTTTCCAGTCTCGGATTTGACGATACTGGTAAAAAGAGTCATTGCTTCAAGATCCTTCATCTTATAGACTTCAATATCGCATAATTTACCTTTAGTTGAGTTTTCTTCTATATATTCTCGCAGGGAGCAACCTATATATTCCTTAAAAAGATAATTTAAGTACTGCGTATCAATTAGATTAAGAGTAGAATAATCAACTATTTCCGAATTCCATGGATATTGAAAGAAGTATTCAACTATTCCGGCTTCTACCGGGTTATTTAAGACATAGCTAAGTAAAATGAAGAAGTAAACTAGGGTAATAACGATTTTACTTTGGAAAGGACTGGAGAAAACCGGACCTGATCTATTGTACTTTGCATTATAATACTTGGCATAATTCTCTTGAATTGTACCAATAATCATAGACATTTGCTTACAAACATCATGGAATACCAGATGATAGTGAGTATTCATAATTGAGTAGGCAAAAAGTCTGAAATTATATATCATTTGACTTTCAGAAATTATTTTGCGGAATACATTTTTATCTGCTGCAGAAGCAAATATTTTTTCTTTATGTATTCCTCTGTTATAGACATGGTAATTACCATTCTTT
>CAYYXJ010000033.1:14386-20328 GCA_964475455.1 uncultured Clostridiaceae bacterium | reverse complement strand
GCTGATGACTGTGCTTGAACCTGCACCGCCTCCTGTCTCTATAAGGTCCAGTTCAATTTTACCTCCGATTTCTATTACCTGAAGTTTCTTCTGAAGTACAGTTTTCAGTGCATAATGCAACCATTCCGGTTCATCTATGGCTTTCATTATTATTTCCTGCGTTCCGATCATATATGCAAAACTCTGCCAGGGGCTGCCTTGTCCAAAATCATAATAACCATCTCTGACAATACCGTGTTCACCGATTCTATTCTTTGCTTCTATTACAGGGGCCCAGTCAACGGCTGTAGGAATAGGGAAATACTTATTCCAAAGTTCAAAATCATCTTCGTTCTTAATCATATGTTCGGTTATCCAACCGGTTATAGGATTATCGCCTCTTAATTCTGTCAGAGTTCCTTCAGGCGTAGTAATATCATGCCGGGTTGTTCTTACGCCATCAGAGTCTGTTCCAAGATCAGTAACCTTAACTTCCCACTTTGCCAGATCCTTGTCATTATATATAAAACGAGGATGGGTATATATAACCGGATCCATTCCAAAGCGTTCATATGCTTCGTAAGCATTTATGCCACCAAGATATGTTTTTAAGTAATAAGACATCCAGTTATGTACCTGACAAGGAAGCCTGTCTGCCTTTTGATTGTTCAATGCTGCTAAAAATCTTTCTCTGCCTTTCATATCACACCTCCGATGTATAAGGACATTATATATTATGATTGAAATAAATTTAAGAAAAAAATAAATCCGGCTTAAAATGAATATGATATAATTACTCAGGATTAACAGGAGACAGATATGATTAACAAAGAGCAACAGAAAAAAAACATTATGTTCGGATATTTGTACATGGTTGGCGGTATTCTATTCATGGTTATCATGGCTGTTATATTTGCCACAGATAATATCAAGACCGATACAAGGGAGATTGTTGTAATGGTCTTAGTTGGATTGATAGGCTTGGCTTGTATTTTTACTGGAATTAAGCAAATCAAGGACAATAAAACTTTACTTGAAGGCATTCCCAAGAATGAGATAGACGAGATGATGAATGAAATGTCACTTTTTAAGAATTTAGAATTGTCAGTAAGGGATGTAACCAGACATATGACTTCAGATAAGGAAAAGTATTTTATCAAGAATCCAATAATAGTTTATCCTGATGACATAACTGATGCGCTGGAGGCTTACAGGGATGGCAAGGTAAGTCGCAAGGAAATGCTTGTTTGGTGTCATATGCTTAATTTCAGTCAGTGCTATGTTTATAATCCTGACAGACACGATGAAATTGAAAGCGTCGTAAAAGCCATACAAAAAAGGCTGGTAGACGAAGAAGATTTGTCTGAAGAGGAGATATACCGGTTTGTTCAGGCCCTTGATGAAAATGCAGAAATATAAAATCAGCCCGAAGGCTGATTTTTAATATCCACCTGTAGTATCTTCACCTTCGACAACAGCCACGGATGAACTGCATCCAAGCCTGCTGGCTCCCGCATTTACAAAATCAATTGCCGTCTGATAGTTTCTTACACCGCCCGCTGCTTTAACAAGAGCTTTGTCCCCAACAGTCTTTTTCATTACTGCAACCGCTTCAAGGGTTGCACCCTCTTTGTTGAATCCGGTAGATGTCTTTACAAAATCTGCTCCTGCTTCAAGACATATTTCACATGCTTTTACTATCTCATCATTATCAAGCAAGCAAGTTTCAAGAATAACCTTAAGAATTACACCTTTTGAATGAGTTTCATCCACCAGGGCTTTTATGTCATTTAAAACAAATTCATAGTCGCCGTCCTTGAACATACCGATGTTCATTACCATATCAATTTCATCTGCGCCATCTGCAATTGCAGTTTTAGCTTCCATTACCTTTACTTTGGTTGTACAGGCGCCAAGGGGAAATCCAATGACAGCACATACCTTTACATCTGAAGGGTCCAGTAATTCAGCAGCATATTTAACCCGGCATCCATTGATACAAACGGAAAAGAATCCATGTTCAAGTGCTTCCCCGCAGAGTTTGTCTATTTCCTTTTTGCTTGCCTCAGGTTTAAGTAGTGTGTGATCTATATATTTTGCGATATTCATAAAATCCTCCTGTCGCAATATTTAACTATACAGTCATTATATCAAATATATGCCGCCAATATGATGTCGTTTGCTTTTCAGTTTAAAAACCGGGAATAATTTAAGTATTAGTTTAATGACAAATAATGTTAAATGGAATATTGTTAAAACAGAGGAGAGCTTATGCAAACTGCAGGAATATATTTTGATGTTGAGGACAAGGAATTTTTTGACAGACTTGGGGAATATATAGGATTGAACTTCCCAAGATTTCTACGCATATGCAAAGAAAACGAAAAAAGTGATTTTGTAATAACCGATTATCTGAATAAAAGAAACAGCCGGAATATTATTACAATAAAGGAATCAGAAGGTGATATTGTTAAATATCAAAAGGCTTCAGGAATTTGCATTGAATTAGTCAGAATAATTTACAAGGATATTGATATATCAGAAGAACAAAAAGAGTCAGGAACTTCAATAATATGTATAACATCTGCCCGTGGAGGGGTTGGAAAAACAAAAATAGCAATATCGCTTGCATCCCATGCTGCAAGGAGTGGCCGGGATGTACTCTATATAAATCTGGATCCTACGTCCACATGTGAAGTAAACCTGACCGGTAATCCCAAGAATGCTTTGACAAAGCTTCAATATTACCTTGAAAGTGAAAATAAAACATCCGGAACGATTCTTAAGGAATTGGCAAATCAAATGGAGGGAGGAGCGTTTGATTGCATTGTAAATGTTCATCCATCACCTGATTGTGTCATAGGTTCAAATACTGCTGATAAGCTCTTAGAAACAGCGATGACTGATAGCTTCCATGATTTGACTATCCTTGATTTACCGTCATTTTTATCTGACTCACTGATCAGGCTTCTAAAAGGGTCAACTGGCGGCATTATACTAACCGGTAGTGAAATAAATTCCAGAGAAAAGAAATTCATTGAATATCTTGATAGTCATTGCAAAGGTAAATTTATTGTTGTTAAAAATCAGTGCAATGATGTTGAGAACTCTATACCGCCGGACAACAACCAAAGGCCGGGCGAAAAATATGAAAAGGCAATAACTTCCATATACAGGGGTCTTGGAGTGTGAGATATGGACAATGAACTGGTAAAGAAAAAAATAATTGAAAGACTTGAATCAACTAAAAATCCGGAAGACAATCAGATTGAAAGCATCATTGAGGAGTGCGTGTTCGATTATGCCATGGAACTGTATCTTGGTACCAGTTACATAACCGGGGTTATCCGGGAAATAAAGGGTGAACTGCTTGGATTCGGTATTTTGCAGGGTTTGTTTGAGGATTCTTCCATTACTGAAATAATGGTTAACGGAACTGAGGTATTTTATGAAAAAAACGGAAGGCTTTTTCAGGCTGATTTCAAACTTGGCGGAACTGATGAAACCCTTGGAATTATCAGAGCCATATGCAGGAAAACTTCCAGGACGGTTAATTCGGCGGTTCCTATAACAGATGCCTGTTTGACTGATGGTACCAGGATAAATATTGTCATGGAGCCTATTTGTGTTGACGGACATACCATGACTATCAGGAAATTTCCAAAGATTCCGCTATCAGCACAGGAACTTATTGCCAATGGATTATGCACAAAGGATGCCATGAATTTTCTAAAAAACATATACAGGGCAAAATACAATATATTTATCTGCGGAGGAGCAGGTACAGGCAAGACTACATTACTTAATGTACTTGCTGATTACACCGATGAAAATGAACGTCTGATAACAATTGAAGATTCGGCTGAATTGAAGATAACCGGAGTCAGAAATATTGTTCGGCTGGAAACCAGGCGCAGTAATTCTGAGGGAAAAGGAGAAGTTACTATCAGGGACCTTATACGTACCAGCCTTCGAATGAGACCTGACAGGATTATTGTGGGAGAGGTAAGAGGTGCTGAAACATTTGATATGCTGCAGGCAATGAATACCGGACATGAGGGTTCAGTGTCCACCGGTCATGCCAATTCAGCCCGGGAGCTTGTTTCACGGCTTGAGAATATGGTTCTAATGGATAGGGATATACCGGTTGAAGCGGCAAGACAGCAGGTAGTAATGGCAATAGATATTGTTGTATGCCTGTCACGACCGGGTGGAAGGAGATGTATTACTGAGATCTGCGAATTAGTAAGTAACACAGGTGGTGAATATGAAATCAATTATATTTATTCTTACAACTATCAGGAACATAAGTTGAACAAGGTTGGAGAACTAAAGCAAAAAGCAAAAATGCAAAGGTACAATTATGGTTAAGGATTATATAACAAAAGGTCTTATGGGGTTTATTGCCGGATATCTTTTATATAAGAGTGTTCTTCTTTGTATACCGATAGCTGCATTGTTCCTGATATATGCATTTTTTAACAAGAGCGGGATGAAGGAAAGGCAGAGTTCTTTGATGGCGATTGGATTCCGTGATTTTTTAATATGTCTGGAACCCATTTTAAGGACATCAGAAAATTTTTCCACAGCCTTCAATGCCGCAGTGGTTGATTATGAGAAGATGCATGGTGATGATTTACTGCTACCTATTCTAAAGTCGGGAACTGCACGCTTTAGAATCAATGACAGGGAAGGAGATGTTCTGCACCATATAGCTGCGCTGACAGACATTGAAGATGCATACCTTTTTGCAGGAAGTCTGGAAAGCAGTGAGGTAACAGGAATCAGTACTATTGATATAACCGGACATACTCTTGGAATAATTACTGAAAAGATTCGGATGAGAAATGAACTCATGTTATTACTTTCGGGTAAAAGATTTGAGCATATCCTGGTATCAGTAATTCCGGCGGTAATTCTTGTGGTATTATCGGCAGGAGCAGATTCTTATCTGTCTCCATTATATGAAACCGGTGCAGGCCGCGGAGTTATGACAGCAGCAGGAATAATTTTTTCCGCAAGTTGGTATGCCGGCAAAATAATCACTGCAATAGAGGTGTAATATGTTGATGGCAGTTTATTTGTCAGTAATTTTGTTTTCAATGGTCATGTCACGTTTTGTAAAAGAAAAACAAAAACCTCAGCACGCAGTTTATACAATTTTGATATATCCGGCTGTAAGCACCTTTGTATCTCTTATTGTCAGGGGAAAGCCGTCATTTACTTCAGCTGATTACATGGTTTTATACGGGAACAAGGGCAATCGTAGCCAGGTAACCGTTGAGATGGCTGTCAATTTATCATCACTCCTGATTTTTCTATCGATTCCGATAGCAGTCAATACCTTTGCGGATCCGGGTAGTTTTGAAAATTTCATTAGTTTTTCCATGGCTGCAATGGGTTACTTTATTCCGACCTTTGACTTGAAACAAAGGGCGGAAGTTGAAAGAGAAAAGATTCTAAGGGATTTTCCGGTTTTCTGTATGGATCTTGCTGTTTTTACGAAGGCGGGCATTGGATTGGAAAGGGCTTGGTTGAAAGCTTTGAAAGAAAAACCTGATTCCTCTTTTTACAAGGAAGCAAGGTTAATGGTATTGAGAATGGAAACAGGTATTCCCCTGGAACAAAGCATTATTTCATTTGCACGTAGATTAGGAATTCCTGAGGTTTATTCTTTTTCATCGGTTGTGTCACAGGCGGTAAAGTCCGGTTCATCAGGAACTCCGGATATAATAAAGGATTTTGCTGTTCAAAGCTGGAACAACAGATACCAAAGAGCCAGGGAAAAAGGTGAAAAAGCTTCAGTGAAAATGGTATTCCCGTTGGCATTGAATCTAGGTGGGATAATTTTAATAGTGGCATTTCCTGCATTTGCCGCAATGAAAGGATTGATATAATGAAGATTAAACTCAAGGCATATATGTCAGAAATCCCCTTTTCTGGGAATGAACCAAATAATGAAA
>CAYYXJ010000033.1:4761-14359 GCA_964475455.1 uncultured Clostridiaceae bacterium | reverse complement strand
GTACTGGTCGGAGTTGCGCTGATTTTCCGGGAAGCTATTTTAAATTTTGTAACAGACATGATAGACAGTATTTTCAATGACACTGAAATAATTGATAAGATAAAGGTAGGATAAACAATGGTTACTGAAAATGTAATAATACAGGGAAAAAACTTTTTAAGTGTCAAAGGAAAAAGGAATGACCCTGCTTATATGAGAAAGATGATAGAAGTTTGCAAACCCGCCGGTCTTCTGGGATTTGAGGTCTTTGAAAGCACAGAGGGTGAACAGGTTCTTTTTAAAACAAATTCCCACATAAGACTTAGTGAATATCTGTCTAAAAACGGAATGGACAGAGAAGGGTTCAAACAGATTCTGGAAAGTGTCAGCGATATAGTAAAAGAATGCTCGGAATACCTGCTGGATCCGGAAAGACTTGTCCTACAGTCAGATATGGTATATGTAAGGCCGGACAGACTTGAAATGAAGTTTATTTTTTCTGTTTTTGAAAGCAGGGAACTCAGGCAATCAATGAAAAACTTTTTTACCGGTATTCTTGGGAACTATTACACAGGTTATGGTATAAATGATGAAAAATTCCGTGAATGGGCTGCGCGGGAAATAAGTAAAAGTGATTTTACTGCAACCCGGATGATTGCCTCATGGGAGTACATCAGTGAACCTGATATGCCCGTAAGGCGAAATATGCCTTCGGTTGAAGAAATCCCAAGGCGAAATTCTTTCTTAAAGAACCTGATTGAAAAAACTTTTGAGGCAAAGGAACAGAAGGGGGAAGAGACCCTACCTATCGGATGCAGGGCCGAAGGAATGTTTCTTACTGGCATATGCAGCATTGACACAAGGATACCGGTAGCTGAAGAAGGTGTTACAATCGGAAGGCAGATGCTGAAACAGAATTATGGATTGTTTAACAGTGGTATAGGAAAAGCTCATGCAAGATTATACAAAATGAATGGGGAAATATATATATCTGACATGGGCAGCAGAAACGGTACCTATGTTAATGGTGAAAGACTTGAAAAACAAAGTCCATGCAAAATAGCAAGAGGTGATATTGTGTCATTTTCAGATGAAGAATTCATTTTGTGTTGATTATGATAAATATTCTGAAACAGCTTTATGTATTTTTTCACTGGCATGTCCGTCTCCGTATGGGTTGATAGCAGTAGCCATTTTTTGATAAATTCTGTTATCGTTCAAAAGGAGCGATGCATCCTGTATGATATCATCCTTTATGGTGCCGCTTAGTTTAACCGTACCCATATCAACTGCTTCAGGTCTTTCAGTTTCCTGACGAAGAACTAGAACAGGTTTTCCAAGTGCAGGAGCTTCTTCCTGAAGACCACCGGAATCAGTCATGACCATATAGGAGCGTTTCATTAGGTTATGGAGGTCTCTGACATCAAGCATTTCTGTAAGCAATATCCTTTCCTGACCTGAGAGAATCGACCTTGCGGTGGTTTGAACTGCAGGGTTTGGGTGAACAGGGTAAATGAAAAAGACATCTTTGAATTTTTGGGAAATGTGAAGAACTGCTTCACATATGTTTTCCAGAGGTTTACCTAAATTTTCACGTCTGTGTGCAGTCAGGAGAATTGCTTTTTTACCAACGAAGTCTATATCATTCAATTCATTACAGGTGAATCTGTATTCATTATTCACAGTAGTATCAAGGGCGTCTATGGCTGTATTTCCCGTGATGAATATATTACTGTCCTTTATGTTTTCATTGAGAAGATTTGTTCTGTTTAATTCAGTTGGGCAAAAATGCAGTGTGGCAATATTTCCTACGAGTTTTCTGTTCATTTCTTCCGGGAAAGGGGAGTAAATATCATGGGTGCGAAGTCCTGCTTCAACATGCCCTACTGGTATTTTTTTATAAAAAGAAGCAAGGGAGCAGATAAGACAGGTAGCCGTATCACCGTGAACCAACACCATGTCTGGTTTTTCCACATCAAGAACCCGTGAGAACTTTTCCATGATGGAAGAAGTTATGTATTCAAGGGATTGGCTTTTTTTCATGATATCAAGGTCATAATCAGGTTTTATCCTGAAAATAGTGTTTACCATGTCGATGGTTTCCCTATGCTGGGCGGTGGTGCATACTATTGTATCAAGATTTGTATCATCCTTGAATCTCTTTACAACAGGTGCCATTTTGATTGCATCGGGCCGCGTTCCGTAAACTATCAGAACCTTATTTTTCTTCATTATCTGTATCCCTTCCGGTAACAGAGGCAGGTTGGCTTGTTTCCTTTTTAGTCCTTGGTCTGTATATGAATGTGATTACAAGAATTGCTGCGATAATAAGACAGATAAGAAGGATTCCAATATTCTTCATACCCTTGTCAGCCATGATTATTGAAAGCAAACCAAGTACAATGCTCGCAAAATATAGAATAAGTACAGTGGTACGTTGACTGAAACCTAAATCATCAATAAGCTTATGGTGAATATGTTCCCTGTCACCTTGTGATATGGGTTTTCTTTTTATAAGTCTTCTTGAAAAAGCAAGTACTGTATCTAATATAGGAAGCCCGAATGCAATTACAGGTATAAAAATTGACAGTGCTGTGTATGACTTCAATGTGCCTTGTATGGATACCATGGCAAGTACAAAGCCTATGAAAGCAGAGCCTGATTCTCCCATGAATATTTTGGCAGGATTAAAGTTCTTGGGTAGAAATCCCAGACAGGCTCCGGCCAGGGCAGCAGTAATTATACCGGCATAGGATCCAATCAACTCGGCATCAGGTCTAAGGAGAGAAACAGCCAATAAAGTCAAAGCGCTTATTGAACCGATTCCTGCAGCCAGTCCATCAAGCCCGTCTATGATGTTAAAGGCATTTGTAAGGGCAACTATCCAGAATATTGTTATTATTATTGATACAACAGGATTTAATAGTATCAATGATGTTAGGGTATTGGGATTTGTAAAAAATTCAATACGGGAACCTGATATCATGACTGCAGTAACCGCAGCAACTATTTGAAAAAGAAGCTTATATAGAGGTTTTAATTCCAGAATATCGTCAATTATACCCATAAAAACTATTATTATCAATCCACTGAGCAGCCCGAGGAGTTCCCGGTCGGCAACAAAACTATTGTTGAATATAGTTTAGAATAATTGAAGCAAGAAAACCGATAATTATTGAAAGACCACCGAGCAGTGGAATCGGTTTACTGTGAACATGCCTGTCCTTTGAAGGAACACTCAAGGCATTGGAGAAAAAAGCAAGTCTTTTCACCAAAGGATAAACTGCTGCAGAAACCATAAGGGAAATCAGGAATGTAAGAATAAAGGTCATTCTTCAACCTCATCAAAGTTTACAAGTTCAACACCTGCTTCATTCAGCATGGACAATGCAAGTTCATCGGGATAATTCCCACGGAAAACAAGCTTTTTTATCCCTGCATTTATCATAAGCTTTGCACATAGAGAGCAAGGCTGCAGTGAAACATACATTGTTGATCCATTTACTGATGTTCCTGAATATGCAGCCTGAACGATTGCGTTTTGTTCTGCGTGTATGGCGCGGCACAACTCATGCCGTTCTCCTGATGGAACATTAAGCTGCTGACGCAGACAACCGACTTCGGCGCAATGTGATACTCCGGAAGGAGCACCGTTGTAGCCTGAGGCCAGAATCCTTTTATCCTTTACAATCAAAGCGCCAACTTGTCTTCTTAAACAAGTAGAACGCGTTTTCACCAAATCAACGATTTGCATGAAATACTCATCCCAGGATGGTCTGGCCATATTCCCTCCTTATTTTGTGCCAAAGAGTCTGTCTCCGGCATCTCCGAGTCCCGGAACGATATATGCGCTTGAATTGAGTCCCTGGTCAACACAGGCACAGAATATCTGTACGTCAGGATGTGACTGTCTTACCTTGGCAATTCCCTCGGGAGCGGCTATCAGACACATTAACTTGATATGCTCAATATTGCGTTTTTTCAAGAAACCAATTGCAGCTGATGCAGAACCACCGGTTGCGAGCATGGGGTCAAGAAGAACCATTTCTCTTTCTGAGGCATCGTCTGGAAGCTTGCAATAATATTCTACAGGTTCAAGAGTTTCATGGTCTCTGTATAATCCGATATGGCCTACTTTAATCATCGGCATAAGGTTGAGCATTCCGTCAACCATCCCAAGTCCGGCTCTGAGTATGGGTACAATACCCATTTTTTTGCCTGAAAGAATGTTTGTCTTAGCCATTCCTATCGGAGTTTCAATTTCCACTTCCTGCAAAGGCATATCTCTTGTTACTTCATAAGTCATCAACATGGCTATTTCACTTACCAGTTCCCTGAATTCCTTGGTATCTGTGTTCTTGTCCCTTAGTAAGGAAACCTTGTGTTGAATCAACGGGTGATCAAAGATAAATACCATTTCGTCATACTTTTCAAAGGTCATGCTTAATCCTCCTTGCCGGCCTTTTGTTCCAATTGCTTTATTTTAATGTTTCTGTTTTCATATCTCCCACCCAGATAATCTGTTTCCAGCCATTCATCCACTATGGAGATAGCCAGGTCCTTTCCTGTTACCCTGGAACCCAATGCCAGAATATTTGCATTGTTATGTTGTCTGGAAAGGCGGGCATGAAACTCGGTGGTGCATAGTGCAGCCCGTATTCCATTGAATTTATTGGCGGCAATTGACATTCCGATTCCGGTACCGCAAATAAGTATTCCGCGGTCACATTGTCCGCATTGTATTGATACCGCTGTTTTTTCTGCAAAATCGGGGAAATCAACAGAGTCTTCAGAACTGGGTCCGAAATCAATGTAGTCCAGACCTTTTTCCTTAAGATGTCTGATTACAATATTTTTAAGAGAATAACCTGCATGATCACTGCCGATAGCTATCATTGTCGCCTCCGGGCTTGAATTTTCACAAACCATTTTATATTAATGGATACCTAATGTCAAAGACAGGAATAGTATATTGGAACCGGTATCACTTACTGTCTCTTCCTGACCTTTTTTTCCTAAAAAGAGCAAGGCCGCCAAAACCACCTACAATTGCAATATAATAACCGAAGTCATACCACCAGCCTGTATTGATGGATTCATAAATACGGATACTTTTATTGAATATACCGATTACCAGTGAAACCGGTGCAATCCAACCGTGCCAGATACCCCATAGAAAGTTTGCGGGTTTTTCAACAGTTGCCTTTCCATCACCCGGAGCACAGGCAGCCAGCAAAAAAACAAGTAAAACAACAAGAATCGCAATTGAAATTATTCTTTTTTTCATAGGAAACCTCCGGGTAAAATTATATACTTTAAAAAAGAGAATGTCATCAAACATTCTCTTTTCTTGTGATTTTTTTAATGCTTTTTTCAAGTTTTACCCTAGGGGTCATTACTCTGTGACCGCAGCCCGTACATTGTATCCGAAAGTCAGCACCAACTCTCAGCACGAGCCACTCCCTTGAGCCACACGGGTGCTGTTTCTTTAGTTCAAGTATATCATTTAGCCGGATATCCATGGGCATTTCAGTTACCTCAGTATTTGGTAAGATATGTATCAAGTTCCCATTGCGTTACCTGTGTTCTGTAAGAATCCCACTCTTCATTCTTGGCATTAATATATTTATTGAAGATATGCTTTCCAAGAACATCTTTCACCAACTGACTTTTTTCCATGATTTTAACTGATTCTTTCAAGTCGGCAGGCAGTGATACAATTTTGCGGCGTTTTCTTTCATTGGAGTTCATTTCGTAAATGTTTTCATTTACAGGTTTTGGTGCCTCCAGTTTGTTTTCTATTCCATCAAGACCTGCAGCCAGAATACCGGCAAGCGCCAGGTATGGATTACAGGCCGGATCGGGATTTCTAAGTTCCAGTCTTGTTGAATTTCCCCTGCATGCCGGAACCCTTATAAGTGGACTTCTGTTCTGGGCAGACCATGCAACATAGACCGGAGCTTCATAACCTGGTATAAGTCTTTTATAAGAATTGACTGTAGGGTTTGTAAGGGCAGTAATTGAACTTATATGTTTTACCAGGCCACCAATAAAATTGTATGCGGTTTTACTTAGGTTGTTAGTATCACCCGGGTCGCAAAAGGCATTGGTCCCGTCTTTAAACAAGGAAATGTTTGTATGCATGCCGGAACCATTTATTCCTGCAATTGGTTTTGGCATGAAAGTAGCATGAAGACCATGTCTCTGAGCCATTACTTTAACAACAAGCTTAAATGTCAGTATAGCATCTGCTGCTGTCAGAGCATCGGTATATTTAAAATCTATTTCGTGCTGACCCGGTGCAACCTCATGATGACTGGCTTCTATTTCAAAACCCATCTCTTCAAGAATCATGCTTATATCCCTGCGGGCATTCTCACCCAGGTCAATGGGACCCAGGTCAAAATATCCGGCATTGTCATGTGTAATGGTGGTAGGATTTCCGTCATTATCTGTCAAGAAGAGGAAAAACTCACATTCAGGACCAACATTGAACTGATCAAAACCCATGTCCTGGGCTTTCTTTACCATTTTTTTCAACACATAACGAGGGTCACCTTCGAAAGGTTTTCCGTCGGAAGTATAAACATCACAGATAAGTCTTGCGACTTTTCCTGACTGTGAACGCCATGGGAATATTGCAAATGTATCAGGGTCCGGCCTCAGGTACATGTCAGACTCTTCTATTCGGGCAAAGCCTTCTATGGAAGAACCGTCAAACATACATTCATTTGCCAGTGCTTTTTCCAACTGGTCAACGGTAATTGCAACATTCTTAAGGACACCGAATATGTCAGTGAATTGCAAGCGAATGAATTTAACGTCATTCTCTTTAACAAGATTGATTACATCTTCTTTTGTTCTTTCAACTCTCATGTTTGTTCCTTTCGCCGGTTGCTTCCGGATTAAAAAAAACGGCGTGCAACCACCTGGTAATCCAGGCTCTGTGAAACGCCGTTGTTTCTAAATATGTAATTGGTTTTACTCTTCTGGTTCGAACATATCCTTGGGAGCTCCGCATTCCGGACAAACCCAATCATCAGGAAGATCTTCAAATGGAGTACCTTCAGGGATATCAGCCATTTCATCGCCTAACTCGGGATCATATACGTACCCACATACAGTACAGACATATTTCATATTGATTGACCTCTTTTCATATACTATGAATACATTTTGATATATAATTTAGAAAAAATCAAGTGCAGGTGTAATTTATTTTCCATGAGAATTTTTATTGCTATAACCTTCGGCCCTTCTACAAGGCAATACTTGATGGAATCAGAACAATCAATATCTTCAATTTATAAGTATTCAAAATCAACCAGACTTGAAAATTTGCATATGACAGTGGTTTTTATTGGGGAGGCTGACAGGCAAAAAGTTAATCAGATTATTGTTGCAACAGGTGAAACTGCTAAAGTAATCAAGAAATTCAAGGTGACTATTGATGGAGTTTCCAGTTTCAGGAAGAAGAATTTTCACACAGTATATTTTAATATTACAGAATCAGAGGAACTTCTTGAATTACATGATAAAATAATAAAAAACCTGAAGAGAGTTGGTTTAGAAACAGATTTTGCTGAATATAAACCGCACATAACCATAGCCCGCCAGGCTGTAATTACCTGTGCAGGTAAAGAAATAGAATTTCCGACGCACACATTTGATATAAATGAGATATGCGTCATGGAAAGCAGCAGAATAAATGGAATACTGACATATACTCCAATGGCAAAATTCAAGTTGGGAGAAAGTTAAAAATGAACAAGGCAGTAATTGACATCAATAAAACCGGTGGAACCATCAGTAAATATATATACGGACATTTTGCAGAACATCTCGGCAGATGTATTTATGATGGCATGTGGGTTGGAAAAGAATCTCAAATTCCCAACAGGAACGGCATTCGGCTGGATATAGTCGAAGCTTTGAAAAATTTGAATATACCTGTTCTCAGATGGCCCGGTGGATGCTTTGCCGATGAATACCACTGGAAGGATGGAGTAGGTCCTGAAAGAAACAGGAAAAGACAGGTAAATACCCATTGGGGAATGGTTTCGGAAACAAATGCATTCGGAACCCATGAGTTCATGGAACTTTGTGAGATGCTTGGCTGTGATGCATATGTTGCGGGAAATCTGGGAAGCGGTACCATAAAGGATATGCAGGACTGGGTTGATTATCTAAGTTGTGAAAAGGGAACCTGCATGTCGGAGCTGAGAGCTGAAAACGGCAGAGAAAAACCATGGAAGCTTCCGTTTTTTGGTATAGGAAATGAAAGCTGGGGATGCGGTGGGTATATGACACCTGAATACTATTCTGATTTATATATAAGGTATCAGACCTATGTCAGGAACTATCCCGGTAATTCGGTAAGGAAAATTGCGTGCGGAGCCAATGAAAATGACTATAACTGGACTGAACAGGTTATGAAAAAAGCCTCAAAATATATGTGGGGACTTAGCCTTCATTACTATACAAGGGTTAATAATAATTTTTCCGAAATGGGTTATTCACATAAATTCACTGAAGAAGAGTGGTATAAAATAATCAAGTACTCATATCTTATGGATGAATACATTGACGGTCATTCCAGGATAATGGACAAATATGATCCCGAAAAGAAGGTTGCAATGGTTGTTGACGAATGGGGAACCTGGTACAAGGCAATTGCCGGAACCAATAAAAGATTTCTGCATCAGCAAAATTCAATAAGAGATGCCGTTTCTGCATCAATTCACTTCAATACATTCCATAAACACAACGACAGGGTAAAAATGGCAAACCTGGCACAGACAGTAAATGTGCTTCAAGCGGTAATATTAACTTATGATGATGTTATGGTTAAAACTCCTACATATCATGTATTTGACCTTTACAAAGTTCATATGGAAAATACATATCTGAATATTCAAGAAGAAACCGATTATTACAGGGGGTTGCCGGAAACGGACACAACGGCATCAATTAACAAGGATTCAGGTAAATTATTTGTATCAGTATGCAATTCAAACCCAAGGACATCAGCAGAATACTCAATTGAAATACCGGGATTGGAAAAGATAAAATCAGTGAAATGCCGGATTTTAACAGGCAGCGAAATCACTTCCCATAATACACCTGAAAATCCGGATAATGTAAGCATTGAGGAGTTCTGTGATTATAAAACTGAATTAAACAGTATTTGCTGCGAATTACCGCCAAGATGTGTTGCAACATTTGAAATCAACTAAAAAAAGTGCATTCATCCTTATGGTTTGAATGCACTTTTTTTTTTACATATAAATTTCAATCTATATCAATTGAGGCAATCATGTTGTCAAAGATTTCTTTTTCAGATTCGGTGGTATAATTACACATAATCACAAAAACATAGTTGTTTTTTGTAATGGCGTACATGTCCTGGGTTACCTTGTATTCTTCATAGTCTATTTCAATGGTGCCTTTTGCGAACTGGCGATCACTGAACCACACTTTTTCCAGAGGATGTGTGATTACATCTATCATTGAATTCTTATAAAGATATTCGGAAAAATCCATATAATTCTGAACATAGTTTTCCTTGTTCATGGTTTCGCCGATGCTGCTCATGCTTTCAGAAAAAATATTGATGTAT
>CAYYXJ010000033.1:0-4751 GCA_964475455.1 uncultured Clostridiaceae bacterium | reverse complement strand
TTTTCAAAGTCCCGCTGTATAAACGGGTATAAGCGATGCGGCCCAGCCGCTGATGTATGAATTGAATCTTCCCGGTTCTTCCTCGTTATAAAGGCTTCCGTAAACAAATTGAACAACGGATTCCGAGGCCAGATCTTCTATTGATGATATATCAATGGGTTCCATTTCTTCACCGTTTTCGTCATAAGGTGGATTGGCATTGAGGATTTCCTGCGGACTTAAAAATGTCATGTCGGGGGATAAATCAATTGAAAATTCAAAGAATTCATTTGTATATGTATTTTGTGATATTTCTCCCCAGCCAAATTCAACTGTTTCTGCTTCCTTTGTACAACCTGAAGCCATTGAAATTAAAAGAACTGCCGTTACTGTTAATAAAAGTATTTTTTTCATTTTATTCTCCGATTATCTTTACAAGGACACGTTTGTCCCTTTTTCCGTCAAATTCTCCATAAAAAATTTGTTCCCATGGGCCGAAATCAAGTTTTCCATCTGTTACGGCAACTACGACTTCCCTTCCCATAATAGTTCTTTTCAGATGTGCATCTGCATTGTCCTCAAAACCGTTGTGAGAGTATTGATTATAAGGTTTCTCAGGAGCAAGACCTTCAAGCCACTTTTCAAAGTCAGAGTGAAGACCGCTTTCGTCATCGTTTATAAATACACTGGCGGTTATATGCATAGCATTACACAAAAGGAAACCTTCCATGATGCCGCTTTCGCGCAGGCACTTATTTACTTCCGGGGTTATATTCTTAAATCCGCGGCGACCTTTTATATTAAACCAAAGTTCTTTTCTAAAACTCTTCATTGCACCTCCAAATCTATTACAATAATATTATACCTGCTATGGCTGAAGTTACAATCAGAAATACAGGATGGACTTTGAATCTATAGCTTGCTATGAAAACCAATGCCGCTATAAGTATGGGAATCGGTTGAAATATTGACCAGAATACACCATCGCCTTGCAATGACTCAATGTTTAGAAGTGTCATAACTGCAAGATTTGCACAGACTGCGGCAATCATACCGGTTACAACAGGCCTGACCACTGTCATAACACCATTTACGTAAAGGTTGCTTCTGTATTTGTTATAAAAATGTGCAATTATTATTATGATAATGATTGATGGTGCAACCAGTCCGGCAGTCGCTGAAATACCACCAAGTATGCCGGCGGCTTTATTACCTGCGTATGTTGCCATATTAATGCCAATTGGTCCGGGTGTCATCTCTGATATTGCAATCATATCAAGGATTTCTGTTTCAACCACCCAATTTTTTGCAAGCAGTATTTCAGTCATCAAGGGTATAGTGGATAAACCACCGCCGATGCTTGTAATTCCAATAAAAAAGAAATTCAAGAATAGCTCAAGAAAGATCATGATGCCCTCCTGCTATTTATCAATGTGTAAATAATTGAGAGTACCAGTGCTCCTGCAATTATAAAGTATGCAGGAACTTTCAAAACAAAGAGAAGGAGGAACCCAAGACCTCCCAGAATATATGTGAAGATTCCGGAAAATGCTTTTTTTGCCATTTTTATTATGGAAACCGCAATAAGTGCAACAACAGCTCCCTGTATGCCGAGGAGGGCTTTTTCTACATATATATTATCCCTGTATTTTAAAATCAATGTTGACAGTGCAGTGATTATAATAAGAGAAGGTGCAACCATCCCAAGCGTTGCGGCAAGTGCACCAGGGATGCCTCCTGTCCGGTATCCTATGAATGTAGCCGTATTGATTGCTATAATCCCGGGTGTTGACTGACCGATTGCATAGCAGTCAAGAACTTCCTCTTCTGTAGCCCATTTTTGTTTTTCCGTTATTTCTTTTTGAATCATCGGAAGCATTGCATATCCTCCTCCGAAGGTAAATAGACCTATTTTAAAAAATGCACTGAATAAAGCAAATATGTGCTTTTTGTTTTTCATAGTATTCCTCTTGTCTCTTTGTCTAGACGGTCGAAGAATGAAACCATGAAATCATGCCTTTCACCGGCCAGTCTTTTTCCCTCTTCCGTATACATTCTGTCTTTTATCTTGATCAGCTTGACCTTGTATTCCCTGTATGCTGTATCTTCCTTTGAATAGGATTCGGTTTTTTCAATGTCAAGGCCGGGGAGATGTACAGCTGCACCCACTTCTCCTGCAAATACAAATGCCCTTCCGATTCCAATGGCCCCTATGGCGTCAAGCTTGTCCGCGTCAAACAGGCACATGGCTTCGGGTGTTGAAGGGGCAGGTTCGCTTCTGTATCTGTGGGATTCTATGCAGTGGATGATAGGAGGGATTTCCGACTCCTTATATCCGGCATCAACAAGAATGGGAACAGCCATTTCAGCACTGATTTTCTCATGGGAGAGTTTTCCAAGGGCCTGGTCCTGTGCATGTCTGCCGATATCATGTAAAAGAGCTGCAGCAGTCACAATATCTGTGTCTGCTTTTTCAATTGCTGCAATATGCAAAGCAAGATTGACAACCCTTTCGGTGTGCTCCTTGTCATGGCTGCCCTTTCCTTCGGACAGTATTTCGTATGCCTTTTCCCTTATTTCATCCAGTCTGCTCATAATGGAAAGATTATACACCATTTCTGCAGGGCTATACAGTTCCGGCACAGAACAATATCCAAAAAATAAACATACGGGACAATTGATTATTGTGAGTACATATAAGTTAAATAATATTGAAAACCCACCGGCAAAGAGATATACTTACCATAAGCAATCAACCAACAACGGCGGGAAAGCAAAGGAGAAAAAGCAATGAGTTATCCCAGGAATCCTGATATCGAAAAGAAAGCCCATGAAGTAATCCAGTATGCAAAACTGATGTATGAATACGGGGTCTCTGAAACAACCATTGAAGAGGCCCTGAATGTTGTAGCTGCTTATCTGAAGGATGCAACAGAACGATTGAAGAGCTTTGAAATCGACCGTAATTTGCTAAAAGATGAGCCGGATGCCCTTTTGGATATAAAAGCGCTCAGGGAACCGGGCCCCAGGAGATTGTGGAAATCATTTGACAAAAAGGTATATGAAGACAAACTTGCAGGAGCAGTACTTTCAAGATTTGCAGGATGCACCCTTGGCGCTCCCGTCGAATTCTGGACTGTGGAACAGATGGAGGATTGGGCCGCTTACAATGACATTGCATTTCCACCGGTTGATTACTGGCCCGAAGTAAAGAATCCCTCTGATCTTCGATATGGTATGAGCCGATTCGAGGATTATACCCGAAGCAGAATGAATGGTGTACCAGTGGATGATGACATCACTTACACAATTCTTGGTCTTCTTATAGCAGAGGAATATGGACTGGATTTCAGCGTGGAAGACGTGGGAAAAGCCTGGCTCAGGTATCTTCCGATGGCTTGCACGGCAGAACATATCACCCTTGAAAATCTTAAAAAAGGTGTCCCGGCGGAAAAAGCCGGGGAAACCGATAATCCCTACTGTCAGTGGATTGGTGCTGATATCCGGAGCGACCCATGGGCATACATGGCACCGGCATGGCCTGAAAAGGCGGCTGAACTAGCCTGGCGTGACGCCTTCCTGTCACATAGGAGAAACGGCATCTACGGGGAGATGTTCTTTGCTGCAGCACAGTCTGCGGCATTTGCGGTGGACACGGCAAGGGAAGCCATTGAAACAGGTCTTACCGAAATACCAAAGGGATGCTTATTATACAAAGATATCACATGGGCATTGGAGTACTCAGGGAACATTCACAACTACAGGGATGCAAGAAGAGCAGTGGATGAAAGGTTTTCCGGTATGGGTGGTGCACATACCAACAACAATGCATGCCTAACGGTATTTGGGTTGCTGATGGCTGAGGGTGATGTGACCGGAGTAATCTCCAATCTTGTAGCAATGGGACTGGACAATGACTGTACTGCAGCAACTGCGGGTAGCATCGTAGGCGCAATAGTAGGGAAGGAAGCTGTTCCCAAACACTGGTATGCTCCTTTCAATGACAAGGTCAGAACATATATGAACGGAGTTCCCGAACTCAGCATAACTGATGTGCTCAATAGATTCGGTGCCCTTGCCGGGGAAATATGGAAGAGAAGCAATGGATAAGCAATACTATGCAGGTCAGCATTCAAATAAGAAAATGGAGGAACAAAGAACATGGACCTAAGTATATTTGAAGCCATCATGCTTCTGTGTTTTGGCCTTGCATGGCCGTTTTCAATTATAAGGTCAGTAAAATCACGCTCAACCAAGGGGAAATCATTGTTTTTCCTGATAATCATCGAAACGGGCTATATATCCGGTACAATACATAAGTTGATATACAGTACTGACCTGGTTATGGTTCTGTATATTCTGAATGGGCTTATGGTATTAACTGATATAGTACTGTATTTCATCAATAGAAGAAAAGAAATAAATGAAGCTCAGCCCATATAGCATTTGGAATATTGAAACTTCTGATGATATCGGATAACCACAGCGCTTTATCAGACAATAAAGTTTGACAGCTTATTGATGCATTGGTATAATTTCTGCAAGTAGCACGGATAAATGGAAAATTTAATATTTTCTGAAGCAGTACGGTAGTATGGTAGTTCAGTGTTTGACAACTGACTCCATCACAAAATTAAATAGGGGGTGAATCTGATGTTAGGGATACCTGATGTATCGATTTTTCTTGCATATGCTCTTTGCATAGGCTCTGCGTTTCTGTGTTTGATTTACGGCATAGTAATGTGGAACAAAGGCGGGGGAAAAGATGAAAT
>CAYYXJ010000032.1:16559-20604 GCA_964475455.1 uncultured Clostridiaceae bacterium | reverse complement strand
ATTTAGCAAAGTGTTGAGTTCATTGTTATGGTCAGATATTTCCTTAAAGGCAGATTCAAGTGTTTCGGTAGTATTATTATACGATTCAATAAGTTTGGTAAGCTCATCTTTGCTTGGTTCATATGGAATTCGATTGGAAAGATTACCTGAGGAAACCTCCATGGAATGTTTAGTTAGCTGTTCTATTGGTTTTATGAACCTCATTGAAAGCTTATAACCTATTATGGTAGCAAAAAGCAAAGAAATGAGAATAGTTATGGTGGTACCGGTGTAAATTGATCCGGTAATAGAATTAATGTATGATAAAGCGACGGAAACCCTCAGAAAATTTCCATTGTCAGTTCTTACCGCAAGGTACATATAGTTAATCCCGGTGGTTGCACTTCGCCTTGTATCAAGGCCTATGCCCAGCTTTTGCGCTTCAATAAGTTCAGGTCGAAGACGATGGTTGTCCATATTTTCAATATCTGCATTGGAATCACCCAAAACAAGTCCGTCATGTCTTATAACAGTTATTCTAAGATACTGCTCCTCATCATTGAATGTGTTAAGTTTTCTACTGAAATTCTCTGCAAATGAATTGTAATCATTATTTTCAATTGCGTAAAGAGCAGCACCAAGACTGGTCCGAAGTTCATCTTCCACCTGATTCTTGTATCTCTCAACTGATATACCCGCTATTACAAAGCCGGAAAGCAGGAGAGAAACTGTAATCAATACAAAATAATAAAAATATAATTTTTTCCTGAACATATTGCTCCTTATTGAACGATAAATTTGTATCCGATTCCTCTAACAGTATCTATATACTTGAATTCCGGTCCGTTATCACCAAGTTTACGTCTAATGTATCTTATGTGGACATCAATGGTCCTGGTTTCTCCGTAATAGTCATAACCCCATATTTTATTAAGCAAAACATCCCTTGTAAAAACCTTGCCAGGGTCAGACATCAGTGTTTCAAGTAACTGATATTCCTTAAGTGATAAGTCAATCAATGAACCTGATTTAAAAACCTGATGTTTGTCCTTATACATTACAATATCAAGATTTCTGATTTCATTCCCAGAAACTTGGTTGTCATCTGGTAAATTTTGCATACTCCTCCTGAGAACTGCTTTTATCCTTGATGTCAATTCACGTACACTGAATGGCTTTGTGATATAGTCGTCGGCACCCATTTCCAAGCCAAGGATTTTATCAAGTTCTTCTTTTTTGGCAGTGAGCATAATAACAGGTATTTGTGAATTTTTCCCATTACGCTTTAGTTTTGACAATATGTCAAAACCATCAGTATCAGGTAACATTATATCCAAAAGAATTAAATCGCATGTATTTTCTTTTAAGAATTTTAAAAATTCAAATCCGGTTGAGAAGCAAATAACTTCGTAACCCGATGATTCGAGATTATACTTTATTAAATGCTGTATATTTTTCTCATCCTCAAGAACAAAAATCATCTTTTTTTTCATGATTACTCCATTTAACCTTGTTCCAGACTGCTGAAGGGGTTGCTTTCCAAGGAATCCTTATGATACAAATGTGCCAGATGTTCATGGTTGCCGGTTATTGAATATGCTACCCATTCACCGATATTTGTAGCATGATCTGCCATTCGTTCTATATATTTTGCAATCATAAGTAAATCAACCACCTGGTCAATATGCTCAGGATTGTTTTTCATTATTTCAGCAAGATCAATCTTTACAGTTTCAAATAATTCATCTACATAATCATCACTTGCACATACTTCGCGGGCAAGATCAAAGTCCTTTTTTATAAAAGAGTCTATTGATTTATCCGTCATCTGCCGTGCCATTTCTGCCATCTTGGGAATGTCAATAAGAGGTTTTATAAAACCCGATTCACTGAAATTCAAGGTGAGCTCCGCGATATCAGAAGAATGATCGGCTATTCTTTCAAGGTCGGTTATTATTTTTAGAATAGAAGTAATCAATCGCAGATCCTTGGCAATCGGTTGCTGCCTGGCAATCAGGGTGACACACATTTTTTCAATATTCTGTTCCATGTCATCAATTATATCATCATCAGAAATTATTGTTTTAGCCAAATCAAAATCTCGTTCAGTAAGAGCTTTAATTGTCTTTTCAATGGATTCCTCAACATATGTGCCCATTTTTATAAGGCTGAAATCCAGTTCTTTCAATGCTTTTTCAAATGAAAATCTTGTCATATTAATTTTCTCCAATTCTCCGGTTATCCGAATCTTCCGGTTATATAATCTTCTGTTCTTTTATCAGCCGGAACACTGAAAATTTGTTCAGTGTCATTGAATTCAATGGCTTCACCCAAAAGAAAAAATGCTGTTTTATCTGATATTCTGCCTGCTTGCTGCATGTTGTGGGTAACAATGATGATAGTATAATTCTTTTTAAGCTCTGAAATCAAATCTTCAATTTTCAAGGTAGATATGGGATCCAGTGCAGAAGTGGGTTCATCCATCAGCATAACTTCCGGTTCTACTGAAAGGCTCCTTGCAATACAAAGCCTTTGTTGCTGTCCGCCGGATAGGGTAAGGGCACTTTTCCTTAATCTATCCTTTACTTCATCCCAAAGAAATGCTTTTCTAAGGCTTTTTTCCACTACCTCGTCAAGGGCAGATTTACCACGTAAACCATGCGTGCGGGGACCATATGTTATATTGTCATAAATACTCATTGGAAATGGATTTGGTTTTTGAAAAACCATTCCGACCTTTTTACGAAGTTCTACAACATTGACATCATTGTAAACATCTATTCCGTCCAATTCAACCAACCCATTAATAGTGCATTTTGGAATAAGGTCATTCATTCTGTTAATTGTTTTTAGAAAAGTAGATTTTCCGCAGCCCGACGGACCAATAAGGGCCGTTACGTTATTTTCCTCAATATCCAGTGATATGTCTTTAAGTGCTTGGTGATTTCCATAAAAAAGATTTAAATCACGGGTTTTTACCTTTATCATCAGGTGCCTCCTCCTTGTAGCCTTTTTCTTAATCTGCCGGCAAGAAATGCTGACAGACGATTAATAATTATTACGATTACGAGCAGCACAAAGGCAGTTCCGTATGCTTCATCAGTTGAAATTCCTTCAGTAACGAGCAGATAAAGATGAAGTGACATAGTGCGTCCTGAACTGAATACGGTCTGTGCAATTTTAGGTACTATTCCTGCAGTAAACAAGAGTGCGGCAGTTTCACCGACTATACGTCCTATACTAAGAATAACAGCGGCAAGAATACCTGAAATTGCATTCGGCAATATAATTTTAAAAACAGTTCTAAGCCTGGTGGCTCCAAGGGCCAAACTGCCTTCAACAAATTCCCTCGGAACCGTTTTTATGCTTTCTTCCGTTGTTCTAATTATTACCGGTAAAATCATAATTGAAAGGGTAAGTGCTCCGGAAAAAAGGGACCAGTCCAGTTTTAAAAAAGAAACAAAGAAAACAAGCCCGAACAATCCATAGACAATCGATGGAATTCCTGCAAGTGTTTCAGTGGTGAATCTAATCACTGATACAAACTTGCCGGGCTTTGCATATTCAACCAGATATATAGCTGCTGATATGCCTATTGGTACACTTATTGCCAGAGTAAGTATAATCAGGTACAGGGTATTGATCATCATTGGTAGAATTCCATGTTTATCTTCTGTAACTTTATAAATATCAGTGAGAAATGACCAGCTTATCTGCGGAGCTCCCTTTATCACTATAAATCCTATGACCAATACAAAAAAGATAAATGTTAAAATAGAGAAGAACCAAATAAAAAATTTCATTGAATTATCATAAATTTTACTTTTTCTATGCATTTTCTGAACCAGCTTTCTTAGTTATTGCCATTAGAACAAAATTCAGAACCATAATGAAAACAAATAATATTACACCGGTTGCAAATAGGGCAGACCTATGCAGCCCTGATGCATACCCCATTTCTATGGCTATGTTACCGGTTAGAGTCCTGAAACTACTGAAAATACCTTCCGGCATATATGGACTATTACCTGCTACCATAATTACGGCCATTGTTTCTCCGATTGCT